>NZ_JAIUHJ010000002.1:0-421911 GCF_020165105.1 Mesorhizobium sp. CA5 | reverse complement strand
AAGCTCGCTATCATCGCCGTCGCAAGGAAGCTCCTGGTCGTCCTCAACGCTATCATTCGCGACAAAACCGCATTCGCGTGAACACAGTTGCCATGCCGTTACATCGACCGAAGTGTGCAACGGTGCAGAATTCTGAACCGCCGCGGCGCTTCCAAGTCACGGCATGGATCCTCGGGTCTGCGCGCGTCGCTTCGCTCCTTGCTCCGCCCGTGGATGACGACCGCGATAGGCGTCTGGGCCAATCGCCAAGGCATGGGATCTGCCAACGCACGCACGGGCAGCGGTCAAAGTTTCTGTGCTGGCGAACTGGTCCGGTACAAGACCCTAGCGCGACCGGATCACTTCGTCGGTATTGGCCAGCAGCTTGCGCACCGCATTGCGCGCCGCGTCCGGCCTTTGCAGGCGGATACTGCGTTCGATCGCCTCATGCAGTTTCTGGGCGTGCTGCAGATTGTCGAGCTCGCGCGTCGTATAGCTGAAGAGATGGTCGAAGGCAGATTCGATCAAGACGCCCAGCGGCACCAGCAGGTCGTTGCCTGAAGCCCTCAGGATGGCAAGGTGGAAGCGCGTGTCGGCCCGGGTGCGCTCCTGCAGGTTGGTCGCCTCGCCCATCTCGCGACAGGCCTGGCTGATCTCGGCCATCTGCTCGCGGGTGCGCCGCATCGCCGCGAAGGCCGTCGCCTCCGGCTCGATGATGTGGCGGAACTCCTGCACGGTCTTGAGGAACACCTCGCGGTCCGGCGAGGTCGCGTACCAGGCGAGCACGTCGCGGTCGAGAAGGTTCCAGCGTTCCTTCGGTTCGACCCAGCTGCCGATCTTCGGTCGCGAGGCCAGAAGGCTCTTTGCCATCAGCATCTTGATCGCCTCGCGCACCGCCGAGCGGCTGACGTCGAAGGTCTCCGACCATTTGGCCTCATTGGGCAGGATGGTGCCCGGCGGATAGTCGCCGCGCACGATCCGAAGGCCGATCTCGCTCGCAAGCGAAGCATGCACGCTGGCACCCGGGATGCGTGACGCGTTGGCCCGGCGAACGCCGGACGGACGCTCTGCCGCTGCCATTTTTGTCGGCCTCTTTTCGTTGTTCGGCTTAGCGTCCCGCATGGTTCCACAAAATCCCGTTTTCAGAAGCTGTCAAGCAGGGCAAGCCCGCTTTGCCGCAATGCGCGAGGATGTGCACAGATCAACCGGCATTTGCCGCCGGCTCACGCCGTCTTGACGTATTTGCGCCAGCTGTGCTCGGGCTGAAAGCCAAGCACATCGCGCGCCTTGCGGTTCGAAAGCAGCGTCTCATATTCGCCAAGCTCGGCCTTGACCGGCACGCCCGGATAAAAGCGCTTCAACAGCTCCGCCGTCGGCAGGTCCGACGAGGTGTCGTCGTTGGCCGCGTTGAACACCTGATAGCCCAGGCCGTCCTTCTCGATGGCGCGCAAGGTGATCTGGCCGAGATCGCGCGCATCGATATAGCTCCAGGCGATGCGCTTGCGGAAACCCGGATCGGCGAACCATTTCGGGAATAGCGAATATTCATGCGGCTCGATGACATTGCCGATGCGCAGCGCATAGATGTCGAAGCCGCTGCGCAACGCGAAAGCCCGCGCGGTCTTCTCGTTGACGATCTTCGACAGCGCATAGGAGTCCATCGGGTCGACGTCATAATCCTCGTCGAGCGGGAAATGCGTCGGATTGCGAGGCTCGTTGGCGAAGACAAGACCGTAGGTCGTCTCGCTGGAAGCGATGATAACCTTGCGGATGCCGAGCTTCACCGCCGCCTCGATGAGATTGTAGGTGCCCATCGCGTTGATGCGGAACACCTCGTTGTCCGGCGTGATCATGATGCGCGGGATCGCCGCGAAATGCACCACGGCGTCGACCGGCTGCGCCCTCAGCGACGGGTCGAACTCGTGCAGGCCCATATAGCTCGACAGCGCGTTGAAAACCTGGCCGCTGTCGGTGATGTCGGCAATCAAAGTGCGCACTTTCGGATTGTCGAGCGGCTTGGTGTCGATGTTGAGCACCTGGCAGCCATGTTCGACCAGATATTCCACGACATGCCGGCCAGCCTTGCCGCTGCCGCCGGTGAACATGATCCGCTTCGTCATTTTGCTCTCCACAATGCTAGATAATTATGTGTATTGTCAGACAATATGACATTCCGCGATCGCCCGCCACCCGCGATCCGCGGAAACCTTCTGGACAATCGCCCGCCGCGCGGGCGCCCATCACCATGAAAGACAGGGAAGAGACGACATGAGCACCACCGCTGCCCGCGACAACATCGGTTTCATCGGCCTTGGCCTGATGGGGCACGGCATCGCCAAGAACATCGTCGACAAGGGCTATCCGCTGACCTTCCTCGGTCGCAAGAACCGCAAGCCGGCGGAAGACTTGGCCGGACGCGGCGCCAAGGAAGTTGCCACGTCCAAGGAGGTGGCCGCGGCCTCCGACATCGTCTTCATCTGCGTCACCGGCTCGCGCGAGGTGGAGGCGATCATCCGCGGCCCCGACGGGCTGAAGGAGGGCCTGAAGCAAGGCTCGGTCGTCGTCGATTGCTCGACCTCCGATCCGGTCTCGACAGTGGCCCTGGCCGCCGAACTCAAGGCGCTCGGCGTCGACTATGTCGATGCGCCGCTCAGCCGCACGCCGAAGGAGGCCTGGGAAGGCACGCTCGACGCCATGGTCGGCGCGCCGGACGCCGTGTTCGCCAGGCTGAAGCCGGTGCTCGAGACCTGGGCCGGCCGCATCGTTCATATCGGCGATACCGGCGACGGCCACCGCATGAAGCTGCTCAACAACTTCATCTCGCTGGGCTACGCCGCGATCTATTCCGAGGCGCTGGCGTTGGCCGAGAAGGTCGGCATCTCGCCGCCGCGCTTCGACAGCGTCATTCGCAACGGCCGCATGGATTGCGGCTTCTACCAGACCTTCATGCGCTGGACGCTGGAGGGCGACCGCGACGCGCACAAATTCACCATCGCCAATGCCTTCAAGGACCTGACCTATCTGGAATCGATGGCGGGCGCGGCCGGCATCGCCAATCCTCTGGGCAACGCGACCAAGAATTCCTTTGCGACAGCCTTCGCCGCCGGTCCCACGGAACAGTATGTGCCGATGCTCGCCACGCATATCGGCAAGCTCAACGGCGTCGACCTGATGCCTTCGAAGGACGGCGTGAAGCAGAAGATTTAGGCGGGAGCCGCCCTGCCCTGTTCGACGGCGGGAGCAGGCGCCGAAAAGGATAGGGGCGCCCACTGGGCGCCCCTATTTTGACACTTCTGGATGCAGCCAGAGCCTACTTCTGGATGCAGGTGTCGGCCGTTTCCTTGGTGCATTCGTCGAGGCCGGTGAAGACCGGATCGTCGACCTTCTTGCCGCCGATGAGGTCGATCATCACCGAAGGCGCCTTGTAGCCCATTTCGAACGGCCGCTGGCCGACCAGCGCGGTCACCAAGCCTTCCTTGGCGATCGCCACCTCGTCGCCGATCGTGTCGGCGGCGCCGATGACGAACTCGTTCTTGGCGATCTTGTCGGCCATCGGCTTGAACAGGTCGCGATAAGGCTGCGGCGCGCCGAACAGCGGCCAGCCACCCATGATGCCGAAGGCGTCGAGCTTCGGGTTGGCGGCGAGGATGTCGGTCATCGCCTGCACGCCTTTGGCGCCGTCGTCATTGGTGAACACCGGGCAGCCGGGAGCTTCGGTCCAGCCACCTTCGCCGGCAAGTGCTGCAAGACCTTCCTTCCCGGTCAGGGCATCGCGCATGCCTTGCGCGCGACGCAGGATGTTGTCGGCCGCCGGATTGCCCTCGATCGTGCAGATCGTGCCGCCATTCGGCTTGGCCTTCTTGATGTACTCGCCGATCTTCTTGCCCATCAGGTAGTTGTCGGTGCCGAGATAGGTCTTGCGAAGGGCGGCGTCTTCCTTGGCAAGGTCGGCGTCGACCGTCATGATCGGGATCGACGGATTGGCGCTCTTGATCGTCTGCGCGATCAGCGGCGCGTTCGACGGCGAGATCGCCATCGCCACCGTGTCTGGCTTGCTCAGCATATCCTGCACGATCTGCGCCTCGCCGGCCTCGTCGGAAGTCGATGCCGGGCCGGTGTAGAAGCATTCATATTCCGAGCTGGCGTTTTCCTTGTTCCACTTCTCGCAGCCCTGATGGATGGCTTCGAAGAACGGATTGTCGAGACCCTTCACAACGATGACGAGCTGTTTCTTGGCCAAAGCCGGCCCGGCGCCCAACGCCATGGCGGCGACGGCGGCAAGCAAAAGTGTTTTCCTCATGTCAGTCCTCCCTTGAAACAGACGGACACCGCGTGCCCGCCACACTGATCAACCCGGATACACAAGAACCACGACGACCATCTCATGATGTTCGCGCCCCGCGCCGGGCTGATAAGCATTTGCCGATCCGTCCGCCCGAATACCGATGCAGCCGAATCCTTTACCCTCAAACCATCTGCCTGCCTCCGCCGGATAGACGGACGATTGGCAAAGTCTTGTTCCGAAGCTTAGCTAATATCGGCTTTTCGCCAGCGTCAATTGCTATTTGTCCTACAAAACCGATTTTTCGTCGAGTCTCGAAATTAATCGTCAGACAATTGATTGACGCCCCCGTCCGCTTTTGCCTAAATGCGTCGACGCACCGTTCGGGAGGAGATGGACGGGGCGAGACGCAAGCGGCGCCGCCGGGTTCGGTGGCCAGTTGCGCCAACAACGGGGAGGCTTAAGGCTGGTGTCGGTTCTGGAACTCGCCAACATCTCGAAGCATTTCGGCGCCATCCAGGCGGTCAACGATGTCTCGTTTTCGCTGGAAGCTGGTGAGGTCGTCGGCCTGATGGGCGACAACGGTGCCGGCAAGTCGACGCTGGTGAAGATGATCGCTGGCAATTTCCACCCGAGCCACGGCACCATGCGGCTGGAGGGCAAGGACCTTGTCATGCACAAGCCGGCGGATGCGCGCCAGCACGGCATCGAGATCGTCCACCAGGACCTCGCGCTCTGCAACAACCTGACCGCCGCGGCCAACGTCTATCTCGGCCGCGAGCTGCGCCGCGGCTTCGGTCCGCTGCGCATTCTCGACTATGGCGCGATGTACAAGCGCGCCGGCCAGCTCTTTGCCGAGCTGAAATCCGAGACGCGGCCGCGCGACCTCGTCAAGCAGATGTCGGGCGGCCAGCGCCAGGCGGTGGCGATTGCCCGCACCATGCTGTCGCAGGCCAAGATCGTGCTGATGGATGAGCCGACGGCGGCGATTTCGGTCAGGCAGGTCGCCGAAGTGCTCAACCTCATCCGCCACCTGCGCGATCAGGGCATCGCCGTGGTGCTGATCAGCCACCGCATGCCCGACGTGTTCGACGTCGCCGACCGTGTTATCGTCATGCGGCGCGGCCGCAAGGTGGCCGACAAGAAAATCGCCTCGAGCTCGCCCGAGGAAGTCACCGGGTTGATCACCGGCGCCATCGAACAGGTTGCGTAGTCGCGTGGATCGGGCGTCCACGCCTCAGGAAAGGTCGATAATGGCAGTCACACTTGACCAGACGATCGCGCAGAAGCAGCACACCTTCCTGTCGCGGCTTTTTGCCAACCAGACTTTCTGGGTGGTGATCGCGGTCATCCTGGCCTGCCTGTTCCTGTCCGTCGCCACCGATTCCTTCGCCACGTCGAAGAACATCTTCAACATCACGCGCAATATCACCTTCGTCGCCATCGTCGCGCTCGGCATGACCTTCGTCATCATTACCGGCGGCATCGACCTTTCGGTCGGCTCGGTGCTTTGCCTATCCTCGATGGTGCTCGCCGTCACCATGCATGCCGGCTATTCGATCGAGGTGGGCATCCTGGCCTCGATCGCCACCGCGCTTGCGATCGGCGCCTTCAACGGCCTGCTCATCGCCTATCTCGGCTTCCCGCCTTTCGTGGTCACGCTCGGCATGCTGTCGGTGGCGCGCAGCCTTGCCATGGTCGCCTCGAACAACACCGTGGTGTTCCAGTTCGGGCCGGACCACCAGAAGCTTTTGTCATTGGGCGGCGGCGCCTGGGTTTTCGGCATCGCCAATCCGGTGCTCTACATGATCCTCCTGGCGGGGATCACCGGCTTCATCCTGCGCTGGACCAAATTCGGCCGGCACATCTTCGCCATCGGCGGCAATGAGCATGCGGCGACGCTGACCGGCGTTCCCGTCAAGCAGATCAAGGTCGTCGTCTACATGATCTCGGCGCTGTCGGCAGGGCTTGCTGGCATCATCCAGACCGGATGGCTGGGCGCCGTCACCACCAATCTCGGCAACGGCATGGAGCTGCAGGTGATTGCAGCCACCGTCATCGGCGGCGCCAATCTCGCCGGCGGCGTCGGCACCGCGCTCGGCGCCATCGTCGGCGCCGCCCTCATCGAGGTGATCCGCAACAGCCTCGGCCTGCTTGGCATCAACGCCTTCTGGCAAGGCACCTTCATCGGCGGCGCGATCATCCTGGCGGTCCTGTTCGACCGCATCCGCAATTTCAGGCGTAGTGACTGAAGTGCGCCGCCTCGCCTTCTCCCCTTGTGGGAGAAGGTGGATCGGCGCGATAGCGCCGAGACGGATGAGGGGTGTTCCAGCGGAGTGAGACGCTGGCTTTCCCTGGAGCACCCCTCATCCGTCGCCTTCGGCGACACCTTCTCCCACAAGGGGAGAAGGGAAAGCCGCGCCTATCGCCCAGTCTGAAAATCCGCCCCGACGGCGGCCTCCAAACGTCTGTCATCATTGCGCGCCTTGACGCAACCGCAAGCTCAGCCGCACTATTGCCCGGCAGGCGAAGGGAGGCCAGTCGCCTGCGGGAGGAACGATACCCATGACGGACGCGATCAGGCTCTATTGGGGCCGGTTCGGACATGTTTCCGTGCTGAATGTCGCCAACGACTTCGTCACCCATGCCCATGGCGAGGCTCATCTCATCATCTGGCTGGAAGGCACGGCAGGCGAAATGACCATCGGCCGCGAAACGGTGCGGCTTGGGCCTGGCACCGCGGCCGGCATCAATTCGTTCCAGCCGCACAGCCACGCTCTTTCCCGCGACGGCAAGCCCGGCCTGTTCCTCGCCTTCTATATCGACCCGGACTGGGCGCGTCGGCGCCGCGACCTGCCCTCCTCCGCGCCGCTGTTCGCGCAAGCGGCGATCACGCTGGAGCCTTGGCTGCACCAGGCGGCGGCGAACCTGCTCGATCACCTGGCCGACAATGAGAGCATCGACGACGTCGCCAATTACGAGATCGAGCGTTTCATCGACAGCGTTCTCGATGCGGCCGATACATCCGCACCACAGATAGCCCGCGCGCGCATCAACACGATGCTCGATTTTCGTGTCCGCAAGGCGATCCAGTTGATGAAGGCCAATGTCTGCGAGCGCATCTCCTTCGACGACGTCGCTCGTTCGGTCGGGCTCTCCCGACCGCATTTCTTCGCGCTGTTCAAGGAACAGACCAATCTGACGCCGAACGTCTACTGGAACACGCTGCGCATGGAGGAAGCCGTGCGGCAACTGCAGTGGTCGCAGGAACCGCTGATCTCGGTCGCCTGCAATCTCGGCTTCACCACCCAGGGTAATTTCTCGCGCTTCTTCCGCGACCATGTCGGCGTGCCGCCGACGCTCTACCGCGAAGCCGCGCGGGCGACAGCGTAAGGCGCTTTGAGATTCAGGTCAGGCCGAGCCGGAGTCGAAGACGGGCGCGAAGCGACCAAACCGGATGGCTTCCGAGAACCGGAGCGGAGCGTACTTTAGGTACGTGAGCACCGGAAGCGCAGGAGGCCACCATTTGCAGGCCGTCATCACCTGAATATCGACGCGCCGGTTTTTCCGACTGGTTGATATGCGCTCAAGACGCATTGATAAGCGCCGGCCCGCCGGCCGCCCTAGCCTGCTCCCGATCTTTGCAAGGGAACCAGTCTATGGCGAAAGTCACCATCTCCAGCGTCATCGACGCGCCGGTCGAGCAGGTCTGGGCGCGCATCCGCGACTTCAATGGTTTGCCCGGCTGGCATCCGCGCATGGTGGAAAGCCATATCGAGGACGGCAAGGACGCCACCGCGATCGGCTGCGTGCGCAACTTCCAACTGGTCAGTGGCGCGCGGCTGCGCGAGAAGCTGCTCGATTTCTCGGATGAGAATTTCCTGGTCAGCTATTCGATCCTCGAGACGCCGCAGCCGCTCACCAATCACAAGGCGACGCTGCAGTTGCGGCGCGTCACCGACGGCAACCGCACCTATGCCGAATGGACAGCGAGCTTCGACGCCGCGCCCGAAGAGGCCGACAAGCTGGCCGAGGGCATGGGCGCCAACGTCTTCCAGGGCGGTTTCAACGCCCTGAAGGCCCATTTCGCCAGCCAGAGCTGACGGGAGCGCGCCATGTCGCTTGCGCTGCAGACTTTTTCGAGCGTGAAAGACGCCAACGCCGCGCTGCAGGCCGCCGGCGCGCGTTATCTCGGCGGCGGCACGCTTGTGGTGCGCGCCGCCAATGAAGGCGACGTTTCCGTCTCCAGGCTGATCCGCGTCACCGATCCCGGCCTTTCGCAGATCGCGGTTTCCGGCGGCAAGGTCCGGCTCGGGGCTTCGGTCACCATGGCCGCGATTGCCCGCCATCCAGAACTCGCCGCGCTTGCGCCGGCTGCGCGCGCCGTCGGCGGGCCGGCGATCCGCAACATGGCGACCATTGGCGGCAATCTGTTCGCGCCTGCCCCTTACGGGGATTTCGCGGTGGCGCTGCTGGCGCTGGACGCGACCGTCATCACCGAAGACGGCGAAGTGCCGATCGAGACTTTTTTGGCCGATCGCGACACCAGCCGCGCCATACTGGCGGCGGTGGATATTGCATTGCCTAAAGCCGAGAGCTTCCGCTTCCTGAAAGTATCGCGGGTCAAGCCCAAGGGTGTGTCCGTGCTGAGCATCGCCGCGCTTCTGGAGCTCGCATCGGACGGCACGGTGACCTCGGCGCGCATCGCGCTGGGCTGCATGGCCGATCGTCCAATGCGCGCTTTAGCGGCCGAAAAGGCGCTGCTCGGCTGCAAGCTCACGCCGCGGGAGATCGCACCGGCCCTGACCGCCGCGAGCGAAGGCATCGCGCCGATCACCGACCCGATCGCCAGCGCCTGGTATCGCGCCGAGGTTCTGCCGGTCCATCTCGGCCGGCTGCTGCTTGACTAATATCCGTGGGAGACGCGCGTCTGTCCGGCCGACCCGGGCAGGCGCGCAGGGAGGAAAAATGGCGAAGGTCCCGGTTCAATTCACACTCAACGGCTCGGAGAAAGCCGAGTTCGTCGAAAGCGGCACGACGCTGCTCAATGTGCTGCGCGACAAGATCGGCGACACCTCACCCAAGGGGGGTTGCCACCAAGGCACCTGCGGCGCCTGCTCGGTCATCATCGACGGAGAACTCAGGCTCTCCTGCCTGACGCTGGCCGAAACCTGCGGCGGTGCCGACGTCAGGACCACCGCCGGCCTTGCCGAAGGCGGTGTGCTGCATCCGCTGCAGCGCGCCTTCCTCGATGCCTTCGCCACGCAATGCGGCTTCTGCACGCCGGGCATGATCATGGCCGCGAAGGTTCTGCTCGACCGCACGCCCAACCCGAGCCGCGAGGATGTGGTCGAGGCGCTGTCCGGCAACATCTGCCGCTGCACCGGCTACGAGCCGATCATCCAGGCGGTGCTGCTTGCGGCGCGCGCCAACTCGCAGAACGCCGCCTGAGGGGACGAGCCATGGAACTGCGCAAGGATTATTTCGCCGATGTCCGCAAGGACGGCCTGCATGAGATCGGCCAGGGTCGCCCGCGGCTCGACTCGCCGGGACATGTCACCGGCAAGACCGTTTATTTCGCCGACCGAAACTTCCCGGGCATGCTGCATCTGAAGATGGTGCGCAGCCCGCACCACCATGCCCGCATCCGCTCGATCGATACGTCGGAAGCGGAGAAACATCCGGGCGTGGTGCGCGTGCTGACCGCCAAGGACGTGCCGCACAATGTCTACACCATCCTGATCCTGATCCAGATCGGTCCCGAGGACGAAACCGTGCTTGCCGACGGCAAGGTGCGGTGGAAGGGTGAGGCCGTGGTGGCGGTATTGGCCGAGACCGAGCGCGCCGCGCAGGAAGCCGCCGCCAAGGTCAAGGTCGATTACGAGGTGCTCCCCGCCGTCTTCGACATGGAGGAAGCGCTGAAGCCAGGCGCGCCTTTGGTTAACGAATATCACGGCCAGAACTACTACCTCTATGACAGCGGCGAGTGCCGCAAGGTGCGCTTCGGCGATGTGGAGGCAGGCTTTGCCCAAGCCGACCACATCCACGAACAGTCCTACCAGTCCTCGCCGATCGAGCACGCACCGACCGAAACCACGGGCTGCGTGGTGGCGCCCGAGGGCAATGACCGCTTCACCTGCTACACCAACACGCAGGCGATGTTCTTCACCCTCGACAACACCTCGATCATCCTGCAGATGCCGGGCTCGAAGCTGCATTTCGTCGGCGGCACCGTCGGCGGCGGTTTTGGTGGCAAGGTCGACGTCATCGTCGAGCCGGTTGCTATCCTCGCGGCCAAGCTAACCGGACGCCCGGTCTGTTTTATCTATAGCCGTAAGGAGGAGATGCAGATCTCCTCGCCGCGCGCAGCCGAGAAAGTCGTCATCAAGGACGGCGTCATGAAGGACGGCCGCATCGTCGCGCGCAAGGTGACCGGCTATACCGACGCCGGCGCCTATTCGCGCCACTCGCCCTATGGCGCGCAGAAGGGCGCGGCCCACTATCCAGGCCCCTATACGATCCCGAATGTCTGGATCGACACCTATTGCGTCTACACCAACCGCACCCCTTCGTCGGCCATGCGCGGCTTCGGCGTCACCATCGGCGACTTCGCGCTGGAGGTGCAGATGGACAAGCTGGCGCGGCTGATCGGCATGGATCCGCTCGAGTTCCGCTTCATCAACGCCTATCGCGACGGCGACATGAAGGCGCATCGCCAGCCAACCGAAGGCGCGGCGCTGATCGAATGCATGCAGGAAGCCTCGCGCGTCGCCAACTGGCCGGTCGCGGAAAAATACATGACGATGTCCTCCTACAGGAAGGAAGCCTGAGATGGCGATCCGGCGTGGACGCGGCATCGCCGCGATCAACTATCCGACCGGCATGAATCTCGGCGGCGACCCGACCCAGGCGCTAGTCCATTCGACCCCGACCGGCAACTTCATGGTCACGCTCTCCAGCGTCGATCTCGGCCAGGGCATGAAGCAGATCATGGCGCAGATCTGCGCCGAGACGATCGGCGTGCCGACCGACCGCGTTGTCATCGACACCGCCGACACCGACACCGGCCCGCACTGCATGGGCACCTTCGCCTCGCGCGGCACGCACCGCGCCGGCAACGCCGTCATCCAGGCGGCCAAGGAAGCCCGCCAGGTGATGCTGGAAGTGGCCGCCGAGGAGCTGGAGGTGAATGCGTCCGACCTCGAGACCGACGGCGAGGGCAACATACAGGTGAAGGGCGCGCCGCAGAAATCGATCTCGATCTTCGACGTGGCGCTGTCGGCGCATTTCAAGCGCGGCCGCTCGATCTCGGGGCGCGGCATGTTTCTCATTCCGCGCTCCTACCCGGAGAAGGAGACCGGCGCGATGAAGCCCTCCACCTGCTACGCCCATGCCTGCACGGTGGCCGAGGTCGAGGTCGACGACGAGACCGGCGAGGTGACGGTGCTTACCGTGAAGAACGTCTTCGAGATCGGCCGTGCGCTCAACCCGAAAATGGTCGAGCAGCAGCTCGTCGGCGGTTCCTGGATGGGCATCAGCCACGCGCTCTATGAGACGACCGAGCCCTATTATCCGAGCCGCGACCATGGCGGCACCGACTTCAACCAGTATCTGATGCCGGGCCCGGGTGACCTCGCCGAGACCCAGATCATCGTCTTGGAGCGTCCTTCCGCCGATGGGCCGTTCGGCGCCAAGGGCCCGGGCGAGATGTGCGCCAACCCGCAGATCCCGGCCGTCGCCAATGCCGTCTTCGACGCGATCGGCGTGCGCATCGACACGCTACCGATCACGCCCGAGCGCATCCTGCGCGCTCTGAAGGCGCAGGCCGCGGGCTGAGGGGAAGATGACTAGCGCCGACGCCGTTACGGTCGCGGCTTCGCCGGAGGCGATCGCCGCGCGCCTTGCCGCTTCGCGCTACCTGGCCGACGACAGCCTTGCGACGGCGATCTTCCTCGCGATCCGCCTGGGCAAGCCGCTGCTGCTCGAAGGCGCGCCGGGCGTCGGCAAGACCGAGGCCGCCAAGGCGGTCGCCGAACTGCTTGATCGCGAGCTGGTGCGGCTGCAATGCTACGAAGGCATAGACGCCGGGCATGCGCTTTACGAGTGGAACTACCAGCGCCAGTTGCTCGCCATCCGCCATGCCGGCGAGCACGAGATCGATATCTACGACGATCGATTCCTGATCGCCCGACCGCTGCTGCAGGTGCTTCGCGCGCCGGAGCAGCGCGTGCTTCTGGTCGACGAGATCGACCGCTCGGATCACGAGTTCGAGGCGCTGCTGCTCGAATTCCTCTCAGACTTCCAGATCAGCATCCCGGAGCGCGGCACGATCCGTGCCGCGACGCAGCCGATCGTCATCCTCACCTCCAACCGCACGCGCGAGCTGGCCGAGGCGCTGCGCCGCCGCTGCGTCTATCATTGGATTGGCTATCCCGACGCCCAGCGCGAGGCCGAGATCATCATGCTGCGCGCGGGCCATGTTGCGGAAGCGACGGCAAAAGCGGTGGCGAATGCCGTGCAGGAGATCCGCGCGCGTCCGCTAGCCAAGCCGCCCGGCATCGCCGAAGCGGTCGAATGGGCGAATGCCGCCACCATCCTCGAGAAAGGCGGCAGCCCGTGGCCGCAAGCCTTCCGCCGCGCCATCGGCGTGCTGATCAAGGACGAGGAGGATTTGACTGCCATTGCGCCTGAGCTGGGGAGGATTGTCGAGGAGGCGCTGGGGTGAGCCGCGACCTCGACAACCCCTTCGCCCCGTTTACGGGGAGAAGGTGCCCCGAAGGGGCGGATGAGGGGCAGCGCCACACTGGGCAGAAGGTAGCGTTGCCCCTCACCTGCCTGCCGGCATTCTCTCCCCGTAAACGGGGAGAGGATGCCTTGCCTCGCGCCGCCGCACTCTTCCTCGGCTTCGCCCGTTTGCTCCGTGATCACGCCTTCGCCATCGCGCCCGAACAAATCACCAGCTTCATGCAAGCGGTGACCCTGCTCGGCCCGCGCTCGATGAACGACATCCGCGAAGCAGCGTTCGCGACGCTTGCGCCCTCGCCCGATCGCCGCGACGAATTCGAAGCGCATTTCCGCGCCCATTTCTACGGCGACGCCAAGCCTTCGATCGAAGGCGAGAAGGACGACGAGACCCGCGTCAAGGACGATCGCGGCACGCGCGAGGAAGAGAAGCAAACCATCCGCCAGGTGAAAAGCGGCGAGCTCTCCTCGGCGCTCGAGCAATTGAGCAGCCGCGATTTCCAGCGCGACGCCGATGGTCTCGGCCAGTTCCGCCGCAAGCTCGCCTCCGCCCTCCCCGCGCGCCGTTCTTTCCGCACCATGCGCACGCGTTCGCGCGGCACGCTCGACCTCCGGCGCTCGCTCAGCGAAATCGTCAGCGCCGATGGCGACATCCCCTCGCCGCTGCTGCGCCGGCGGCAGGAAGTGCCGCGAAAGCTGCTCCTGCTCATCGATATCTCCGGATCGATGAAGCTGCACACTGCCGACTATCTCAAGCTGGCTCACGCGGCGGTGCAAGGCGCAGACCGCGCAGAAGTCTTCACCTTCGGCACGCGGCTTACCCGCATCACCTCGGCGCTGCGCATTCGTGACCGCGAGCAGGCGCTCGCCCGCGCCGGGGCGCTCGTCGACGATTGGGACGGCGGCACCCGCATGGGCCCGACCTTGCTCGCCTTCCTGTCGGTGCCGCGCTTCTCCGCCTTCGCGCGCGGCGCCTGCGTCGTCATCCTGTCCGACGGACTGGAACGCGGCGATCATTCCGACCTCGAAACCGCGATGCGCCGGTTCAGCGCCCGCGCCTTCCGGCTGTCGCTGGCGAGCCCGCTCGCCGGCGATCCGCGCTTCCGCCCGGCGACGTCGGCGCTCCGCGCCATCCTGCCGATGCTCGACGATCTCGTCGACGGCTCGTCGCTGAGAAGCCTCACCGATTTCATCCTGTCGCTCGCCCATCCTGCGCCCGCGGCTTCAGTCGTCTGGAAAAGGATATCGTGATGCAGAAAGCCATCGACGCGCATTTCCACATCTGGCGCCAGAAGGACCAGCCCTGGCTGGTCGGACCGATGGTGCCGCGCATCTTCGGCCCCTACGAGCCGATCCGCCGCGACTATCCGATCACGGAGTTTCTCGAGGACCAGAAAGGCTCGGGCGTCGAGAAGGCCGTCTATGTCCAGACGAACTGGGCCAAGGAGGATTTCGAAAAGGAGGTCGCGTTCCTGCAGAAGACGGCGCAAGAAACCGGCTGGCCGCATGCCATCGTCGGCTATGCCGACATGACGGTCGACGACGTCCGCCCGCAGATCGACCGATTGAAAAAGTATCCGCTGCTGCGCGGCGTGCGCATGCAGCTTCACTGGCATGAGACGCCGGCCTTCCGCTTCGCCGCTTCGGCCGACCAAGTGATCGATCCGAAAGTGCGGAAGAACGTGGCGCGTTTGAAGGATTACGGCCTCTCCTTTGACCTGCAGCTCTTTCCCGCGCAGATGAAGGACGGGCTGACACTAGTCGGCGAAAACCCTCAGACGAATTTCATCCTCACCCATGCCGGCATGCTGACCGGCATGGAGCCGGAAACCACCGAAGCATGGAAGGCGGGTCTGCGCACGCTTTCGGCAGCGCCCAATTTCTACGCCAAGCTCTCGGGGCTCGGCACCTTCGTCCACCGCAACGACCCGGAGCTCATCGCCTACATCGTCGACAACGCGGTCGAAATCCTCGGCAGCGACCGGCTGATGTTCGGCTCGAACTTCCCGATCGAGAAGCTCTGGACCAGCCATGCCGAGCTGATCCAGGCGCACCGGGCAGCGGTGGCGAAGCATGGCGCGAAGGCCGAAGCGAATATTTTCTGGAATACGGCGGAAAAGGTTTATCGACCGGTGTAGCGCGGCTTTTCCTTCTCCCCTTGTGGGAGAAGGTGGATCGGCGCGAAGCGCCGAGACGGATGAGGGGTGCTCCAGAAGACACCAGCCTCTCACTCCGCTGGAACACCCCTCATCCGACCGAGCTTCGCTCGGCCACCTTCTCCCACAGGGGGAGAAGGAGAAGCCGGCGCCTCACTTCACCTCGAATTGCGGATCGACAGGAATCTGCATTGCCGTGACCAGGTGATTGGTCTGGCCGGCAAGCCCGATGATCGACACAAGCTCGCCATGCTGCGCGTCGGTCATGCCCTTGGCGCGGGCGGCGGCCGTGTGCGAGTGGACGCAATAGGAGCAGCCATTGGCGGTCGAGACCGCGATATAGATCATTTCCTTGGTCAGCGGATCGATCGCGCCGTCGGTGACCATCACCGCTTTGAGCTGCTCCCACACCCGTTTCAGCGCCGCCGGATCATTGGCCAGCCCGCGCCAGAAATTGTTCACGAAGTCGGATTTTCGCGTCGCCCGGATATCGTCGAACACCGCCTTCACCGCCGGGATCTTTTCGACCTCGGCATCGCTGAGGAGTTTTGTGGTGGCCATGGTGTTTCCTTTCGTTTAAATCGCCGGTCGAGGTCATTGAACCAAGTGTTGCGCATAGACAGCTAACGTGTTTCTCCGATTCAGTTTTTAGCTCGAAGCAACACACTGCCGCGGACATTGGCCGAAGCACCTCAGCATCGTCATTCCAGGGCGGAGCAAGGAGCGAAGCGACGCGCGCAGACCCTGGAATCCATTCCGTGACCTCGCGCGAAGGGTGCGGCGAAGCAGAATTCTGCACCGTAGCGGCGCCTGAAAGCCGCGGCATGGATCCTCGGGTCTGCGCGCGTCGCTGCGCTCCTTGCTCCGCCCGTGGATGACGACGTCGCGGAGGCTCCGGCCAATTGTCAAGGTGCCACCAGCGACACCCTAATGCACCGCCGCGTACATGATCTTCTCCTCCGTCGCCTCCGCCGGCGAGAACTCCTCGACGATACGGCCCTGTCGGCAGACCAGGATACGATCGGACAGGTTCATGATCTCCGGCAGGTAGGACGAGATGACGACGACGGCGAGGCCCTCGTCGGCCAGTCGGTTGATGATCTGGTGGATCTCGGCGATGGCGCCGACATCGACGCCGCGTGTCGGCTCGTCGAAAATGACGATGCGCGGCTGCTGCACCAGCCCCTTGCCGATCACCACCTTCTGCTGGTTGCCGCCGGAAAGCTCGACCACACGGGCGTTGTCGTTGATCGCCTTGATGTTGAGTGTCTTGGTCCATTCGGCCGAGAGCTGCCGCATCTCCTGCTGGTTGATCACCCAGGCCTTTTCGCGGCCCGCGGCGAGCAACCCGCCAAACAGGTTCTCGGCGACGCCCATCGTCTCGAAGATGCCTTCGCTCTTGCGGTCCTCGGTGACGTAGACGATGCCGTCGGCCACCGCCTCGCTCGGCACGAGGTAGCGCACCGGCTTGTCGTCCAATTCAATCGCGCCACCGCGCAAAAAGTCGCGCTTGTAGATGCCCGAGACGATCTTGAACGTCTCGGTGCGGCCCGATCCGATCAGGCCGAATACGCCGGTGATCTGGCCTTCGAAGATCGAGAAGGAATTGTTGCGCACAATGTTGCTCATCGAGATGTCCTGCACCGAGAGCACTTTCTTGCCGGCCTTGCGCAGCTTCGTCTCGTCGCGCTGGCGGTAGATCTGTCCCGACAGCGAGCGCCCAACCATGGCAGCGACGATCCTGTCGCGGTCGAAGGCGGATGCCTCGTCGGTGATCACCAGTTCGCCGTCGCGCAGGATGGTGATGCGGTCGGCAATCATCAGCGCCTCTTCCAGCGCGTGGCTGATGAAGACGATCGACACGCCGCGCGCTTTAAGCCTCCGGATCAGCGCGAAGAAGTGGCGTTTCTCTTCCGGCGTCAGCGTCGCCGTCGGTTCGTCGAAGATGATGATCTCGGCATTATGGTGGACGGCGCGCGCGATCTCGACCATCTGCCGCTTGGCCGCGCCCAGCGTCGCCACCATCGCGTTGGGATCGACCGGAAAATTCAGCGACTGCAGGAATTGCTGCGCCGAGATGTAGGTGCCGCGCAGCCGGTTGAGGAATTTCTCGGTGCCGAGATAAAGGTTCTGCGCCACCGTCATCGACGGCACCAGGCTGGTCTCCTGGAACACCATGGCGATGCCCGCTTCCAGCGCGGCGTGCGGCGAGGCGTAAGCCGTCTCGACGCCCTTGTGGAACATCTTGCCCGAAGTCGCGTCGACGACGCCGGCGATGATTTTGGTCAGCGTCGACTTGCCGGCGCCGTTCTCGCCAAGCAGCGCATGGATCTCGCCCTTCCTCAGATCGAACGTGACGTTCTTTACCGCCGGCACGCCGCGATAGGTCTTGGTGACGTTTTCCAGACGGACGATCGGTTCCATCAGAAACCTCCCGAAGCGAGGTCGAGCGCCAGCACGCAATCACCGCCCTTCGAGGCGACGAACAGGCGACCGTCCTTTTCCGCCACGCTGCAGATGCCGTGCCGCGTGCCGTTGGCGCGGCTGTGCAGGCTGAACTGCGGCTGCAGGGCCCGGTCGAGTTTCACGACGAGCCCATAGGAGCGGCTGGGCGACCACGGCTTGTGGATGCCCATGGTGCGGATGCCGCCGCATTGCAGCGGCTCGAGGAAGCTGCGGTTGGAGGCCAGCGCCGGCGCAATCCAGTAGGCTGGCGGCACCTGGCCGATCATGTCGCGGCGATAATGTGTTTCCTGCAGCACGAATTCGATCAGCCGGTTGCGCGGCGCAAACAGCGTCAGCCATGCGCCGCCGCCGGCCGGCGCCAGCCGCGCCGGATAGCCGGGCAGATGCGTCAGCACCGTGGTGCGGTTGCCAGTCGCGCCGTCAAAGCGCACGAGCTGGTGGCGCCAGCTTTCGCTCACCAGCACGTTGGCGCCGACCGGGTGAAGCCCATAGGGAAAGGCGACGTCTCCGGCGATCTTCTGAAAACCGATGCCACCCGCCCCGCACCGCCACAGCGAACCGGATGCGCCCTTCTTCATCAGGTCGGTCGCCCATTGCGACGGAGCATGTTCGCTGGAGCCATTGGCCAGCCACAGCGTGCCGTTATCGGCATAGGCAAGCGCTGTGATGCACCTTAATTCGGCCGGCAGCGAAACCTCCTTGCCGGCAATCAGCAGTCTGCCGCTCTCCAGCCCGACGGTCAGTTCGCCCGATGGCGACAGCGCCAGCGCGGTGATGGGGGATTGAAAGGTTTCGACCGCGACGGGCTCGGAACCAGCCGCAACCGCCAGGATAGCGTTGCCGCTGGAGACAAGCAGCCGCCCGTCAGACACCAGCAGATTGTCCGGCTCGCTCAGTTCGGCGAAGGCCGGCGCGTCGTCCAGCCGCGTGTTGGGGCGAAAGGCGCCGTCGAGCGGCGGTATGGTGACCGCCTTGCCGCGAAAGACATCCAGGATCGGATCGAGGATCATGGCTTGTCTCCCCAATAGGAAGCGGGGCTCGTCCAGTTCGGGTCCGCACCACTGATCTTGTAGCGCCCGATGCGGTTGTTGAGGATGCCGCCGACGAACAGGTAGCCCTTGTGCTCGCGCATCGAGGTGACCATCGGATGCGCGTTGCCGGAAAGATCGCCGAGCGTCTCGACAATGCCGCCCTTCTCGTTGAACTTCACCACGCCGCCGGTGTTGATGTTGGGAAACAGCCACTCGTCCTGCGGCAGGCGGCGCGTCATGCGCTTGCGCATGTCGGGATGGCGCAGCGATAGGTCGAAGCTCGGCGTGCGCATGCCGAGCCACGCCATCCAGTAATTGCCGTCCGAGGCACGGTTGATGTTGTCGGGATAGCCCGGCATGTCGCGGATGACGCATTCGGCGGTGCCGGCCTTCGGCCCTTCCAGCCAGTAGCGATGCACGCGGCAGGCCCAGCTTTCGGCGAAAAACAGCGACTTGCCGTCATGCGCCATGCACACGCCGTTGGTGTAGCGATAGCCGTCCAGCAGCGTCTTGGTCGAACCGTCCTTCGGATCGTAGGCCAAAAGGCGGCCCGTGGCGCGGTTCTCGATCGAGTCCAGCGCCCAGTCATGGGCGTCATAGCGCTTGGTCGAATCCGTAAAATAGATGCGGCCGTCAGGCGCGATGTCGCAATCGTTCGGGTCGCGCAGGCGCGCATCGTCGACGATCGAGGTCCAGGAGCGTGCCGTCTCTGCCGAGAGGCGCTTCACCTCCCGGGCCGGCGAGACCGAATAGAGCCCCATGGCGCCGACGCAGCTGATCAGATTGCCGTCCCGGTCGAAGGCCAAGCCCAGCGGAAACCCGCCGATATGGGCAAAGACTTCGGAACGCCGGTAGTTCGGTGCGAAGAAGCGGACGATCTCGCCATGGCGCGTGCCGCAGTAGAGATGGTCGTCGCGGTCGAGGATGACGTCCTCTGGCCCTTCCAGCTCGCCGAGCCCGATATGGTCCGCCGCCGAGAGCCGATTGTCGAGCTCGTAGGACGTGCCGGAACCGGGCGCGGCCGATTGCGTCTCGCCCATCTTGAGGTAGACCGGCGCGACATAGACCTCGTTCAGCACCTTGTGGCGGTTCTTCAGCCAGCGGATGTCGATGGTGACGGCGACGGCCAAAAGGATGCCGAGCACCATCTGGTTGGTGCCGGTGCCGTAGCCGAGCCGGATCAGCCCGTTGGTCATGGTCAGAACGATGATGGCGCCCATCAGGCCCTTGACCACCGAGCCGCGTCCGCCGCCAAGGCTGACGCCGCCGACCACCGCCGCCGTCAGCGCCATGATCTCGAGATTGAGCCCGGTGCCCGGCCCCGCCCCGCTCAACCGGCAGGCGATCAGAAAGCCGCCGATCGAGGCGCAGAAGCCGGAAAAGACGTAGGTCATGAACACGGTGCGCCGCACCCGGATGCCGGCATTATGCGCCGAACGACGGGAGCCGCCGACCGCCAGCACATGCCAGCCCGGGCGCGAGCGCGTCAGCGCGATATGCGTGACGACGGCGAGGATGATGGCCAGCCAGACCGAGACCGACAGGCCCCAGAACGTGCCGTCGCCGATGAAGTCGAGCACATCGGAACTTGCCTGGGAAAGCTGCACGTCGGCGGCATAGGTGGTGACGAGAATGTCGAACAGCGCCCGCCCGAAAATGAAGGTGACCAGCGTTGTCAGGAAGGCACGCAGCCTGAGATAGCCGACGAGGTAGCCGTTGATGGCGCCGAAGACGAGCCCCGTGCAAAGTGCCGCGGCCAAGGCCAGCCAGATCGACTGTTCGAGAATGAAGAAGACGTAGACGGCGGAAAAGCAGGACAGCGCGAAGATTGAGCCCACCGAAAGATCGATGCCGCCGCCCAACATCACCACGGTCATGCCGATGACGACCAGCGAGAACTCGCCGAGCTGTCGCGTGGATTCCTGCAGCGAGGTGAGCTTGAAGAAGCCCGGAATGATCGAGCCGAACACGCCGAGCGTCGCCACCAGCGCCAGGAAAGGTATGGCGTTGTCGGTCCAGCGCTTGGTCAGGATCTCGCCGATCAGATGGTCGGGCACGAGATTGTAGCGCCAGGCCTGGAGGCGTTCACGGAAATTCATCGGCTGCCGCTGTCATTAAAAACGGGAAAGAGGCGGCCGGAACGATCCGGCCACCCCGTGGATGCTTTTACGGCTGCGCGGCTTATTTCGCCGCCGCTTCGGCCTGCAGCGCCTTCAGGTCCCAGCAGCTGTCGGGCTTGAGGTCGGCCTTGGTCGTCGCCTTCTCCAGCGTGTAGATGTAGGTGTGCGAGGTGCCGGCCGGCTGGCCGCTCTGCAGCAGGAACTTGATGATGGCGTTCATGTCGCCCGACTGGCGGGCAAGATCGGTCATCACCACGGCGCCATAGGTGCCGTCGTTCAGCTTGTCGCAATCGGCCGCCTTCTCGCCGCCGCCGGTGGTGACCAGGAACACCTTGCCGTCGAGCTTGGCGTCGCGGATCGCGGCCGAGGCGCCGGTGGCGTCGCCGTCCCAGAAGTCGATGATCGAGCAGATGTCCGGGTGCTGCTGCAGCATCGTCGTCGTCACGTTGCGCGACGTGGTCGCGTCCCAGTTCGAGTCGGGCTTTGCCACGACCTGGAAGTCGGGATGCTTCTCCAGCACCTTCATGATGCCGGCATACTGGTAGAGGCTCGACGAGTTCGCCTGGTCGCCCTGCACCAACCCGATCTTCTTGGACGAATTCTCGCCGCAGCCTTTGATCGCCGCTTCGGCTTCGAGCTGGCCGAGCTTGTCCCAGTCGCTGCCGACGAAGGCGTCGGCCGGGAAGTTCGCCGGATTGTCGACCAGCAGCACATAGGTGCCGGCGGCCTGCGCCTTCTTCATCAGCTTCGAGTAGGAGTTGAGGTCGGGCGCATGAATGATCAGCACGTCCGGCCGCGTGTCCGAAGCGATGGCGTCGGTGATCGCCTGCGCGCCGGCATCGACCACCCAGTTCGGGTCGCGGGTCTCGAACGTGCCGCCCCAGGCCTCGACTTCCTTCTTCAGGTAGTGCGCCCAACCCTGCGCCAGGTCGAAGCCCATCGCCAGCGGCACCAGCATGACGCGCTTGCCGTTGAGCGCCTTGGCATAGGCGGCCGGGCCGGGATCGTCTGCGGCAAGACTCGGCGCCGCGAAGGCGGTAACGGCGAGCGCCGTGGCGGCGGCCATCAATGTTCTGAGTAGTCTCATGTCACACCTCTGGTTCGGTTTTCGTTGCCGGGCGATCGTCGCGATCGCTCCGGGGTACCCCAGAGCAAGATGGGCTGGCCCATCCGCTCTAAATGTCGCCCTGTTGCGCCGTCTGTTCGTCGCGCGGATTGATGATGCCGTCGACGATGATGGCCCCGAGCAGGATCGCCGCCTTGATCAGGTTCTGGTAGAGCAGCGGAATGTCGATGATGGTCATGGCGTTGAGCAGGATGCCGATCAGCGCCGCCCCCACCAGCACGTTGCGCACCCCGCCTCTGCCGCCCGAAAGCCCGATGCCGCCGATCACCGCCACAAGCACGATGTCGTAGAGCAGCGTCGAGTTGACGATGCGGGTGTTGATCGAATGCAGGCTGGTTGCCGTCAAAAGCCCGGCGATCAGCGCCACGAAGGCCGAGAGCACGTAGCGCAGCACCAGCATGGGCCGTACCGGAACGCCGATGTTGCGGGCGGCGACCGGATTGTCGCCGGCGAAATAGATGAAGCGGCCCCATTTGGTGTAGCGCAGGAACAGGAACACCAGGAAAGCCAGACCGGCGAAGACGAACACCTCGACCGGAATATCGAGGAAGCGGACGCCGCCGAGCAGCTCGACCCAGTGTCCGCCGGGCACCGGCACGGCATCCTGCGTGATCAGTTGCGAGCGCACATAGCCGAACACGAAGGAGCCGGTGGCCAAGGTCACGAAGATCGCCGGCACGTCGGCATAGGCGACGAGAAAGCCGTTGAGCAGGCCGATGGCTAAAACGCCCGCCAGCACATAGACGAAGGCGAGTCCGTCCGAAGTTCCGGTGTTGAGCAGTTGCAGGTACCAGGCGACCGACATCGCCATGATCGCCACCGCCGACAGGTCGATGCCGCGGCCGATGATGACGACCGCCATGCCAAGCGCCAGGATGCCGAGCACCGAGACCGAGCGCACGATGGCCACCAGATTGTCGGCGGTCAGGAAACCGGGCAGGCCCAGCGCAGCGGCGGCGAACAACAGGATGGCGATCGCAAAGACGATGCCTTCCTGATTAAGGCGCCTCCAGTTCGGCCAGCCGATCGCATTCATCGCTTGTGTCTTTCGCCCCGAGGGCAAGGCCTTGCCGGCCCTCGCCCCGCATGAAAGCTAATCGGCTCAACAGCGGCTCGTCAAATGAATCCGCGTTCAAGAACCGCGCCTCTCCGACTATTTTCCGAGTGGACGCATCAATTGCCGCAACTGGCGCAATAGCCGGAAACTCTTGGATTTTTGGCGGTTCGTTGCCGTAATCGCACGGCCCGCGGAAGAACCTGTTCGGACCCCGCGGGACCGACGCAATTTAAGTCCGCAAAATGCGCCCGGCACGACGTCAATTCTTCGCTGAATGGCCCGAAACCTCTGCGCCGGCATTGGCCGGCAGGAGCATGCACACACCGCCGTGGCGCTGGCCCAGTCCAGAGCTTATCCAACAAACTTCCGTGTCGCCGTCTCGCCTGTTATGGATGAGCCCGGGGGTGGGCCGAGGAAAACGCATGAAGCCGATTTATATCGACTACCTCAATGCTCTCGACATCGAAGCGCTTGCCATGACGGACGCCGAGATCATCGGCGCCGTCGAAGCCGGACTCGTCGCGCAGGGCAACGGCCAGACGGTGATCGAGCCGCGCGTCCATCTCGAGCCGGATCCCTCCTTCCACGGCCACTTCAACGTGCTGCGCGGCTATGTGGCGCCGCTCGAGGCCGCCGGCGTGAAGATCGTCGGTGACTACGTCGACAACTACAGGCATGGCCTGCCGTCGGAATTCGGCATCCTCAATCTTTTCGATCCGCGCACCGGCACGCCGCGCGCCATCCTCGACGCCACCGTCATCACCGACATGCGCACCGGCGCGGTCACTGCCATCGGCGCCAGGCATCTGGCGAAGAAGGCGTCCAAGGTGCTCGGCCATATCGGCGCGCGCGGCACCGCCTATTGGAACGTGCGCCTGCTCGACCATCTCTTCGACTTCGACGAGATCCGCGTCCACTCACGCCGCCCCGAAAGCCGCGATAGCTTTGTCGCTAGGCTGGCGGCCGACCTCGGCAAGCCGGTCATGGCCGTGGCTGACTGGAAAAGCTGCGTCGAAGGCGCCGACATCGTCGTCGAAGCCTCGCGGCTGCCGGAACCGCAGCCGCTGCTCAAGACCGAATGGATCAAGCGCGGCGCGTTGGTCGTGCCCTATGGCACGATGAGCGCGGTCGAGCTGTCATTGACCGATATCATGCAGAAGATCGTCGTCGACGACTGGGGCCAATGCAAGGGCGGCAAGTTCGGCTCGCTGCGCGCCCATGTCGAGACGGGACGGCTGAGCGAGGCGACGCTGCATGCCGAGCTCGGCCAGATCGCGGCCGGCCTCAAAGCCGGCCGGCAAAGCGATGGCGAGACGATCCTGTTCTGGCATCGCGGCCTCTCGCTGTCGGACATCGCGCTCGGCAAGGCCATGCTCGCCAAGGCCGGCGAAAACGGCATCGGCCAGAGGCTGCGCTTCGCATGAGCCCGCTCGTTCTCACCGGCGCCGGCGTCAGCATCGAGGATGTGGTTGCCGCCGCGCGCAACGCCTGCAAGGTCGAGATCACGCCTGCCGTCCTGGAAAAGCTCGACAAGGCTCGCCAGGTCCTCGATGCAGCCGCGGCCGGCGGCCAGCAGATTTACGGGCTGAACACCGGGCTCGGCGCCAATCTCGTCACGGCTGTCGTAGGCGACGCCGGCGCCTTCCAGCGCCAGCTGATCGAAGGCCGCAGCGCCGCCGTCGGCGATGCTCTGCCGGTTCCGGTGGTGCGGGCGGCGATGTTCGCCCGTCTTGCGATGCTCGCCGCCGGCGGCTCGGGCCTGTCGCCGCGCGTCTTCACCGCGCTGGTCGAAGCGCTCAATGCCGGCGTGCATCCGGTGATGCCGTCGCTGGGTTCGATCGGCGCCGGCGATCTTCTGCTGATGACGGCGGTTGCCCGCGTGCTGATCGGCGATGGCGAAGCCGAATATCAGGGCCGCCGCATGCCTGCCGCCAAGGCGCTGATGATGGCGCGGCTTGCACCCGTCACTCTCTCGCCGAAGGACGGTCTTTCCCTGATCAACGCCTCGGCCGTTTCCGTCGGGATCGGAGCGCTGGCGCTGACCGATGCGCTGTCGGCGCTGGAACAGCAGCAGCAGGCCGGCGCGCTGACGATGGAAGGCATCGGCGCCAATCGCACCATCCTCGATCCGCGCCAGCATCAGGCGCGCCCGGGCGCCTGCCAGCAGCTTGCGGCCAAGGCGCTGCGCGACCTTCTGGCGCGCGATGAGGCGCCGGCGCCGACCACCATCCAGGACCCACTGTCGATCCGCTGCATGCCCTCGATCCATGGCGCGCTGATCCAGGCGATCGACCATGCCAGGCTTGCTGTCGAGATCGAACTCAACGCCGCCGCCGACAATCCGCTGGTGCTGGCCGATGATGAACTGGTCATGTCGACCGGCAATTTCCACACAGCGTCGCTGGCGCTTGCCTTCGAGACGCTCGGCCTTGCGATCGCGCAATGCGCGGCAGCGTCCGCCGCGCGCTTCGTCCAGCTCACCGGCTCGACCCGCCACGGCCTGCCGAAATATTTGTCGCCGGTCGGCGGTGCCTCTGCCGGCTTCGTGCCGCTGCAGAAGACGGTGACGGCGATCCTGGCCGCGATCCGCCACAAGGCCAATCCGGTGATGCTCGATTTCCTGCCCGTGTCCGAGGGCGTCGAGGATCACGCCACGCAGACGCCGCTCGCCGTCGCCAAATGCGCCGAGATGATCGTGCTGTGGCGGCGGCTGATCGCCTTCGAGCTGATGGCCGCGGCGCAGGCCGTCGATTTGCGCGAGGGCATGGCGCTCGCGCCGGCCACCGGCGCAATCCACGCGGCCGTGCGTTCGCATGTGGCGACGCTCAAGGAAGACAGGCCGCTCGGCATCGACGCCGAGGCGCTTTATGCCGCTCTCGTCAGCGGAATCTGGCAAGGCCCTCCGGCGACGGGCTGACGGTTTTCGACTCTTGGCTCAGGGCTTTGCGTCCACCTTCCTCATGAAGAGGGTGAGCTCGTCCGGATCCATGTGCACGATATGCCTGTCCTCCGGATAGGCGCCGCCGTTGACGTCGGCGACATATTCGGAAAACGCCGCGATGCGCTCCTGCTGCAGCCGGTCATATTCGGCGGCGAAGTTGCGATAGACTTTCGAGTGGCGTGGCATGTGACCGCGATTGGTGCCGAGAATATCCTCGGCGAATAGATATTGCGCGTCGCAGCCGGTGCCGGCGCCCATCGACAGCATGATCAGCGATGTGCGCTCCGAGATCGCCTTCGCCACTTCCACCGGCACCACCTCGATCTCGGCGCCGATCGCGCCGGCCGCCTCGAGCTGCTTGACCGCCTCGAACACCTGCATGGCCGTATCGGCTGTCTTGCCGACCGCCTTGAAGCCGCCGGTCCAGGTCGCGCGCGACGGGATCAGGCCGACATGGCCGATGACCGGGATGGCGTCGTCGGCCATGCGCTTGATCGTGCCGTAGCCGGCGCTGCAATAGACCGCGTCGGCGCCGGCTTTGTAGAGCCGGAACGACCAGCGCACGAAATCGTCGGCCGTGCCGATCTCGAAGAAATTGTCGCCCGGCATGGTGAAGAGGCTGGGCGCGGCGTCGCGATATTGCGGGTTGAGAACCAGGTCCGGCGGCACCGAGACGATGTCGACCCCTGCCCGCTCGGCAGCCTCGGCTTCCTCCAGCGTCAGCACGCGCAGCATGGTCAATTGCCGCTTGCCCTTCATGGCGCGCAGGTCGGCAACGGTCGGTCTCTTCCGGCTCATCGGTTACATCCTGTTTTGTCTGGCGGCTTTCAGCCGATATCGATCATCACCTTACCGGCCTCGACCTTGACCGGATAGGTCTTGAGGTCGACGCAGACCGGCGCGCCCTTGGCCTGGCCGGTCTTGTAATTGAAGCGGCCATTGTGCTTGGGGCATTCGATGATGTCGTCCATCACCAGCCCATCGGCGAGATGGGCCTTTTCATGCGTGCAGTACCCGTCGGTCGCGAAGAAGGCGTCGTCCGGCGAGCGATAGATCGCGAAGGTGCGGCCGCCATGGTCGAAGCGGATCACATCTTCCTCGTCCACGTCGTCCACCGCGCATGCTTCAACCCACTCCGCCATCGTCTGTCTCCAGCTTGCCTGCGCGAGGCCTATTCGGCGGCCGCGGCCGTTATGTCGAGATCATGAAATTCGCCGCGATAGGGCTTGGCCGTCGGCGGCAATTCGCGCTTGAGATAATAGTCCTCGTATTTCAGCTGCCTGAGCAGCATCGGCCAGACCTCGCGATAGGCATGCCACATCGACGGGTTCGCCACCGGCAGATCATGCTTGATCAGCTCATGCAATTTCGGCAGCGCGTGGTAGGGCACCATCGGGAACATGTGGTGCTCCACATGGTAGTTCATGTTCCAGTAGATGAACCGGCTGACCGGGTTCATGTAGACGGTGCGCGTGTTCAGCCGGTGGTCGATGACGTTGTCGGCCAGCCCGATATGCTGCAACAGCCCCGTCAGCACCATGTGCCAGGTGCCGTAGAGCCGCGGCAGGCCGATCAATACGAGCGGTATCCATGATCCAAGCGCGATCGCGACAGCAATCGTCGCGGCGTAGACGACCATATGCCAGCGCGCCGCGATCACCGCTTTGTGCTGCTCCATTTCCGGAATGTAGCTCTTCTCGTCGTCCGACAATCTGCCGAAGGCCTGGCGCACCAGCGTCGGCAGCGAATAACGGAAGTCGAGGATGCCGGTGAAGGCCAAAGCCGCCTTGATGAGGTCCGGCGGCCGCATCACCGCGATCTCGGCGTCGCGGCCGACGATGATCGTGTCGGTGTGGTGGCGCGCATGGCTCCAGCGCCACTGCACGGGATTGCGCATCAGCATGAACGAGGCGATGTGGTAGACGACATCGTTCATCCAGCGCGTGCGGAAGGCAGTGCCGTGGCCGCATTCGTGCCAGCGCGAGTCGCTCGACGAGCCGTAGAGCAGGCCGTAGACGAACAGGAACGGCACGATCCACCATGTGCCCCAGAACCAGACGATGCCGGCTGCCGAGCCCAGGATCGCGACGATCCAGATGATGGTGTCGCGGATCGCCGGCCCGTCGGAGCGCTGCATCAATTCCTTCATGGTCTTGCGCGGCACGTCGGTATGGTACCACTCGGCCGAGGCAAGCCCGGTCTCGATCGCAAGCCGAGTGCTTTCGCCGACAAGGCTGTAGTCGCGCTTCTTCGCCATCGTCACATCGGCCTCCAATCGTCACTAAGCACTGGCAATCCGGTCCGCCGGCCGGAGGGCTTGCTGTGGATAAATGTCGCGCTCATCCCCTACCCGCCAGTCTTGGGAAATTGCCCGAAGGCTGAGGATAATCCTGCTCGGGCTGGCGGGCGATTGCCGCTACCCTTCGTTCCGCATCGGCAATAGCGTCCTTGCCATCGAGGACGCGGAACAGCGCGTCATAGGCGCGGGTCTCGCCGTGCTCCAGCCAGATCATCTCGCCACGCTCACGCGCGGCAAGATTGCCGAGCACATGGTGCGTCGACGGCTCGATGCCAAGTGCATACTGCCCGGCCTGGAAATTCTGCCACTCATAGCAACAAGGCAGCTGGTCCTTGCGGGTGACGACCTCGAAGCCAAGGCCAAGCCGGTCGTTGACGACGGCGACCGGCACCTCGCCACTGGTGTCGACGCCAAGCTCATGCTGCCAGACTTGCTCGCTGAAGCGGAGCTGTGGCCCAGAAACGGTGCGGTAGCCGACCTTCTGCGCTTCGTAGCGCTCGCCTTCATGCGCGGCCCAGACCACGTCGCGGATCGGCGCAAGGTAGCGCGAGCCTTCGTCGAGCAGCGGATGCCCGACATTGACGTGGTAGAAATACATATGCGGCGTGCGGTGGAAGCCGTGGTTGACGACACGATCCGAGAGCCGGATCTCGCTGCCGCCGACATCGGCCTCGATGCGGCGGATGAGATGCAGATCCTCGCCGAACACGCTGGCCTGCTGGACGACGCCTTCCGCCCACAAGACGCAGCGGTCGCCGTCCCAGCTTTCGCCATAGCCGGTCAGCCGCGCCGGAATGGTGCCGACGCGGCCATGCAGCGAATGCGTCACTGTCTTGCGTCCAGGATAATTATAGTTTTCGGCAGGCACCTCGCTGCGGCCGAGAATGTGGTCGAGGCCGCAGGTGACCAGCAGGCCGGAAAAGGACCGGCCCCAGGCAAAGCCGTCCTCGCCTTCATAATCATGCAGGCCCGGATTGCGGAAACCGCTCGGCGAATGCCAACCGATCGCCTGACCCTTGTACTCGCAATCGGCGATGTCGAGCGCGCGGTCAATCAACGCGGTGAAGCGCAGGCCCGAGCCGGTGCGGAATTCGAGCAGGCGGATGCCGCGCTCGACGCCGTCGCCGAGCGTCATCAGCCGCACGCCGGCGAATTGCGACAGCATGCCGGAGCGTTCGGCGACCTGCCGGCGCGAAAGCGTCTGTCCGTAGAGCTTCACCATGGTGCGATTGCGTCACTCACTTGGCACCACATCCTTTGCCAGCCTTAAAGGCCGTTCTCGCGGAACTTGCCGTCGAGGAACTTCTTGGCGCGCGGCACGTCGTCTTCCGACAGATGCTCGATGATCACCGGGATGTTCGGGTGCTTCTCGGCAAGACGCTTGAGGTAGAGGTCGTAGTTCAGCGAGCCTAAGCCCGGCGCCGGCAGTTCGATCTCGCCGACACCGCGGAAGGTGTGGCTTTCCATCGCGTCGGCGTCGCCGATATCGGCATGCTTCTCCGACTTGTCGTCGCCCGAGCGCTTCACGTCCTTGGCGTGGGCTATTCTGATCTTGTCGGTCAGCGTGTCGAAGACCTGGTTCAGGATCTGGTCCATCCGATCGATGTTGTGGGTCTCGAAATAGTTGGTCGGATCCATCAACAGGCCGAGGCCGGGATGGTCGACCTGCGCGAACATCTTCACCGTCTCCTCGACCGAGCCGACGACATTGTTGACATAGGTTTCAAGCAGGAAGACCGCGCCATGGTCGTAGGCCGTCTGGGCGAGGTCGGCGATCACCTTGCGGCACTCTTCAAAGCCTTCCTCGGTCTTGTTCTTCGGGTGATGCACCCAGTCGGACTCGGTGTTGTAGGTGCCGGTTTCCGAGATGACGTAAGGCGAGCCGAAATGGCGCGCGTTGCGGATGATCTCCTTGAGATAGCCGACGCGCTTCTCGCGCTCCGCCTTGTCCGGATGGATGATGTTGGTGTAGCCCGACACGCAGCAGATCGGCAGGTTATGGTCACGGAAGGTGTCGCGCACCTTCTTCGCCTTGTCCGCGGTGATCTGGCCGGCCGAGAGGTCGATGTCCTTGAAGTGCAGGTCGAGCTGCACCGTGTTGAAACCGAGCCCGCGGATCTTCTGCGCCGTCTCTTCGAGGCCGTACGGGAAATAGCCCGTGAAAACACCTGCCTGCATCATGATGTGAATTCCTCCTTGTAAGCGATTCAGTTGATTCAGTTTGTCGGGATCTCGGAAAGCTTGACCGTGCGGCCCGCCGCCATCGAGCGGTAGCCTGCCTCGACCAGCGCCATGGTCTTGACGTTGTCGGCGACGGAGAGCGCCGGCGGCGTGCCGGTCTTCACGGCGTGCTGCAGCTGTTCCATCACGCCGATGAAGGCGTGCGGGAACCACATCGTTTCCCAGCTCGGGCTCACCCATTCGCCGCCGGTCGTCTCGGTCGAAGCGTAGGTCAGCGTCGAGGCCGCACCGGTCGGCCAGCCGATCGTGCCTTTGGCGACGCCCTTGGTGCCGTCGACGCGCCAGTTGATGTGCTGGTCGTCCTTATAGCCTTCGTGCCGCGGGCCGGACCAAACGTCTTCGAGCGAGACGGCAAGCACGCCCGACGGGAAGCGCAGTGTCGAGACGGTGATTCCGTCGGAATGATCGAACTGGGTGCGCGGGTCCTTGCGCGTCAGCGTGGTAATCTCGTCCGGATCGCCGAACAGGAAGCGCAGCACGTCGAGGTGATGCACGCTCATATTGGCGAGCGTCAGACGGTCGTAGTCCTGGAGGAATGTCTGCCAGTGGGGGATCGCGTGCATGTCTATCTGCGCGAAGACGATGTCGCCCAGCGCGCCGCTGTCGATGATCTGCTTCAACACGCGCATCGACTGGTCGTAGCGCATGTTCTGGTTGACCGAGAGGATCTTGCCGGCCTTCGCCGCCTCGTCGCGTAGCTTGACGGCTTCCTCGACCGACAGCGCCAGCGGCTTCTGCGCCAGGATCGCCTTGATGTGCTTCTGCTTCAGCGCGTGGCGGATCAGCGCCGGCTGCTGATCCGGCGGAAAGGCCAGATCGATGATGTCGACGTTGGTATCCTCGATCAGCTGTTCCGGCGTCTCGTGTACAGTCGGAATACCCCAGCGGGTGGCGACCTTCTGGGCATTCGCCTTGGTGCGCGAGGCGATTGCCACCACTGGAAAGCCCGCTTCCTTGTAGGCCGCCAGATGGCACTCGGCCATGATCATGCCGGCGCCGACGCAGCCGATCTTGTAGTCCCTGGTGCGAACCTTGACGTCCGGCTCGAAGCCTTTTTCTGCCATCTCTTCCTCCCGAAATTCAGTGCTTACGGCCGCCGTCACAGCGCGCCTCCGTCCTGGCCGAAATAATGCACGCGACCCGGCTCGCAGGATATCGCCACCATCGCATCCGGCCTGATGTCGGGCTGCCCGCGCAGCAATGCCCTGAGCCGTGCTTGCCCGGCCGCTAAAGTCACGACGGTGTAGCCGCCGAGCGGCTCGACTTCGAACACCCGCGCCGGGCGGCCTTCCGCCGTCCCGTTGCCCGTCCATGGCCGCACCTTGATGTCTTCCGGCCTCAGCCCGATCTCGATCGCCTCGGCGGGCGCCTTGGTATCGGCAATGCGGATTGTCCCTTCGGCCGCCTCGACCCCGCTTGCGCCGCGCACCGACGGCAGGATGTTCATCATCGGCGATCCCAGCATGCGCGCCACATAGGCGCTTGCCGGCCGGTCGTAGATTTCCGCCGGCGCGCCGATCTGCCTGATCCGTCCGTTCTCCAGGATCGCCATGCGGTCGGCGACCGACATCGCCTCCTCCTGGTCATGCGTGACATAGATCAACGTCTTGCCGAGCTCGCGCTGGATGCGCTTCAGCTCGACGCGCGTCTCTTCGCGCAGCCTGGCGTCGAGCGCCGAGATCGGATCATCCATCAGATAGGCAGCCGGGTCGCGCACCAAAGCGCGCGCGATCGCCACGCGCTGCCGCTCGCCGCCGGAAAGCTGCGCCGGCGGCTTGTGCAGGATGTGGCCGATATGCAGCTTCGCCGCGACGTCGGCCAGCCGCTTCTCGATCTCGGCCTCCGCGACCTTCCGCTCGACCAGCGGGAAACGCACATTGTCGCGCGCGCTCATATGCGGGAACAGCGCCAGGTTCTGAAACACCATGGCGACGTTGCGCTCGGCCGGCGACACGCCGTTGACCGGCTTTCCCCCGATCAGGATCTCGCCTTCGTCCGGCGCTTCCAGCCCGAGCACAAGGCGCAGGATCGTCGACTTGCCCGACAGCGGCGGGCCGAAGAAGCAGAAGAACTCGTTATCGTTGACGGTGAAGGAAGCGTCGTCCACGGCAAGCGTGTTGCCGTAGCGCTTTGTGACGTTGCGGAAAACAATATCGGCCATGGCTCAGCCCGCCCTCACTGCAAGGCCGGTCGCGGCCTCGAAGACGCGCACCGACGAGGCCGGCGGCGCGACCACTGCAGTCTGTCCAATCGACAGCCCGACATCGTTCTCGAACACCGCCTTCACCGCGCTCTCGCCTTCGCCGAGATGGACGATGGTGCGCGCGCCGATCCGCTCGACGAAGCTCACCGGCATCGACAACCCGCGTTCGGCGAGCGTCACCTGCTCGGGCCGGAAGCCATAGAGCACGTCGCCGCGCACCGCGCGCACAGCCGAAACCAGCTCATCCGGTAAGGACGGTGTGACGCCGAGCGGTCCCAGATCAATCACCAGCCCGCGATCGCTCTCCGCCGGCCTGCCCTTGAGCAGGTTCATGCCCGGGGCACCGATGAAGCGCGCAACGAAGACATTGGCCGGATTGTTATAGACTTCGAGTGGCGTGCCGACCTGCTGCAGCACGCCGTGATCCATCACGGCGATGCGGTCGGCCATGGTCATGGCTTCGAGCTGGTCATGCGTCACATAGACCATCGTCTGCCTGAACTGGCGCTGCAGCTGTTTGAGCTCGGTGCGCATCGCCGCCCGAAACGCCGCGTCGACATTGGACAGCGGCTCGTCGAGCAGGAAGATTGCCGGCTCCATGATCGCCGAGCGGCCGATCGCCACGCGCTGCAGGATGTTGACGGAGAGCCGGTCCGCCTTGCGGTCGAGCAATGGCGAAAGCTGCAGCATCTCGGAGATGGCGCCGACGCGGCGATCGATCTCGGCCTTGGCGGCGCCGCGCATCCTCGGACCATAGGCAAGGTTCTGTCGCACCGTCATATGGGTGAAGATCGCGTAGTTCTGGAACACGAAACCGACGCCGCGCCGTCCCATCGGCACGCCCGCCATATCGCGTTCGCCGAACAGGATCCTGCCGCTGGTCGGCTCCTCCATGCCGGCGATCATGTTCATCGTCGTCGACTTGCCGCAGCCGGACGGTCCGAGCAGCGCCATGAACTCGCCGTCGGCGATTTCGAGATCCATCGTCTTCAGCGCGGTGAAGTCGCCGAATTTCTTGACCAGGTTGTGGAGGTGGATGGCGCTCATGCAGGCACCTCCCGCGCCTTGGCCATGCGCTTCATGGCGTAGACCGCGACGATCGAAAGCACGATCAGGATGGCGAGAGCGATCGCCGCCACATAACCCCAGATCAGATCTTGCGTGGTGACCTTGTAGATGTAGACGGAGATCGTCTCGGTGGCGACGCCGGGGCCACCGCCGGTCATGATGTAGAGCGTGTCGAAGATCTTGAAGTTCTCGATCACCCGGATCGCCAGCGCGATGATGATGATCGTCTTCATCTTCGGCAGCACGATGGTGACGAAGCGCTGCCAGGCATTGGCGCCGAGCAGCGTCGCCGCCTTCATCTGGTCTTCCGGCACGCCGACCAGGCCGGCGAGCAGGATGAGGAACATCAGCGGCGTCCACTGCCAGATGTCGGCGATCATGACCGCGATCAGCGCCAGGTTCGGGTCGGACAGCCAGGCGATGGTAACCGGCGTGCCGAGGATCCGCGACAGGATATCGTTCACCGGGCCGCCCGACTGGAACAGCATGAAGAACATGTAGCCGGCGACCGCGGGCACGACCATCATCGGCATCAAAAGGATCGAATAGAAGATACGCTTGCCGGGGAAGTCGTCGGCAAACAGCGTCGCCAGCGCGAGACCCAGCAGGAACTCCGCCGGCACGCAGACGAGCATGACGATCGCCGTGCGCTGCAAGGCGCTCCAGAAGCGGGTGTCGGCCGCAAGGTCGGCGTAGTTGGCGAAACTGTTCCACATCTCCCAGGCGTTCCACCAGCCGACGCCCGAAAGCGGCGACCAGTCGGTGACGCTGATGTAGAGTTGCATCAGAAGCGGAAAGGCCGAGATGAACAGCACCAGGATCTGCGCCGGCAGGGTCAGGCGGAAGCCCAGCCGCGCGCCTTCGTCAGGCGTGACGGACTTTGTCCCCGCGTCCATCTTGTCCTCCGAAATCGTCGCCGTCACCGCGCTCATTGCTTGAGCGCTCCGAAGGTCAGCCCGCGCACCAGATGGCGCTGGATGGCGATGCCCATGACCACCGGCGGCACCGCGGCGATCAGGCCGAGCGCGGCCTTGGCGCCGTAGAGCTGCCCGGTCATCGAGGATGACAGCGATGCCATGTAGACAGGGATCGTCACCCATTCGCGCGTCGTCAGCAGCAGCGCGATGAGATAATCCGACCAGTTGAGGATGAAGACGAAGAGCGCGGCGCTCGCCAGCGGCGCGCGCATCATCGGCAGCGTGATACGAGTGAAAACGCGCAGCCGCGAGCACCCCTCGACAAGTGCTGCCTCCTCGATCTCGCGCGGCATATCGTCGAAGAAGGTCTTCATCAGCCAGAAGGCGAAGGGCAGCGTGACGATGCCGTAGATCAGCGCCAGCCCCCACCAGGTGTCGTTGAGATTGAGGAAGGCCCACATGATCATCACGGGGATCATCACGGCCATCGGTGGAAACAGCCTGAGCTGGATCAGCGCCAGCGGCAGGTTCTGGCCCGAGCCGAAGCGCGACAGGCCGTAGGCCGCGGCGGTGCCCGCAGACATGGCGATCAGGGTTCCGAACACCGCAGAAAGCAGCGACGACAGGATCGGCTTCACCGCCGTATGGTCGAGCGCGACGATCAGGTCGTTGGTGGAGTGGCCGAACACGAACTGGAAATTGGCGAGCGTCGGCTGCTTCGGCCACCAGGTCAGGTCGGCGCCGGTCGCCGACCATTCGCCGATCGGCTTGAAGGCCATCGACACCATCCACAGGATCGGCACCAGCGTCACCGCCATCGCCGCGAGGATCGCGGCGTAACGGAATATCTCGAAGGGAACGGAACGCTTCATCTGGCTGCTTTGCTGGTGGCGTCAAGGAAGGAGGGGAAGAGCTGACGCCCCTCCCCTCCGGCTCTGATCCAGGGAGGCGGATCAGCTGATCGGATCGAGAACCGTGGGCCAGGCCTCCTTGTTGGTCTTGATGGCTTCGAGGAGCTTGTCCTCGCCGATGCGGCGCGCGATCTTCTTCCACTCCCGCTCGGTGTCGGCCATCGCCTGCTCCGGTGTCTTGGCCTTGGTCAGCGAGGCCACGAGGTTCTCGTCGAGCGCGTTGTGGAAGGCCGTGGCGCCTGGATAGTTGATGGTCGGCACCGTGCGCGCCACCGTCTCGCGCACCACGTCCATGTGGTAGGCGTGATAGGTCTGGCGGACCAGCTGATCGGAGAAGTCCGAGAGCCGGAACGGATCGAGATAGCCGCCGGGATTGGCGCTCATCCAGGCATAGATGCGGGCCGAGCCAAGCCACTGCAGCAGAAGGTAGGCGGCCTCCGGATTCTTCGACTGCGACGACACCATGCCGGTCAGCGAGAACCAGAGCACCGACCGGCTGATCAGCTTGCCGTCGTTCTCGCGTCCCGGCGGCAGCATGGAGCCGATCTTGCCGGTGACGGCCGAATCCTTGTTGCCGGCATTGTCGAGGAATTTCGGCAGGTTGGAGAAGGCGCAGGTCATCGCAGCACCCCCCTTGGCGAAGTTGCCATACTGCTCCGGCCAGCCCCACGAGATCGCGTCGGGCGAATGATGCGCCAGCGAATCGACGTATTCCTTGGTGGCGGCGATGCCCTCCTCGGAATTGATCAGCGGCTTGCCGTCGTCGCCGAACAGGAACTGATTGGGCGAGGCCATCGAGACATAGCGCTGGTACCAGTTGGTATAGCCCCAGCCCTGGTTGCGCAGGTCGGTGGAGCCGAACAGGCCCTTGTCCGGCCGCTGGAAGAAAGCCGCGACGTCGCTGTGCTGCTTCCAGGTCTTCGGCGGGGCAAGGTCGTAGCCGTATTTGTCCTTGAAGGCCTTCTGCTCGGCGGCGTCGCCGAACAGGTCCGTGCGGTAGACCCAGGTCTGGAAGTCGCCGTCCAGCGACACGCCATAGGTCGAGCCGCGATACTGGTTGAGCAGCGACACGCCCTTGGCGCCGTTGACGTAACCCTGCTTCGGGTCGTCCCATTCTGGCTGGTGCTTGTCGACGAAGTCGTCGAGCTTGGCGATACCGCCGGTTTCGGCGAGATCGCCGAGCCGGTTCCATTCGGTCGAGTAGATGTCGTAGGCCCCACCCTTGGTGGAGATGTCCTGCATCGTCTTGGTGAATTCCTGGCCGTTCGGCAGGCCGACGATCTCGATCGCGATGCCGGTTTCCTTTTCCCACAGATCCTTGATGGACGGCGCGCCGGCCGGAAAAGGCTTGGTCAGCTGGCCGATCGAGCCGTCCGACAGGCCGAGCACGATCTTTGCCGGCGCCTTACCCGCCGCCTTCAGGGCCTTGGCCGCCTCGACCGCACGCCCTTCCGGCGTGTCGGGCCCGTACTGGTAGCGCTCGGCGCCGTCGAAGCCGGTCGGCCCGCCGATCATGCCGGGCGCCAGCGCATCCGCCGCGAAGGCGCGGCCGGGGCGAATGAACTGCGGTGCAATACCGGTCGCGGCGACGAAGACAGCCGCCTTTCCTCCGGACGCCAACAAGCGGCGCCGCGACATGCGGATCAGTTGAGACATCGAATTCCTCCCTCGGGGCCTGTTCCTCCATGGCCCACGTGAGGGATATTGACGACAGCGCATGAAGCCTGTCAACATCATAAATACTCAAAATACGTCATAAGATCGCAAATGAGGGAGAAAATGCCGTCCGCCGAACCCATCACGTCGCACCCATTGCTTGGATTTGAGGGGCTTTCGCCTCGATCCGCCCGGCTTGGCCGGACCTTCGCCGCCTTATGTACCGCGCCGGCTTGCGCGCAAGCCAAGGGCGGTTACATCATTTCACATCAGAATCGCGGTCGCTGCTGAGGCGTTTTCCGGAACTGGGTGGAAGCTGCGTGATTTTGATGCTTGCGATGAGGTGCTCGACGTGCGGTCAACCCTGACAGACATAGCCCGGGAAGCCGGCGTTTCTCCCGCCACGGTCGATCGCGTGCTGAACAACCGGCCGGGCGTGCGGGCGCGCACGCGCGAGGTCGTCATCGAGATGGCGCAGCGCCTGGGATACATCGCCGAGACGCCGAACGGGACGCCGCAGCGAGCCGTGCCTGGACAGACGGTCAGGCTCGATTTCGCGCTGCCGGCCGGCACCAATTCCTTCATCAAGCTGCTGCACCGGCATATCGAGGCGCAGGCATTGACGCGGCCCGATCTCGACGTCCGCGTGACGACCATCGAAGGCTTCAACCCCGACCGGCTCGCCCGCCTGTTGCAGGACCTGCATGGCCAGACGCAGGGCGTCGGCGTCATCGCGCTCGACCACCCGACGGTGCGCGAGGCGATCCGCTCGCTGTCGGCCAGCGACATCAAGGTCGTCACCATCGCCTCCGACATCCTGCACGTGCCGAGGGTCGCCTATATCGGCATCGACAACCGCGCCGCGGGCCGGTTGGCCGGCTATCTGCTCAACCGCTTCATGGGCGCCGGCCGCCCGGGCAAGGTCGCGCTGTTCGCAGGCTCGCTCGCCTATCGCGGCCATGAGGAGCGCGAGATGGGTTTCCGCCATATCCTCGCCGAAGAATCGCCCAACCTCGAGATCGTCGAGATGCGTGAAATGCTCGACGATCGCGAAAAGGCCTATTCGGAAGCCTCCGCTTTGCTCGAGCGCCACCCCGACCTTGCCGCGATCTACAATGTCGGCGCCGGCAACACCGGCATTGCCCGCGCGCTGAAGGAGCGCGGACGCGCGAAGGAGATCATCTTCCTCGGCCATGAGGTGACTGACGGCACGAAGGAACTTTTGCTCGACGGCACGCTCGACGCGGTGATCGACCAGAACCCCCGCGTCGAGGCCAGGGAGGCGCTCAACATCCTGTCGCATTCGGTCAGAGGATTGCCCTACGAACTCCACCAGCCTCGGCTGCAGGTGATTTTCCGCGAGAGCATCCCGGAAATTTGACCGCGGGGCTCGCCAATCTCAGGCCCCAATCAGCACCGTGCTGTCCGGCGACCAGCTGAGTACGACGGGCTGTCCCTCTGCGAGGCGTTCGGCACCGGTGTTCTGGACGATCACCTTCAAAGTCTGGCCGCCGCGGTCGACGAAATAGGTGCTGTTGTTGCCGGCGAAGATGCGCTTTGAGACCTGCCCCGTGAGCGTGTTGACATTGGCTGGATCGGGCTTTGCCGCGCCGGGCGAAATCCGGATGCGCTCGGGCCGAACGGCGCAGCTCGCCTTGGCGCCGGCCGGCACCGATGCGCCTGTCGAAGCCGCGATCGTCGTGCCGTCGGGCAGCCTGATCCCTGAGCCGGTCGCGTTGCCGTGAAAGATATTGGCGTCGCCGAGGAAAGTCGCGGCGAACTCGCTTTGCGGCCTGTCGTAGATCTCTTCCGGCGGTCCTTCCTGCACCAGCCTGCCGTCGCGCAATATGCCGATGCGGTCGCTCATCGTCAGCGCCTCTTCCTGGTCGTGGGTGACGAAAATGGTCGTGATGCCGATCTCGCGCTGGATGCGCTTCAGCTCGATCTGCATGTCGACGCGCAATGCCTTGTCGAGCGCGCCGAGCGGCTCGTCGAGCAAGAGCACGCGCGGCTTGGTAACGATGGCCCGCGCCAGCGCCACGCGCTGGCGCTGGCCGCCGGAGAGCTGGTGCGGCTTTCGCCCGCCGAGCTTGCCGAGCTGTACGAGATCGAGCGCGCGTTGCACTTCCGCAGCGATTGTCGCTTTCGGCTCGCCGCGCACCGACAGGCCGAAGGCGATATTGTCGGCGACGCTCATATTGGGAAACAGCGCATAGTTCTGGAACACCATGCCGATGCGCCGCTTTTCGACCGGCACGCGCTCGACGCTCTCGCCGCCGATCGCAATGCGGCCGGAATCCGGAAAATCGAAGCCGGCGATCTGACGGAGCAGCGTGGTCTTGCCGCTGCCGGATGGTCCGAGCAGCGCATAGAAGCCGCCATCGGCAAAGTCGATCGAGACATCGTCCAGCGCCTTGTGCGCGCCGAAGCTGCGCGAAACGTTCGCGACCTGGACGCCAGCCATTATTTCTCTCCGCCAAACTTGAAGAAGCGCGCCGTGAGCAGCATCAGCGCCATCGACACGACAATGATGATCGTCGAGACCGCGTTGATCTCGGGCGTGAAACCCTTGCGGATCGCGGCATAGATTTCGACCGGCAATGTCGTTTGGCCGGGCGTCGACAGGAAATACGAGACCACGAACTGGTCGAACGACACGGCGAAGGCGAACAGCCCGCCGGCGATCACCCCGGGGATGATCCACGGCAAAGTAACCCGCATGGTCACCTGCCACTGGTTGGCGCCGAGCGAGCGCGCCGCTTCCTCCAGCTCTGGCGCGAAGGTCTGCAGCCGGGCCGACACGACGACGATCACATAAGGCAGCGCCAGCGCAACATGGCCGAGCAGGATTGCCACCAGCCCGCGGCCGATGCCGACGCCGAAGAAGAAGATCAGCATTGCCGTGCCGGTGATTAGCCACGGGATGGCGATCGGTGGGAAGAGCAGCGCCTGCAGGACTTTCTTGCCGCGGAAGTCGTAACGGTAGAGCGCCAGCGAGGCCATCGAGCCCAGCACCGTCGAGATCAAAGTGGTGATGACGGCGATCTCGATGCTGTTCCAGGTCGCCGCGATCAACTGGTCGTTCTGCCAGAGCGATGAATACCAGTCCGTCGTCCATTCGAACGGCAATTGGTAGAAGGGCGAAGCGTTGAAGGACATCGCCGCCATGATGATGATCGGCAGGTAGAGGAAGCCGAGCAAAAGCACGATGTAGAAGCGCCCGAGCCATTCGAGGATGCGCGTCGTCGCCATCACGCAGCCCTCCGCAGGACAGGCGCGGCCAGCGCCAGGATGATCAGCACGACCGCGAGCAGGATAAAGGAGAGTGCCGCGCCCAGCGGCCAGTTGAAGACGGCGACGAACTGGTCCTCGATGATGGTGCCGTAGAAGGTACCGGTGCGGCCGCCGAGGATGCGCGGCTCCATGAAGGAGCCGACCACCGGTACGAAGATCAGCGCGGCACCCGCGATCAGGCCCGGCATCGACAGCGGGATGATCACCCGCCACAGCACCTGCCGCCGCGATGCGCCAAGCGAGCGGCCCGCCTCGATCAGCGAATCATCGATGGCCTGCAGCGTGAGATAGCAGGTCAGCACCATATAGGGCGCATAGGAGTGCACCAGGCCGATGATGACGGCTGGGTAGGAATACATGAGATCAATGTTGATCTTGAACGGCAGAACCGCATTGAGCGCGGTGTCGAGAATGCCGCCTTCGCGCAGCACCATCGCCCAGGAGAAGATGCGCACCAGCCCGTTCGACCAGAAGGGCAGGATAACGAGCAGGAAGATCGCCTCGCGGCTGCGCCCTTTCAGCACCTTCGCAAGCACATAGGCCGCCGGGTAGCCGAGGACGACGCACCACAGCGTCACCTCCAGCCCGAGCCGCAGCGATGAAAACAACAGCGTCGAATAGAGGCTCTGCGAGAAGAAAGCTGCGTAATTGCCGAGCGTGAACGACCATTCCTTTCCGGCCAGCGGCAGGTCGGTCATGAAGGAGAAGAACACCATGGCCGACAGCGGCAGGAAGATCGCCACCGTCAGCCACAGATAGGCGGGAAGGAGAAGCGGCAGGGCCGGCTTCAGTCCGCGGCGCGAACCGATCGCAAGCTGGTCAGCCATCTGCCTCTCCTCACCGAAAGACGTGATTACTTCACGTTGACCTTCAGCTCCTGCCAAAGCGCCAGGTATTTCTCGCGCTGCGCGTCGGTGATCGGCGCCTGGAACTGGATGCGCTTTGCGACCTCGGGGCTGCCCATGACCTTGCGGTTGAAGGCGTCCTCGGGCAGCGCGTCGACAGCCTTGGTGTTGGCCGAAACCGGTGCGCCGACCTTGGTGACCCATTCGACGTAGAATTTCGGGTCGATCATGTAGTTGATGAAGGCCTCGGCGCCCGCGACATTCTTCGAGCCGACCGGGATCGAAAAGGCGTCGAGCCAGGCGACGGCGCCTTCCTGCGGGATGACCAGCGAGACCGGCAGCTTGAAATGCGTCTTGGCGCGGTCAGCCGAGCCGCTCCAATAGGTGCCGATGTCGATCTGGTTGGAGGCGACCATCTGGTTCCAGTCGTTCTCCGAGCTCCAGAAGGTCTTGATCTGCGGCATCAGCGAGGTGAGCTTCGCCTTGACCGCGTCCATATCCTTGATGTCGTTGATGTCCTGCCCCGACGCGATCGCGCCGAACTGCACCGCCTCGACGGCATCGTCGCGGATGATGACGCGGCCCTTATGCGCCGGGTTCCACATCTCGGCGATGCTCGTCGGCGGCTTGTCGAAGGACTTGTCGTTGATCGCCAGAGCCGTCAGGCCCCACACCCACGGCACGCCATAGACCTTGCCGTCATGATTGAGCATCGGCGAGCTGGCCTTGTCCTTGGCGATGTCGGCATAGTTGGAAAGCTTCGAGACATCGATCGGCTGGATCAGCTTGCCGGCCATCGCCTGGTCGTTGAAGGCGGCGTTGATCATGACGACGTCGTAGAGGCCGGGATTGGTGCGAATCTTGGTCAGCATCTCCTGTTCGGAGTTGAAGAAGTCGTTGACCACCTTGAAGCCGGTCGCCTTCTCGAAATTGGCGACCGCCCAGGGCTCGTCGGCGCCATAGCCCTTCCAGTTGAGCACATGCACTTCCTCGGCGGCCTGTGCTCCAAGCGTAAATGCTGAGACGAAGACGGCGGTCGCCGTCAGGAAAGCGGTCAGTCTTGGCATGCGCATGTTCTTTTCCTCTCATTGTTTGCCCGATTGACGGGCTTGTTAAGTTGCAGTCGCTTCCGCCCGGCCGAGCGCGGTCGTCGTTTCGCCGCGCTCAGTCAGGAACTCCCGGATTTCCGTGTCGGTGGGCGCCGAAGATCCGCCATGGCGGGTGACCGAAAGCGCAGCCGCCGCATTGGCATAGCGTGCCGCCTCGCAAGCGCCCATGCCGCGCGAAAGGCCGCTGACGAAGGCGCCGATATGCGTGTCGCCGGCCCCGTTGGTGTCGACGGCTTCGACCTTGAAACCCGGCACCGCGCGGGTGCCGCCATCGGCCATGCGCACCAAGCAGCCATGCGCGCCGGCGCGGATGACGACGCCTTCGGCCCTGGGGCAATGCTCGGCGAGCAATCGGATCGCGACGGTCTGGGCGTCGCCGGCGCCGGCAATCTCGGCGGCCTCATTGGTGTTGCAGCTCAACCAGGTCGTACGCGCCAGAACCCTGTCCAGGATCGGCCGTGGAATGTCGGCGATCACCGGTGTCGGATCGAATACGAAAGGAATGCCGGCCGGCAGCGCTTCGATCCAACCGGCAAGCGTGTCGCGACTGCCGGGATAGCTCAGCGTGTAGCCGGAGGTGAAAACCCAATCACCCGGAACGACTTGGACCGGCTTCATCATGTCCGGCGTGAGCCGGCTCTCGGCGCCCGGCCAGGAGACGAAGGTGCGCTCCGCGTCGCCGCTGATCATCGCGACGCAATGGCCGCTGTCCATCGAAGGCGATGGCGGCGTCAGTGTCTCGATGCCTTCGGCCGCGAAGGCTGCGCGCAGGAAGTCTCCGTCCGGCCCGGTGCCGAGCTGGCCGCCGAACACCACCTTCATGCCGGTGCGGCTTGCCGCCACCATCATGTTGAAGCCGCCGCCGGCGACCCGCGCGTAAGCTGACGCGGTCTTTTCCGTGCCGGCCGCCGGCAAGGCATCGATGCGGTAGACATAGTCGACCACGGCGCTGCCGACATGGACGAGCCGCCCGCTCATCAGGCAACCTCCTTGCCTGGGCCGGCCTTGGAGCCGCGTGCGGCGACCAGGTCGCCAGCCAGCGCGCGGACGTCCGCGAGGTCAATCCCATGTAGTTGGGCGATGCGATCCTGCGGCAGCCTCGACAGGCCGGCGCAGGCCCCGGCCATGCCGGCGGCAATCGCACCGATCGTGTCGGTGTCGCCTCCGAGATTGGCGCCAATGACGGCAGCCCGCCACGCATCGCCTTGCGCGACCTCCAGCACTGCGAAGGCCGCCGGCACCGATTCCTGGCTGGCGACGCCGGTGCCAACCAGGTCGACGATCAGCTTGATGGCTTGCTTCTCCGCCTTGCCGCGGACAAGCTCCCGCGCCCAGACGATGCGCGCGGCGATGTCGCCGCCGGTAACCCAATGGCCGAGTGCAGCACCAAGCCTTGCGGCGGCGACCCCATGGTCGGAAGCGATGCGCCAGTCGCCGCCCGAAACACCGAGACTGACAGCGGCTGCGACCGCCGCAGCCGATGCGATGGCGATCGAGGTGTTGTGCGTGGCCCGGCAGGTTTCCGCCACCTTGGAGACCAGAACGTCGAGCGGCTCCGGCGGCATCATGATGCCGACCGGCGCGATGCGCATCGCAGCGCCATTGGTGTCGCCGCTGCGCCCGGCCTCCTCCGCCGGCACGCCGCTGTTGATGGCATCGATTGCGCGCTTGGTTGATGGTCCAAGCAGGTCGTAGCTGCCGCGCGCCTTGACCTCGCGCTCCCAGTCGAGCAGCGCGTTGACCCAGCGTGCATGATCGAAGCGCTCGCCGGATTCGACGAGGATGCGGCCAAGCAGCAGCGCCTGTTCGGTATCGTCGGTGATCGCGCCGGCGGGCAGCCCTTTCGACACCGGGTGATCGGCGGCAGGCGCGACGAACTCCTCGACATGGCCGTAAAGCTCGGCGATGTGGGCCATCGACAGAAGCTGCGTCGGCATGCCCAGCGCATCGCCCAGCGCCCCGCCGATCAGCGCGCCCATAGCCCGGTCCATCGCGTCGGCCGCCATGCTCAGAACTCCAGGTGCAGCGCGAAATGCGCCGGGTTGAGCAGGCTGGTGACGAATTCGATGGCGCGCCCGTCGGCGGCGCGTGTCAGGCGGCGTGTGCGCAGGAACGGCGTGCCGGGCGCGCAGGCGAGGATGGCTGCGTCGGAAGCGCTCAGCATCTCGATGTCGACCCATTCCTCGCCGTGATCGGGAACAAGCCCTGCCCCGCGCAGCGTCTGGTGCAGCGAGCCTTCGCGCAGGCCGCGCAGCGGTATGTCTTCCAACTCCGGCGACAACGGCAGCCGGCTGCGCTCGATCGAGATGGCATGGCCGTCGTCGGCGTTGGTGCGGGCACGATCGACGGCGATGAAGGACGCGCTCTCGACGCCGAGCCTGGCCGCCAGTTCGGCGTCCTCGATGATCTCGAGCCGCAACGTGCGTGTCTCGGCATTGGCGCCCGCATTGGCAAGCGCGCGCGACCAGCCGATCGCGTCGTCGACCGGCATGCCGTCGAAGGTGACGAACGAACCGATGCCGACCTTGGTGGTGATCAGCCCGCGGCTCGACAGTTCCTCAAGCCCTTTGCGGACCGTGTTGCGGCTGACGGAGAAGCGCTGAACGAGCTCGTTTTCGCTCTGCAGGCGGTCGCCGAAACCGAGCAGGCCGGAGCGTATCTCATGCTCCAGAACCGTCGCGATCTGCTCGGGCTTGCCCGTGCCGGGAGTGATCTGCGTCGCGCGACGGGCCATATCGATACCTGTTCAGTGAACCTGTATAATCCTGTTCAATATCGGATTTGAATTCCCCCGTCAACGAACCTTCATCACCATTCAAGAACGGAAGGAGGACCGGGCGCAGAATGAACGTGCGGCGGCAACGGGAGACGCGCCCTCAAGCGAAGAAGAACTCCTCCACGCGCTGCTTGGCCTGGCGCAGCACCGGCAGGATGTCGCGCTCCATCGCCTCGACCGAGAAACGCGCCGATTGCGTCGAGACGTTGATGGCGCAGACGGTGCGGTCGGCGCGATCGATGATCGGAACCGCGATCGAGCGCAGGCCGAGCTCCAATTCCTCGTCGACGATGGCGAAGCCATCCGCTCTCGCCTTGGCGATGGCCTTGCCGAGCGCAGCGCGGCCGGTGATCGTCTTCGGCGTCCGGCGCTCGATGGTCGCTTGCGCCAGGAAGGTCTTCAAGTCGTCCGCCCCCAGACCGGAAAGCAGCACCCGCCCCATCGAGGTGCAATAGGCCGGCAGCCGCGTGCCTACATCGAGCGCGACGCTTAAGATCCGCCGTCCGGGGATGCGCGCAACATAGACGACGTCCTCACCCGATAGCACCGCCGCGTTGCAGGCCTCGTCGAATTTGCCCGCCACCTCGCGCATGATCGGCGCCGCGAACGTCCAGAGCGATGCGCCGCCGAGCCAGGTCCGCGCGACCGTCAAAAGACGCGGCGATAGCGAAAACAGCCGGCCGGACTGCGTCGCATAGCCCGTGGCGACCAATGTCAGCAGAAAGCGGCGGGCGCCGGCGCGCGTGAGATCCGCCTCTTCGGCCATCTCGGTCAGCGTCATGCCGGCCGGATGGCGCGCAAGGATTTCCATCACCGCCAGGCCGCGTTCCAGCGAGCCGACATGGTCGCGCGAAATTACTTCCTCTCCCACGAGCGCCTCCAGGCCGGCGTTGACTCAATGCAGAGCTCGGAGTTAGAAATATCTCATATAAAACAGATGTTCGCAATGCGAACTTTTCGTGAGGTCTGGTGATGGTCAAGTTCCTGCCGCTGAAAGAAGCGGTCGCGGAAAATCTGCATGACGGCGATACGGTCGCTTTCGAGGGCTTCACTCATCTGATCCCGACCGCCGCCGCGCATGAGGCGATCCGCCAGGGCTTTCGCGACCTGACGCTGATCCGCATGACGCCCGACCTGATCTATGACCAGATGATCGGCATGGGCATGGCGAGGAAAATCGTCTTCTCCTATGTCGGCAATCCTGGCGTCGGCCTGCTCAGACGCGCCCGCGACGCCATCGAGAACGGCTTTCCCCGCGCCATCGAGATCGAGGAGCACAGCCACGCCGGCATGGCCAATGCCTATGAGGCGGGCGCCGCCGGCCTGCCTTGCGCGGTGTTCCGCGGCTATCGCGGCGCCGGTCTTGCCGCGGTCAATCCAAACATCAAATCCGTCACCTGCCCTTTCACGGGCGAGGTGTTGGCGGCCGTTCCGGCGATAAGGCCGGACGTCACCTTCATCCATGCGCAGAAGGCGGACCGGAAGGGCAACGTGCTGGTCGAGGGCATCATCGGCATCCAGAAGGAAGCCGTTCTTGCCGCAAAGCGGGCGGTGGTGACGGTCGAGGAAGTGGTCGACAGCTTCGACGACCTCCACCCCAATCTCACCGTGCTGCCCAGCTGGACGATCGCGGCGATTTCGGTCGTGCCCGGCGGCTCGCATCCCTCCTACACGCATGGCTATTACGAGCGCGACAACGTCGCCTATCTCGAATGGGACGAGATCGCCGCCGACCGCGGCCGCTTCCAGGCGTGGATGCAGCAGAACGTCATCGAGAGCAGCCCGGATGACTTTGCCGGCCGCGTCGAGCATCTGAGGAAAGCCGCATGAGCGACGCGAAGGAGATTGGTTTCACCCCGAACGAGATGATGACGATCGCCGCCAGCCGCGCTTTGAAAAGCGACGATGTCTGCTTCGTCGGCATCGGCGCGCCGTCGGCCGCCTGCAACGTCGCGCGGCTGACGCATGCGCCGCATATCACCTTGATCTATGAGAGCGGCACCATCGGCACGGCGCCCGACGTGCTGCCGCTGTCGATCGGCGACGGCGAATTGTGCGAGACGGCGGTCACCACCGTCGCGGTGCCGGAGATGTTCCGCTACTGGCTGCAGGGCGGCCGCATCTCGATCGGCTTTCTGGGCGCCGCCCAGCTCGACAAATTCGGCAATATCAACACCACCGTCATCGGCGACTATGCGCATCCCAAGACCCGCTTGCCCGGCGGCGGCGGCGCGCCGGAGATCGCCACCTCGTCCAGGCAGGTCTACATCACCATGGCGCAGTCGAAGCGCGGCATGGTCGAAAAGGTCGACTTCTTCACCTCCTTCGGCCATGGCGATGGCGGCGATCATCGCAAGCGGCTCGGCATCGATACCGCCGGGCCAACGCTTTTGATCACGGACCTCGCCATCTGGAAGCCGGACCCGGTGACCAAGGAATTCACAGTGGTGTCGCTGCATCCCGGCGTCTCGCGCGAGCAGGTACAGGAGACCTGTGGCTGGACGGTCAAGTTCGCGGAGGCTCTTGACGAGACGCCGGCGCCGACGGAACTCGAGCTGAACACATTGCGCGACCTGCATGTCCGCACCAAGGCGGCGCATCAGGGGATCGCCGAGCGGAAAGCTGCCTAGATGACTGAAGCCTTCATTTGCGACTACATCCGCACGCCCATCGGCCGCTTCGGCGGTTCATTGTCCTCCGTCCGCGCCGACGACCTCGGCGCCATCCCGTTGAAGGCCTTGGTCGAGCGCAATGCCGGCGTCCATTGGGCGGCCGTCGATGATGTCGTCTATGGCTGCGCCAACCAGGCCGGCGAGGACAATCGCAACGTGGCGCGCATGGCACTGCTGCTTGCCGGCCTGCCGCAGGACATCCCCGGTTCGACAGTCAACCGCTTGTGCGGCTCTGGCATGGATGCCGTCACCATCGCCGCGCGCGCCATCAAATCGGGCGAGGCCGAGCTGATGATCGCCGGCGGCGTCGAATCGATGAGCCGCGCGCCTTTCGTCATGCCGAAGGCCGACGCCGCCTTTTCGCGCAACGCCGAGATCTACGACACCACCATCGGCTGGCGCTTCGTCAACCCGCTGATGAAGAAGCAATATGGCGTCGAGTCCATGCCGGAGACCGGGGAGAACGTCGCCGAGGATTTTTCCGTTTCCCGCGCGGACCAAGACGCGTTCGCGGTGCGCAGCCAGGACAAGGCCGTTGCCGCTCAAGGCAGCGGCCGGCTGGCGAAAGAGATCACGTCCGTGACGATCCCGCAGAAGAAAGGCGATCCGGTCGTCGTCTCGAAGGACGAGCATCCACGCGCCGGCACCACCGTCGAGATCCTGGCCAAACTGCCGGCGCCATTCCGCCAGGGCGGCAGCGTCACTGCCGGCAACGCCTCAGGGGTCAATGACGGTGCGGCGGCCCTCATCATCGCTTCGGAAGCGGCGGCGAAGAAGCATGGCCTGACGCCGATCGCCCGCATCCTCGGGGGTGCTGTCGCCGGTGTGGCGCCGCGCATCATGGGCATCGGTCCGGCCCCGGCCACCAAGAAGCTTTGCGCCCGCCTCGGCCTGACGCCCGAGCAATTCGATGTCGTCGAATTGAACGAAGCTTTTGCCTCGCAAGGCATTGCCGTACTCCGCCAGCTCGGCATCGCCGAGGACGCCGCGCACGTCAATCCGAACGGCGGCGCGATCGCACTCGGTCACCCGCTCGGCATGTCGGGCGCGCGCATCACCGGCACGGCCGCGCTCGAGCTGCGCGAGCGCGGCGGCAAGCTGGCTTTGGCCACCATGTGCATAGGCGTCGGCCAGGGCATCGCAATTGCGCTGGAGCGGGTCTGACCGGTCGGATCAATAAGGCAGACCGACGTAGTTTTCGGCCAGCGCCGTGGAAGCGGCCTTGGAATGCACGAGGTAATCGAGTTCGGCTTCCTGGATGCGTTGGCCGAATTCACCGGTCTCGGGAAAGCGGTGCAGCATCGTCGTCATCCACCAGGAAAAGCGCACCGCTTTCCACACCCGCGACAGCGCCTTGGCTGAATAGGCGTCGAGCCCGGCTTGCGATCTCTCACGGTAGAATTCGCGAAGACCGGCAAAGAGATAGCGCACGTCGCTGGCTGCAAGGTTGAGGCCCTTCGCGCCGGTCGGTGGCACGATGTGGGCGGCGTCACCGACCAGGAACAACCTTCCGAAGCGCATCGGCTCGGCGACGAAGGAGCGCAGCGGCGCGATCGACTTCTCGAAGGACGGCCCGGTCGTCACGGCAGCTGCTATCTGCACCGGCAGGCGGCGGCGCAACTCGTCCCAGAAGCGGTCGTCCGACCAGGCCTCGACGCGCTCCTCGGCGGGAACCTGCACATAGTAGCGGCTGCGCTGCGGTGAGCGCATCGAGCAGAGCGCGAAGCCGCGCTCGTGATTGGCATAGACCAGCTCATGGTCGGCCGGCGGCACCTCGGCCAGCACGCCCAGCCAGCCGAACGGATAGTGTCGCTCGAACGTCTTCAAGGCGTTTTCCGGCACTGACCTGCGGCTGACGCCGTGATAGCCGTCGCAGCCGGCGATGAAGTCGCAATCGATGCGGTGCGTGACGCCGTCCTTCTCGTAGGTGACGAAGGGCGACGCGCCGCCGAAATCGTGCGGCGCGACATTCGACGTTTCGAAGACGGTCGGAAGGCCCGCCGCTTCGCGCTTCTGCATCAGATCGAGCGTCACCTCGGTCTGGCCATAGATGGTTACATGCTTGCCGCTGGTGAGCGCGGTCATGTCGATGCGGTGCGCGCGGCCGTCGAAGGCGAGCGAAATGCCTTCATGCGGCAGGCCCTGTTCATAGAGCCTCTCCGCCGCGCCCGCTTCGCCGAGCAGGTCCACCGTGCCCTGTTCGAGCACGCCCGCGCGCACCCGGCCAAGCACATGCTCGCGGCTCGACCGCTCGAGGATGATCGTCTCGACGCCAATCGTGGCAAGCAATTGGCCGAGCAGCAGCCCGGACGGCCCCGAGCCAATGATGGCGACTTGCGTGCGCATCAATGACCGAGGCTCTCGATCTGTCCGGCCAACTCGGCTGCAAGCCTGAGCGCGGCCGCCGTCGCCATGACCATTTGCGGCAGGATGAGCCATTCCAGCGTCCAGGCCGAACCCGAGCGCTCCTGCTCATGCACCAGCGCCTGGTGCATGCCGGAAAGTTGGACGGCATTGAAGCGGGCGAGGGACACCAGGGCTTCCGCCTTCACGGGATTCTGCTTGTGCGGCATGGTAGATGAACCGCCGCCGCCGGACAGCTTGATGTCGGTGCCCGCCTGCGCCATCAGCGCAACGTCCTTCCCGAACTTGCCGAGGCTGCCGGTCACCAGCGACAGCCAGCCGGCGAACTCGGCGAGCGCGTCGCGCTGATTGTGCCATTGCGGCGCGTCAGCGAGGCCAAGCTTCGCGGCAAGCGCGGCGCGCACTGCGGCGGCCTTGTCGCCGAGCTTTTCCAGCGTGCCGGCGGCGCCGCCGAACTGCACGACAAGCAGTCGGCCGGAGAGCTCCTTCAACCGTTCCTGGTGACGCTGGAGCGGTGCTCGCCAGGAAGCGATCCGGTCGGTCACGACGATCGGTATCGCCGGCTGCATTCGCGTCACCGCCATCATCGCCCTGCCCTCGAAATCCTGTTCGAGTCCGGCGAGCCGCACGACGTTCTCGCTGAGCAGCAGGCCGACATGCTCGACCGCCCCGCTCAGGCGCAGCACCAGCGATGTATCGATCACATCCTGGCTGGTGGCGCCGAAATGAACGAATGCATCGTGCGGCACGCCAACAGCAGCCTTGATCTGTCGCACCAGTTCCGGCATCACGACGCCGTCGGCGGCGACGCCGGCGCGCAGCTTCGCCGTATCCGGCCGGAACGCCGCCAGCGCCTTCGAGATCGCCGCCGCCGCATCGCTGGTTATCGCGCCGCACCCGGCTTCCGCCTCGGCCAGCGCCCGCTCGAAGCTGAGCATCGCAGCGATGTCGGCTTCGACGGAAAAATGTCTGGCCGCCTCTTCGTCGCCGAGCAGGCCGGAAAGCAGCGGGTGATCGAAGGGCGAAACGGTCATGGCGGCCCCGGTCAGCTGTCGAAGAAGACCGTCTCCTTTTCGCCCTGCAGGTGGATGTCGAAGACGTAAGTATCGCCCCGGCGCTCGGCGATCAGCGTCGGCACACGCAGGCGATGCTCGATGCGGGCGAGGATTGGGTCCTCGGCATTGGCCTTTTCCTCGTCGGAAAAATAGAGCCTGGTGTGCAGGCCGACATTGATGCCGCGCGCCACGATCCACAGCGTGATGTGCGGCGCCATCAGCCGGCCGTCGCGAAACGGCACGCGGCCCGGCTTGATTGTCCGGAACAGGCAGACGCCCGTTTCCATGTCGGTCGGCTGCCGGCCCCATCCAGGGAAATTCGGATCGGCGGCGCCGCGCAATTCCGACGGCGAATTGTAGAGCCCGTTGGCGTCCGCCTGCCAGATCTCGATCAGCGCATCCTTGAGCGGCGTGCCGGTGCCGTCGAGCACGCGAATGCGCAACTCGATGCGCTCGCCCTTGGTTTGGTCGTTGATCATCGATGAGCCGAGGTCGCTCGCATAGATGCCGCCAATGCCGCAGAAATTGGGCGTCAGCCCGATATGCACATAGGGTCCGGCGGTCTGCGAAGGGCTCTCCTTCAACCGGTCGAGCGACTGTGCCATCAATTGCCCTCCGGTCTGTTCTCGAACAGCGTCGAGCGGCGCCCGCGCAGCACGATGTCGAACTTGTAGGCGAGCGCATCCATCGGGATGGTCGACTGCATGTCGAGCGCGGCGATCAGCGCCTCGATAGCTTCCCTGTTGGAAATGCCGCCGACGATCGGGCAGCGCCAGATCAGCGGATCGCCCTCGAAATACATCTGTGTGATCAGCCGCTGCGCGAAGCCATGGCCGAACACGGAAAAATGGATATGCGCCGGCCGCCAGTCGTTCGGCCCATTCGGCCACGGATAGGGCCCGGGCCTGACCGTGCGAAAGGCGTAGCTGCCGTCTTCGCCGGTGATCGTGCGGCCGCAGCCGCCGAAATTCGGATCAAGGGGGGCGAGATAGGCGTCCTTCTTGTGACGGTAGCGGCCGCCGGCATTGGCCTGCCAGAATTCGAGCAGCACGCCAGGCACGCCCTTGCCCCGCTCGTCGAGCACGCGTCCATGGACGATGATGCGCTCGCCGAGGGCGCTCTCGCCAGGCCGGGCGAAATTGTGGATCAGGTCGTTGTCGAGCTCGCCGAGCATCGCGTGCCCGAAGACCGGTCCGGTCAGTTCCGACAGCGTGTTGTCGAATGCCACCAATGCCCGTTGCGGCGAGCGCAGCACCGAGCTCTTGTAGTTCGGCGTGAAGGCGGCCGGATGCCACTGGCGGTCGCGCTGGAAGAAGGCGCCGGTCTCGGGTGAACGGTTCGAGCCTCGCTCAGCCATGGGCGGCTCCGTCCATCTGCGCGAACACCTCCTTGGCAATCTTGAAGGCGCGGTTGGCTGCCGGCACGCCGGCATAGACGGCGACGTGCAGGAAGGCCTCGCAGATGTCATCCCGCGTGGCGCCTGTATTGGCGGTGGCGCGCACATGCATGGCCACCTCGTCGTCATGGCCAAGTGCTGCAAGCAGGGCCAGCGTCACGATCGAACGCTCGCGCTTCGACCAGCCCGGCCGCGCCCATACCGTTCCCCAGGCGGCCTCGGTGATCAACTGCTGGAACGGCCGGTCGAAATCGGTCGCGGCATCCTCGGCACGGTCGACGTGGGGATCGCCAAGCACGGAGCGGCGGACCTCGAGACCCGTCCGGTAGCGGTTCTTCGTGACATCATCCATGGGCAGACGTTTCCTCAGGCAATGAGGCGGCGAAATCGCGGATCAAGGTGACGAGCGCGTCGGGCTGCTCGATGCATGGGATGTGCGCGGCATCGCGGATCATTTCGAAGCGGGCGCCTGGGATCAGATCCGCCAGCGAGCGAACAAGATCGGGTGGCGTCGAGCCGTCCTGATCGCCGACGATGCAGAGCGTCGGCACCGCGATGCGCCGCGCGCTGTCGGTGAAATCGGCATCGCGCACCGCCATGCAGGTGCCGATGTAGCCAGACAAAGCCTGCCTGGTCAGCATGTTGCAGCAGCCGGCCAGGTCCGCCGCACGCTTGGCATGGAATTGCGGCGTGAACCACACTTTCATGATGCCTTCGGCGATCGCCTCGATGCCGTCACGCTCGATAGTCGCGATGCGCGTGTTCCAGCTTTCGGCGGTGCCGATCTTGTGCGCCGTGTCGCTGAGGATCAGAGCCTCTACACATTTGGGGTGGCGGGTATAGAGCCGCTGCGCAATCATGCCGCCGACGGACAGGCCGAAGAGCACGACCTTGTCGAAACCGAAATGGTCGATGAGGGCGGCGAGATCGTCGACATGGTCGTCGATCGAGCGTACGCCGCCGCCGATATCCGACAGCCCATGGCCGCGCTTGTCGTAGACGAGCATCGGCATTTCGCTCCTCAGTTTCGCGACGACGTCGTCCCAGATCCGAAAATCGGTGCCCAGCGAATTGATGAATATGATCGGACGCGACGTGCCCGTCGCCTCGATGTAGCGGTGATGCAGCGTCACGCCGCCTATGCTGACGAATGGCACGATTTCGATCCTCCAAAGCCACATTGCACCAGCGGTTTGGTTCGGTAAAATGATATTTTGCGGCGTTTCATTAACTCTGAGGTTATCGAACCATGGCCGAAAGCCGGATCCGCTTCCGCCATCTGCAGGCCTTTCTCGAAGTCGCTCGGCAAGGCAGCGTGGCGCGCGCGGCCGACTTCCTGCATGTCAGTGCGCCGGCCGTGACCAAGACCTTGCGTGAGCTGGAAGAAGCGCTCGGCGTCGCCGTGGTCGAGCGCGACGGGCGCGGCATCCGGGTCACGCGTCTCGGCGAGATCTTCCTCGGCCATGCCGGCTCGGCGATCTCGGCGCTGAAGCGCGGCGTCGATTCCGTGCGCCAGGACGGCGCTCTCCATCGCGACCCGATCCGCATCGGCGCGCTGCCGACGGTGTCGGCGCGCGTGATGCCGCTCGCCATGAACCTGTTCCTCGAGGAAAACACCGGCGCCGCGCTCAAGATCGTCACCGGCGAGAACGCCGTGCTGCTCGAACAGTTGCGCGTCGGCGCGCTCGACCTCGTCGTCGGCCGGCTCGCGGCGCCGGAGCACATGACCGGCTTCTTCTTCGAACATCTCTATTCCGAGCAGGTGCTGTTCGTGGTGCGGGCCGGGCATCCCCTGTCGGAACCCGGGGCAGACATCTTCGCGCGGCTCGACGACTTCCCCGTCCTGATGCCGACGCGGGAATCCGTCATACGCCCCTTCGTCGACCGGCTCTTCATCACCAACGGCATGACCGCGCCCGCCACGGAGATCGAAACCGTTTCTGATTCCTTCGGCCGTTCCTTCATGCGCCAGAGCAATGCTGTGTGGATCATCTCGGCCGGCGTCGTTGCCAATGAGATCGCCAGCGGCGCTTTCGTCGCACTGCCGGTGGATACGGAGGAGACCAAAGGGCCGGTGGGTTTGACCATGCGCACAGACACCGCGCCCTCGCCCGCCTTCACCATCCTGTTGCAGACGATCCGCGAAGCCGCGCGGCACCACGCCTGACGATCGAGCTAGCAGTTCGAATTTCGCTAACCCAGCGGTTAATAAAACACCGTAAAATATCATTTTACCGAACCAAACCGCTAGTGCAATGTGATCTCCGGAGGATCGAAAGCCGTGCCGTCCGGCCGCAAGCGGAAGACCCGTTTGCCGTCGTGTCGAACGGCGACTGAGGGAGGAGCAGATGTCTCATAATATCGGCAGCAAGCCCGCCATATCGGGCATTTCACGACGCCAGTTCATTGCTACATCGATGGCCGGTGGCGCAGCACTTGCGTTCGGCCGCGGCAAGGCTTTCGCGCAGGCCGCCGACACGCTCAAGGTCGGCTTCGTCAGCCCGCGCACCGGCCCGCTCGCCGGCTTCGGCGAAACCGACGGCTATGTGCTGGACCTCGCCCGCAAGGCCCTGGCCAACGGCATCGAGCTCGGCGGCAAGAAATACAGCGTCGAGATCCTCGACCAGGACACCCAGTCGGATCCGTCGCGCGCCGGCCAGTTGGCAAAAGACCTGATCAACAACCAGGCCATCGACCTGATGCTGGCCGTTTCCACGCCCGAGGTGATCAACCCGGTCGCCGATGCCTGCGAGGCGGCCGGCGTGCCGTGCCTCTCCACCGTCATGCCGTGGGAGGCGTGGTATTTCGGCCGCGGCGCCAAGCCGGGCGCGCCCTCGCCTTTCAAATGGACCTATCATTTCGGCTTCGGCGTCGGCGAATTCTTCAAGACCTATATTTCGCAGTGGAACCTGATCGAGACCAACAAGAAGGTCGGCGTCATGTATCCGAACGACGCCGACGGCAACGCCATTCGCGCCAACCTCGCGCCGCTCCTGGCCAAGCAGGGTTTTACGATCGTCGATCCCGGCGCCTATGAGACCGGCACAACCGACTATTCCTCGCAGATCGCGCTGTTCAAGCAAGAAGGCGTCGAGATCTTCAATTCCTTCCCGATCCCGCCGGACTTCGCCGCCTTCTGGCGCCAGGCCGCGCAGCAGGGGCTGACCCGGCAGATCAAGATCGCCCAGGTCGCCAAGACCGGCCTGTTCCCCTCCGACATCGAGGCGCTCGGCGATCTCGGCATGAAGATCTCGAGCGCCGCCTATTGGCACAAAGCCTTCCCCTACAAGTCGCCGCTGACCGGCGTCTCCGGCACCGAGCTTGCCGACGGTTACGAGACGGCGAGCGGCAAGCAGTGGACACAGCAGCTCGGCGCCTCGATGTCGCTGCTCGACGCCGGCTTCGAAGCCCTGAAGGCGAGTTCCAACGCCAAGGACAAGGCGGCGGTCGCCAAGGCACTGAGCGTGTTGAAGACCGAGACCATGATCGGCAAGGTCGACTTCACCAGCGGCCCCGTCGCGAACGTGTCCCCCGGCCCGATCATCGGCACGCAATGGGTCGCCGCCAAGGAAGGCTCGAAATTCCCGCTCGACTATGTCGTGACCGAGAACGCCACCGACCCGAACGTGCCGGTTGGGGCCAAGCTCCAGCCTTACAACGGCTGATTAAGTCGGGGACCGCATCGTGAACGCGACGCCCAACGGTGCCGTTCTCAGCGCCGCCGGCATCCACAAGCGCTTCGGCGCGCTTGTGGTGCTCGACGACATCGACTTCGCCATGGGCGCCGAGGAAGCGGTCGGCATCGTCGGCCCGAACGGCGCCGGCAAGACGACGCTGCTCAGCGTGCTTTCCGGTGCCTATCCGCCGAGCGCCGGAACCATCGCCTTCAAGGGCGATGACGTGACCACGCTGCCGGCCACGCAGCGCTGCCGGCTGGGCCTGGTGCGCACCCATCAGGTGCCGAAACCCTTCGGCGGCATGACCGTCTTCGAGAATGTCTTCGTCGCCGCCTCGCACGGCGCCGGACTCGGCCGCGACGAGGCTTATGAGGAAGCGCTCGGCTCGCTGAAGCTCTGCGGCATGCTCAGCATAGCCAACCGCCGCGCCGAAACGCTCGGCCTGCTCGACCGCAAGCGGCTGGAGCTCGCCCGCGCGCTCGCCGCGAAACCGACGCTGCTTCTGCTCGACGAGATCGGCGGCGGCCTGACCGACGGCGAGGCGGGCGAGCTCGTCGAGACCATCCGCGAATTGCGCCGCCGCAGGATAGGCATCGTCTGGATCGAGCACATCGTCCACGTGCTTTTGCAAGTGGCCGAACGGCTGATCTGCATGGACGCCGGCAAGATTATCGCTGACGGCGAGCCGCAGGCGGTGATGGCCGACCCGCAGGTGATCAGCGCCTATCTCGGCGGAGGCCCGAAATGAGCCTGCTGTCGGCCGAGGATCTCGTTGTCCGCCACGGCCTGCTGCAGGCGGTGCGCGGCATCAGCTTCAGCCTCGAGCGTGGCGAGACGCTGGCGCTGGTCGGCGCCAACGGCGCGGGCAAGACGACGCTGCTGCGTGCAATCGCCGGCGCGCACCAGGCGGCCTCGGGCCGTGTGGTCTTCGACGGCGACGATCTCTCCGGTGTGCCTTCGCATGAACGCGTCCGCAAGGGCATCGCCCTGGTTCCCGAAGGGCGGCGGCTGTTCGTGCAGATGACGGTCGAGGAAAACCTTCTGCTCGGCCGCACTGCCGGCCGCCCCGGCGACTGGAGCGTCGAACGCGTGCTCGACACCTTCCCCAACTTGAAGCCGCGCCGCCATGCCAAGGCCGGGCATCTTTCCGGCGGCGAGCAGCAGGCGACCGCACTCGGCCGTGCGCTGATGAGCAATCCCGACCTGCTCCTGCTCGACGAGGTCTCGCTCGGCCTGTCGCCGCTGGTCGTCGACCGCGTCTATGCCTCTCTGCAGGGGCTGATCGGCTCCGGCACGACGATCATCCTGGTCGAGCAGGACCTCAACCGCGCGCTCTCCGTCTCCGACAAGGTGATCTGCATGCTGGAGGGCCGGATCGTCCTTGCCGGCGACAGCAAGAGCGTGTCGCGCGACGAGGTGACCAAGGCCTATTTCGGCCTGCACCGGAAGGGCGCCGGAGGCGTGCCGGCATGATGAACCAGATCGTCCAGGGCGTCCTGCTCGGCGGCTATTACGCGCTGATCGCCTGCGGCCTCTCCTTCATGTTCTCGGTGATGCGCATCATCAACCTGGCGCATGGCAGCCTCGCCGTGCTGTCGGCCTTCGCGCTGTGGCTGCTCGCCTCGCGCTTCCACATCTCGCCATTTCTGGGCCTGCTCGTCGTGCTGCCGCTGATGGCCGCGATTGGCTGGGCCCTGCAGCACTTCCTGCTCGAGCGCAGCGCGCGCGGCGGCGCGCTGCTGCCGATCCTCACAACCTTCGGCCTCGCCATCGTCATCGACAATGTGCTGTTCGAACAGTTCGGCGCCGACACGCGCTCGCTGGCGCCCTTCATCGGCAGCCTGTCCTACGATTCCTGGGAATGGCCGGGCAGCCTCTATGTCGGCAAGCTCGCGGTGATCATCTTCATCACCGCCGTCGTCCTGCTTGGTGGACTACAACTGTTCCTCACCCGCACCGGGTTAGGCCGCTCGATCCGCGCGACCTCGGAAGACCCTGATACCGCCGGCATCGTCGGTGTCGACGCGCGCCGCTCCATGGCAATAGCCGCGGCAATCGCCATGGTCACGCTCGGTCTCGCCGGCGCCTTCCTCGGCATGCGCGCCACCTTCGATCCCTATGCCGGCGCAACGCAACTGCTGTTCGCCTTCGAAGCCGCCGTCATCGGCGGCGCCGGCTCGCTCTGGGGAACGCTGATCGGCGGCATCGTGCTGGCGCTCGCCCAGACGCTCGGCGCCAGGATCCATCCGCAAGGTTTCCTCATCGGCGGCCACGTCGCTTTCCTGATCGTGCTGTTCATCCGGCTCTACACTTCCGGCCTCGGCCTGCACAGCTTGCTGCGCCTCTCCACGCGGAAAGCCTCATGAACGCCGCCTCCCCGGTCATCGAGCGTGGCACGGCCGCTTCGCGCAGCGCCGGCATCGGCGTTTTGACCATCATTCTGCTGCTCGCCGTCGCGCCGCAATTCCTGTCCGCCGGCGCGGTCGATCGCATGACCGCTTTGTTCATCTATGTGATCCTCGCCGCCATGTGGAATGCGCTGGCCGGTTTCGGCGGGCTGGTCTCGGTCGGCCAGCAGGTGTTCTTCGGCCTTGGCGCCTACTTCGCCATCCGCCTCGCCAATGCCGGGCTCAATCCGTTTGTCTCGCTCTTCGTTTCGGCGGTCATTGTCGGCGCCGTGTCCTGGCCGATCTCGTTGTTCATGCTACGCTTGAGGAACGGCGAGTTCGCCATCGGCATGTGGGTGATCGCAGCGCTCACCCACCTGCTCGTCAATCTCGACCGGCTGATCCAGGGCGAGACCGGCACGTCGCTGATCTCGCTCAACGTCTACGACGCGTCGACACGCCGGCTGACCATCTACTGGCTGGCGTTGGCGTCGATGACCGCCCTGCTCGCGATCCTGTTCAGCCTGCTGCGCGGCAGCACCGGCGCCGCCATTCGCGCCATCCGCGACAATGAGGATGCGGCGGCCTCCGTCGGCGTGCGCGTCACCGGTACCAAGCGGCTGCTCTTCATGCTCGCCGCCTTCGGCATCGGCGTCGCCGGCGCGCTGTGGCTGGCCACCGCGATCACCTTCCAGCCGAAGACCTATTTCAACGTGCAGTGGACCGCTTACATGATCTTCATGGTGCTGGTCGGCGGTATCGGCACCTTCGAGGGCGCCATCCTCGGCGCGCTGCTCTTCTTCCTCATCGAGACCTGGTTCGGCGGCACCGGCGTCTGGTACCTGATTGGGCTCGGCGCCGCGGCACTGGTCTTCTCGCTGCTCTTGCCGCGTGGCCTCTGGGGCACGCTCGAAGAGCGCTTTGGTTGGCGCCTGCTGTCGGTCGGCTACCGCGTCAGGCTTCCCGCCAGCGTGGCGGATCCGACCGGCGAGGCCATTTCACCAGCACCCACTGCGGCACACAGCGAGAAGGCATGAGCATGCTGTTCGGCAAGACGATCCTCATCACCGGCGTCGCCTCGGGCATCGGCACCCGCACGGCGGAACTCGCGGGCCAACTAGGCGCCGACGTCATCGGCGTCGACCTGCGCGAGCCGGCCGGACATCAGGGCGTCTTCGTCAAGTCCGACATCTCGTCCAAAGCCGGCGTCGACGACCTCGTGGCGCGGTTGCCGCAGCGCATCGATGCGCTCTGCAACGTCGCCGGCCTTTCCGGCAATATGGGCGCGGCGCCGACGCTCGCCGTCAATTTCTACGGCCTGCGCGCGCTCTCGGAAGCGATGGCGCCAAGGCTTCGCGAGGGCGGCGCCATCGTCAATGTCGCCTCCATCGCCGGCTTCGGCTGGCGCGCCAATCTCAACCGAGCCGCCTCGATGGTTGGCGTCGAGGGCTTTCCCGATGTCGCCAGAGTGATCGCCGACCACGCGGTCAAGAACGAGGAAGGCTATCCGGTCTCGAAGGAGCTTTTGCTCCTGTGGACCTTCCGCGCGGCGCATCAGGACCTGTTCAAGAGCCGCGGCATCCGCGTCAACGCGGTCAGCCCCGGTCCGGTCGAGACGCCGATCCTGAAACAGTTCCGCTCGGTCCTCGGTGACGCCAAGGTCGACAGCGATATCGCGCGCGTCGGCCGCGCCGGCACATCGGGCGACATCGCGCCCGTCGTGCTGTTCCTGTGCTCCGACGGCGCGCGCTGGATCAACGGCGCCAACGTGCCGGTCGACGGCGGCCTCGAAGCGTCGATCAACGCGGAAGTGCTTGGCTTCTAATTTTGCAACGCTCCAGCGAAAGCGAGGGAGAAACCCATGGACATCGGACTTCTGATTGACGGCGACGAAAGGGCGGCGACCGGCAAAGCCTCTTACGAGCGCCTGGACCCCTTCACCGGCAAGCTCGCGACGCGCGCCGCCGCCGCAAGCATTGCCGACGCCAACGCCGCGGCAGATGCGGCGGCGGCAGCCTTCGACGCCTGGTCGAAGACCGGACCTGGCGAGCGCCGGATGCTGCTTCTGAAGGCGGCCGACGTCATGGCCTCGAAGGTCGGGGAATTCACCAAGCTGATGATGGAAGAGACCGGCGCCACCGGACCCTGGGCGGGCTTCAACGTCATGCTGGCGTCCAACATGCTGCGCGAGGCGGCGGCGATGACCACGCAGATTTCCGGCGAGGTTATTCCATCCGACAAGCCGGGCACGCTCGCCATGGCGATCCGCCAGCCGGCTGGTGTGTGCCTCGGCATCGCGCCGTGGAACGCGCCGGTCATCCTCGGCACGCGCGCACTCGCAATGCCGCTCGCCTGCGGCAACACGGTGGTGCTGAAGGCGTCCGAACTATGCCCCGGCACGCATCGCCTGATCGGTCAGGTGCTGGTCGAGGCCGGCCTGCCAAAGGGCGTCGTCAATGTCGTCACCAACGACCCGAAGGACGCGGCGGCAATCGTCGAGGCGCTGATCGCGCATCCGGCGGTGAAGCGCGTCAATTTCACCGGCTCGACCAAGGTCGGCCGCATCATCGCCGAGCTCTCGGGGCGGCACCTCAAGCCGGCGCTGCTCGAGCTCGGCGGCAAGGCGCCACTGGTCGTGCTGGATGACGCCGACATCGACGCTGCAGTGAATGCCGCGACTTTCGGCGCCTTCATGCATCAGGGTCAGATCTGCATGTCGACCGAGCGGCTGATCGTCGATGAGAAGATCGCCGACGAGTTCGTCGCCAAGCTTGCCGCGCGTGCCTCGCAACTGCCGGCCGGCGACCCGCGCGGTCATGTCGTGCTCGGCTCGCTGATCAGCAGCCAGGCGGCGGATAAGATGGAGGAGCTGATTGCCGACGCGACCGCGAAGAGTGCAACGCTCGCGGCCGGCGGCAAGCGGACAGGAACGGTGGTGGAAGCGACGCTCCTCGACCACGTGACGCCCGCCATGCGCGTCTATTCGGAAGAGTCCTTCGGTCCGGTGAAGCCGGTCATTCGCGTGAAAGGCGAGGACGAAGCGGTGCGCGTCGCCAACGACACCGAATACGGCCTGTCGTCGGCCGTCTTCAGCCGCGACATCCGCCGCGCCATGGCGATAGCCGCGCGCATCCAGGCCGGCATCTGCCACATCAACGGCCCGACCGTCGGCGACGAGGCGCAGATGCCTTTCGGCGGCGTCAAGGGCTCGGGCTATGGCCGTTTCGGGGGCAAGGCCTCGATCGCCGAATTCACCGACCTGCGCTGGGTGACGATCGAGGATCCCGGACAGCACTACCCGTTCTGAGGGTTCACCCCAGCGTCAGCCCGGCCTTCCTCGCCTCCTCGCGCAAGAACGGCAGTCCGACCTCGATGACGTCGCGCGGATTCTCGGCCACCGGCCGCCACACGGCGAGCCCGCCGGCGATGTCGACATCGACATGGTTCATGCTTTCGAGCGTGATCGCGCCCTGATAGCCGATGTCGGCGATGGCCTTCATGCAGGCCGCCCAGTTCAGCATGCCACGCCCCGGCACGCCGCGGTTGGCTTCCGACACATGCACATAGCCGAGATAGGGCGCCGCCGCCTCGAAACCGGAAGCAAAGCTCTCTTCCTCGATATGCATGTGGTAGGTGTCGAGATGAATGAAGATGTTGGGCGCGCCGATGCGCTCGATGATCTTTGCCGCGTCGATGCCGCGGTTGATCAGGTGCGTCTCATAGCGGTTGCAGGGCTCGATGCCGAGCTTCAGGCCGCGCGACTTCGCCGCCTTCGCCGCGCGTTCGAGGAAACGGCACATACCGTCGATTTCCCTTTGCGTCGGCGCGCGGCCGGTGGTCTTGCCGATCGTGCCGTAGGTGACGCCGCCGAGCGCTTCCGCGCCGACCTCGTTGCAGACCCGGAAAGCCGGTTCGAGGAAATCCAGCGCCTCGTCCGGCCGTTCGACCACATCGAGCGCGCGCGGCAGGCCCAGCGAGGGGACCAGTTCAACACGATAGTGATTGGCAAAGCTGCGCGTCCGCTTGGTGTCGATCTCCTCAGGCCGAAGCAAAGGAATCTCCATCAGCCCGATGCCGTATTCCTTGAGCCTGTCCATCTGCGGCTCGATGCGGGCGAGGTCCCAGACCGGTGCGATGGCGAAAGTATGCAGTCCGAACGTGTTCATGTCAGCCTCGTTGCTCATGCGCCGCCGCTGCGGCCGTATCGCCGCCGCCAACGATGCGGCTGACGACTTCGTTCATGTTGGTCCTGGCGGTGACGAGATCGGCGTCCGCCCTGCCGTGGCGCAGCACGACGATGCGGTCGGTGACCGACAGCACGTCGTTCAGCCGGTGCGAGATCAGGATCACCGCGATGCCTTCCGACCTCAGCCGCCGGATGAGATCGAGCACGCTCTGCACCTCGCGCACGGCAAGCGCCGCAGTCGGTTCGTCCATGATGACGAGCTTCGGATTGAAGGTGAGCGCGCGCGCGATCGCCACCGTCTGCTGCTGGCCGCCGGAGAACGAACCGACCGACCGGTTTATCGACGGCAGATGCGCGCCCAGCCGCTCGATCATTTTCGACGCTTGGCGATCCATCTCGCTTTTGTCGACGAAGCCGGGGAACAGGCCGAGCAACTTTTTCGTCGGTTCGCGTCCGAGGAAGATATTCGACGCCACGTCCTGTTGCTTGGCCAAAGACAGATCCTGGTAAATCATTTCGATGCCGAGGCGCCGCCGCTGACCGGGGTCCAGCGCCAGGATATCCTTGCCATCGAACTCGATCGAGCCGGTGTCGGCACGGTAGATGCCGGTGATGGTCTTCATCAGCGTCGACTTGCCGGCGCCATTGTCGCCGACCAGTCCGACCACCTCGCCGGCCGCGACCGAAAGATCGACGCCATGCAGCACGTCGACCGCGCCGAAGCTTTTGCGGATGCCGCGCAGCGAAAGCAGGGTCATACGCGCGACTCCTTCCGCACCTGATACTGGTCGATGAAGACCGCGAGGATCAGCACCGCGCCAATCGCCATCTGCTGGTAGTAGGATTGGACGGCAAGCAGCGTCAGCCCGTTCTGCAAGACGCCCATGATCAGCGCGCCGATCATGGTGCCGAGGATCGAGGCGCGGCCGCCGAACAGGTTGGTGCCGCCGATGATCGCCGCCGTGATGGCGGTGAGCTCGTAATTGATGCCGGCGGTCGGATCGCCGGCATTGACGCGGGCGGTGAACAGCAGGCCGGCAAGCCCGGCCAGCGCCCCCGACAGCGTGTAGATGATGCGGCGGTGATGCTCGACGCGGATGCCCGCGGCTCGCGCAGCACCTTCGCTATCTCCCAGCGCTAGCGTGTGGCGACCGAAACGCGTATAGGCAAGCACCGCATGCGCGACGATGGCCGTCAGCACCAGGATGATCACCGGCATCGGGACGCCGAACGGCCGCCCCTGCCCGATATAGACGATCTCGGGCGGCAGGCCGTAGATCGCCCTGCCCTTCGAGATGACCAGCGCCAGACCGCGCGCCAGGCCTAGCATGCCGAGTGTGACGATGAAGGCCGGCACGAAGGCGCGGGTGACCAGTTGGCCGTTGATGTAGCCGGCGATCCCGCCGGCCAGGATGCAGGCGGCGACGGCGAAGACCGACGGCCAGCCGAGATTGACCGCCACGAAAGCGCCTGCGACGCCCGCAAGCCCCATGACCGAGCCGAGCGACAGATCGAGCCCGCCCGAACCGATGACGAAAGTGGCGGCGATCGCCAGCACGCCGATTGTCGAGGTCGCAAGCAGGATGTTGAGGAAATTGCTGAGCGACAGGAAATAGGGCGACAGGAGCGCCATCGCCGTGCTCAGCGCCAGAAGCACCACCAGCGACTCCAGCCGGATGTGGAGCCTTTCGACGGATGCTCGCTGCACCCGAGCCCAGAAGCCGGGCTGTTCAGAAGCCATGTCTTTGCACCTTGAGAGAGGGCGGTAAGGCAGTAGGCAGTAGGACTTAGGCAGTAGAGAAATATAAGAGCGATCTGAGCGGTGCGAACCCGCGTGTCTCCCCTACTGCCTACTGCCTACTGCCTACTGCCTACTGCCTATCCCTACTCACTTCACATATTGCAGCATCGGTTCCTTGCCGGCGTCGAGCACGTCCTTGGTCAGCACCAAAGTCGGCACGGCAATGCTTTCCGGAACCTTCTCGCCGCCGAGCGCCTTCTTGACGTTCTCGACCGCCTGCTTGCCGACCAGATAGGGAAGCTGCGCCACCGAGGCATTGAGGCGGCCTTCCTTGATCGATTTCACCGCATCGACATTGCCGTCGACGCCGATGATCGTCACCTGCGAACCCTTGCCCGCCGCATAGACCGATTCCACTGCACCAAGCGCCATGCCGTCGTTCGCGCAGAAGATGGCGACGAGATCGGGATGCGCCGTCAGCGTGTCGGTGGCGATCGAAGCGGCCTTGCCGCGGTCCCAGTCGCCCGGCAGCGAAGCGACGATTTCGAGGCCGGGCGCCAGCTCCTTCAGCTTGTCGGCAAAACCCTTGGCACGCTTCTCGCCGGTGATGTTGCCGGACAGACCTTCGATCACCAGCACCGGACCCTTGGCGTCCTTGCCGAGCTTGTTGGCGAGATACTCCGCGCCCTGCGCGCCGGCGGCGATGTTGTCGGAGCCGATATGGAAGGTGACCTTGACGCCTTCCTTGTCGAGCACCGCTTGGTCGAGATTGTTGTCGAGGTCGACGATCTTGATCCCGGCATCCTGCGCCGACTTCAGGCAAGGCAGGAGGTTGGTCGAGTTGATGGCCGCGGTGATCATCGCCACCGGCTTGCGTTCGAGCATCGTATTGCAAAGGTTGAGCTGCGGTTCGGCTGCCTGATCGCTCTCGGCCGCCTGCTGGAAATATTTCACGCCGGCTTCCTTGGCGCCGTCCGCGACACCCTGCGCCATCGCGCCCCAGAACGGATTGGCCAGTGTCTTCATCAGCACGCCATATTCGCCGTCCTCGGCATTGGCAACGCCGACGGCGGAAAACGCAAGCGCGACGCCGATGGCAAGGGTAAATCGATTTATCCTCGGGAAATGCGATATCATTCTATCCTCCGTTGATCCTTGGCGCCGGACGCCACGGCCAGGGCCGGCGCATGCTTCCGCTCACGACAATGGGGGCTGTTGTCGGTCTCCTCCCCCGGAATGCGGACCGCTGCCTGGCGAGCCAACGGATTCCCGCATCAACACCTGGCAGGGCTCGAGCCGCGCCGTGGGTGGTCCCACGTCACCCTCGACCCTGCGAAACAAAAGGTTCATCGCCTCGCTGGCAATCCGGTGCACCGGCTGCACCACGGCGGCGATCGCCGGCCATGTCACCTGCATCCACTCCGCATCGTCGAAGCCGACCAGCGAGATGTCGTTCGGGCAATGCCAGCCACGCCGGCGGAACTCGGACAGCGCGACGAGCGTGCCCTTCAAAAGCAGCGAATAGACGGCGGTCGGCCGCTCTCCCCTGGCAAAGTAATCGCGCAGCGAGGATCGCAGCGGCGCGACGCTGACTTCCGAGGTGATGACGTCGATGCGCACCGATGGGTTGAGCGCCAGCGCCTGGCTGCGAAAACCTTCCAGGCGCGCGCGCACCGTCGCCGCCTGCTCCGCAAGGCCGATGACCAGTATATGACTGTGCCCATTGCCGACCAGCATCCGCGCCACTTCGGCGCTGGCGGAGGCGCTGTCGGCCGAGACGGTGTCGAACGCGTCGTCGGACAAGACGCGGTCGATCAGCACGCCGGTCATGCCGTGGGCTTTCATGAAGGCGGCCGCCGGACCATGCTCGTTGCGCACAGGCGCCAGCACGACGCCGGCAACGCGCCAGTCATGCATGCGGGCAAGGATTTCCTTCTCGCGCGCCTCCGATTCACGGCTCGATGCGGCGACCAACGTGTAGCCGCGCTGTTCGGCAAGGCCTTCGAGCTCGGTCACCATCTGGCCGAAGAACTCGCTCTCGAATTCGGGCATGATGGCGCCGATGATGCGGCGCTTGGCCCTGCGCATATCGGAGGCTAAAGGATCGACGCGATAGCCCAGATGCTCGACGGCATCGAACACACGCTGCGCGTTTTCCGGCTTGACCGTGGTGACGCCGGCCAGCACCTTGGAGACGGTGGCCGCGGACACGCCGGCATGGCTTGCCACGTCGTGGATCGACGGACGCCGCTGCCGGGTTTGGTGTTGTGCCATTGACCTCCTCCCGAGGGCAGGCAGCTGATTTTCTGCCTCGCTATCGTAATCGATAAATCGATTTTTCGTTCTTGTAAATCGTTTCATCGGGAGTAAGACTTGAATGCGTGGTTGACGCGATCCAATCGCGCCCGGAGGAAAAACATGCCCGACAAAGCCTTGCCGCTGGTTATCAGCGCGCCCGAACCGCGCACATTGGAGCTCATCTTCACGCCGCCGCAGCTGGCGCGCCTGCGCAAACACTATCGCATTGTCGAGACCACCCCGGAAGGCGTTGCCGCCCTGCCCGCCGAAACTCTGGCCGAGGCGCGTTTTATCATCGGCCAGCCGCCGATTTCAGCTGAGACTCTGGAGAAGCTGAAGGCGCTGCGCTGTATCTTCAACGTCGAGACCAACCTCCTCAACAACATGCCTTATGAGACGCTGTTTGCGCGCGGCATCCATGTCGTCACCACCGGCCTGGTTTTTGCCGAACCGGTGGCGGAGCTCGGCCTTGCCATGGCGCTGAACCTTGCCAGAAACATCGTCGACGCCGACCTCGCTTTCCGGCAGGGCAAGGAACTGTGGGGCGGCGACGGCAACCAGACCGCGCGGCTTCTCTCCGGGGCGGATGTGGGCATCATCGGCTTCGGCGATCTCGGCCGCGCGCTCAACCGCTTGCTGACCGGCTTCCGCACCCGCACGAAAGTTTTTGATCCATGGCTGCCGCCATCGATCCTGATCGACAATGGCGTCGAGCCGGCCTCGCTGGACGAGGTGCTGTCGCAAAGCGATTTCGTCTTCGTCGTCGCTTCCGTCACCAGCGAGAATGAGGGTTTCCTGGGCGCCGACGCCTTTGCCAGGATGCGCAAGGGCGCGGCCTTCATCCTGCTCAGCCGCGCCGGCGTCGTCGATTTCCCGGCATTGATGCAAGCGGTGAAGAGCGGCCACATCGTCGCTGCAAGCGACGTCTTCCCCGAGGAGCCGCTGGCCAAGGACCATCCCGTCCGCACCCTCCCCGGCTTCCTGCGTTCGGCGCATCGCGCCGGCGCGCTCGATATCGCCTTCAAGCGCATGGGCGACATGGTGCTGGAGGATATGGACCTTATCGACCGCGGCCTGCCGCCGCTGCGCTCCAAGCGCGCCGAGCGCGAGACGGTTTCGCGCATGCGCTCCAAGCCGGTCGACAGGAATTAGTTTCGAGTAGGCTGCCTAAAGCGTCCCGAGCCGAAGCGCGTCGCGCGCGATTTGCCAGGCCGTCTCCACATGCCGCCGCGCCGCCGCCTCCGCCGCTTCCGGCTTGCGCGAACGGATCGCCTCCATGATCGCCTGCATTTCGGCGATCGCCGGCTCGCGGCGGTTCTGCGACAGGATTGTCATCGAACGCAGCTGGTTGATGCGGACGTTGAGACCGGTGACGATCTCCCAAGCTATGCGCTTGTCGGCGGCTTCAAAGAGCACCTCATAGAAGCTCGCCGTCGCCCGCATCACCTCGGCCGGCACGCCCGACGCCCACGCCTCGAGCAGCTTTGCCAGCGCCGTATCGAGCAGCGCGATCTGACCGTCGGTGGCCGATGTGGCGCAGGCCTTCGCCGCAATGCCCTCCAGCAGCGCGCGCAACTCGTAGATCTCGTCGGTCCGGCCAAGATCAGGCTTCGCCACGGCCGGCCCATGTCCAGGTATCATCTGCACCAGGCCTTCGGCCTCCAACTGCCGCAGCACCTCGCGCACGACCGAACGGCTGACCCCGAGCTGGTCGCATAGCGGCCGCTCGACCAGCCTTTCGCCGGGCTGGAAATGGAAATCCATGATCGCCTCGCGCATGCGCTCCAGCGCCAGCGTCCTCAACGTTTTGGCGGAGCGGTCTATGCGAAGCGTGTCAGCCATTTTTCCTGAATCCTTAGCCTCGTCACAAAAACCGATTCCATGACCGATTGACAAGACGCATGGCACTCCATAGCATGGTATACCATAAGACGATACAGAAATCGATGGGCCCCGAGCGGCTCCCATCCTGAGGAATTTCATGCAGCCGGCCATCCGCAAGATCGTCACCTATACCGAGAACACCCTGATCGAGGGCGGCAAGACGGCCCCGCGGCCGCTGCGTCTGATCGGCGTCGCCGCGGTGCTCACCAACCCATGGGCAGGCCGCGGCTTCATCGAGGACCTCTCCCCCGAGATCCGCGCTTTCGCGCCGGTGCTCGGCGAAACGCTGACCAATGAGATTATCGGCGCGGCAGGCTCGGGCGAGGTCATCGAAGGCTACGGCAAGGCCGCCATTTGCGGCACGTCGGGTGAGGTCGAGCATGCGTCGGCGCTGATCCACACGCTGCATTTCGGCAATCACTATCGCCGGGCCGTCGGCGCCAAGACCTATCTCGCCTTCACCAATCTGCGTGGCGGTCCGAACACGCCGATCATGATCCCGCTGATGGACAAGAACGACGAAGGCCGCCGCTCGCATTACCTGACCGTGCATTTCCAGATCGGCGACGCGCCCGCGCCGGACGAGCTGGTGGTGGCGCTCGGCGCGTCCATCGGCGGCCGCCCGCATCACCGGATCGGCGACCGCTACCAGGACCTGAAGGAGCTCGGAGATCTGCATGGCTGACGCCGCGACGATCCGCAGCAAGGCGCCCGACGGCACCGGCTTCATCCGCGCCGGTTCGGGCGCGCCGGTCCTGCTCATCCACGGCGTCGGCATGGATGCCGCGATCTGGCAGCCCCAGATCGCCGCGATGCAGGACCGCTTCGACGTGATCGCCATCGACATACTCGGCCACGGTTCTTCGCCCCTGCCGCCGGAGAACGCCCGCCTGTCGGACTTCGCCGATCAGGCGATCCGCCTGCTTGATCATCTCGGCCTTGCCCGCGTCGCTGTCATCGGCCACTCGATGGGCGCGCTTGTCGCACAGGAAATCGCGCTTCGCGCCCCGTCGCGCATCAGCGCCATCGTCTGTCTCAACGCCGTCTTCCGTCGCCCGCCCGAGCTCGCGCAGGCGGTGCGCGAACGGGCGGCAGCGCTTGGCCGGCCCGGCGATCCGTCGGCCATCGCCGCCACGATCGCCCGCTGGTTCGGCAACCCGATTCCGCCGGCTCTTTCAGACGCGGCCGCGACGGCCCGCGCCGCGCTCGAAAGCGTCGACGCCGAAGGCTATGCCCGCACCTACCGCCTCTTTGCCAGCGCCGACACCGCGCACACCGATCACCTGGCCGACCTTGCCGCACCCGCGCTGTTCATGACCGGCTCGGAGGATCGCAACTCGACACCCGCCATGTCAGCGGCGATGGCGCGGCTTGCGCCGGCGGGGCGGTGCTTGGTGCTGAATGGCGAAAAGCACATGATGACAATCGCTTCGCCGCAAAAAGTGACTCAACGGATAATGAACTTTCTCGACGAGGCGTCGAGTGCTTCCGCAGGCGCGGAGGCCGGTCCCGCATTCGACGCCATGGAATTTCGACGCGCGCTCGGCTCCTTCCTGACCGGCGTCACCATCGTCACCACGATCGACGAGGCTGGCGATGCGCGCGGCTTCACCGCCAACTCCTTCACCTCCGTCTCGCTCGACCCGCCACTGGTGCTGGTCTGCATTGCCAAGAAGGCGCTGGGGCATCAGGCCTTCTCGACTTCGAGAGGCTTTGCCATCAACGTCCTGTCGGAAGCCCAGAAAGCCGCATCCGGTGTCTTCGCCTCAAAGACCGCGGACAAATTCGCCTCCGTGGCATGGCAGCCCGGGCAGACCGGCAATCCGCTGATCGAGGGATCAGTTGCGGTGTTCGATTGCGGCATGGAGCAATTGGTCGATGCCGGTGACCATTCGATCCTCATCGGCCGCGTCCATGACTTCAGCCACAATGGTGCCCAGCCTCTCGGCTACTGCCGGGGCGCCTATGTCACGCCGGGGCTTAGCCAGGAGGCGCTGGCGGCGAGCGCTCCCCCCGGAACCGAGGTCGGCGCGATTCTCGAGAAAGAAGGCCGCGTCCTCTTCTTCGAGACTGCCGAGGGATCCTACCAATTGCCGGCCGGTCGCGGTCTCGGTGCCGCGAACGATGCCCGCAGCCTCAGGGGAAAACTTGCCGCCAAGGCGATTGATGCCGAGCTCGGCTTCCTTTACGCAGTGTGGGACGACGCGACGGACGCTGCCCGCACGCACGTCTACTATCGCGGGACGGTGGACGCCCCCGTCTCCGGCGACGGCCAGATCCGGTTTGTCGAGATCGAACGCATCGCCGAATTGAAGATCGCCGATCCAGCAGTGCGTTCGATGCTCGCCCGCTACGCGCGCGAGCGCGCCGAAGACACGTTCGGCGTCTATGTCGGCAACGAGGTGGAAGGCGAGGTCCGGCCGCTCGCAAGGCCGGCGCCGTCGACGCCAAGCCATTCCGGCCCAATCCATTCCGGCCAGCGGTGAGACCGATGAAATTTTCGCTTTTCGTCCATATGGAGCGCTCGGATCTCGCCAAGCCGCATTCCGAATTGCTTACGGAACTTGAAGAACTGGTGCTGCTGGCGGAGCAGGCCGGCTTCGAGACGGCCTGGATTGGCGAGCATCACGGGATGGAATTCACCATCTCGCCGAATCCCTTCATCAACATCGCCTATCTCGCCGCCAAGACGAAAACCATCCGTCTTGGCACCGGCACGATCATCGCGCCGTTCTGGCATCCGATCAAGCTCGCCGGCGAAGCGGCGATGGCCGATGTCATCACCGGCGGTCGGCTGGATCTGGGCATCGCGCGCGGCGCCTACAGCTATGAGTATCAGCGCGTCTTCCCGGGACTGGATGCGTGGGGCGCCGGCCAGCGCATGCGCGAGATCATACCGGCGATCCGCGGCCTCTGGGACGGCGATTACGAGCATTCCGGCGAGTTCTGGCAGTTCCCGCCGACGACCTCCTCGCCCAAGCCTTTGCAAAAACCCTACCCGCCGATCTGGGTGGCCGCGCGCGATCCGAACTCCCACGACTTCGCAGTGGCCAACCAATGCCAAGTCCAGGTGACGCCCCTGGCCTCCGGCGACGGCGAGGTCGCAAGCCTGATGGAACGCTTCAATGCCGCATGCCAGGCGCATCCGGACATAGCGCGGCCACAGATCATGCTCCTGATGCACACGTTCGTCGCCGAGGACGCCGCCGACGCCGACCGCCTGACCCAGGACCTCTCGCAGTTCTACTGCCAGTTCGGCGCCTGGTTCCAGAACAAGAAACCCGTCCGCCAGGGCGTTCTCGAGCAACTGACCGAGGATGAGATCGCGGCGATGCCCCAATACGCGCCCGACAAGATCCGGCAGAACCTCGTCATCGGCGAGGCCGACGAGGTGATCGCGAGGCTGAAGAGCTACGAGGCGCAAGGCTATGACCAGTACTCGATCTGGATCGACAGCGGCCTCTCGCATGAGCGCAAGAAGAAGTCGCTGCGGCTGTTCATCGACAAGGTGATGCCGGCCTTCCAGGAGATGGGGTCGCGATGAGCAGCACCGCCTTCAGGAACTACATAGACGGCCAGTTCGCCGAGGCGTCCTCCACTTTCGACAGCATCGATCCGTCGACGGGCCTGCCCTGGGCGACGATGCCCGCCGCTTCCGTTGCCGATGTCGACCGCGCGGTGGAGGCCGCGCACCGGGCGTTGCGCTCCGGCCCATGGTCGACGCTGACCGCAACGGCGCGTGGAAAACTGCTGGTGAATCTCGGCGATCTCGTCGCCGCCAATGCCGGCCGTCTCGCCGAGCTTGAAACGCGCGACACCGGCAAGATCATCCGCGAGACGCGCGCACAGATCGCCTATGTCGGCGATTACTACCGCTATTATGGCGGACTGGCCGACAAGCACGAAGGTGCCTTCATCCCGATCGACAAGGCTGACATGGAAGTGACGGTGCGGCCCGCGCCGATCGGCGTCGTTGCCGCCGTCGTACCCTGGAACTCGCAACTCTTCCTGTCGGCGGTCAAGCTCGGCCCGGCGCTGGCCGCCGGCTGCACCGTCGTGCTCAAGGCCTCCGAGGATGGGCCGGCGCCGCTGCTCGCTTTCGCGGAGTTGGTTAGCGAAGCCGGCTTTCCAGCCGGCGCGGTCAACATCCTCACCGGCTTCGGCCATGATTGCGGACACCGCCTGACCAGCCATCCGCTCGTCGCCCGTGTCGCCTTCACCGGCGGCCCTTCGACCGCCCGGCGGATCGTCGCCAACACCGCCGACAATCTCGCTTACACCACGCTCGAGCTCGGTGGCAAAAGCCCGGTCGTCGTCTTCGCCGACGCCGATCTCGACAGCGCCGCCAATGCGGTCGTCGCCGGCATCTTCGCGGCTACCGGCCAGAGCTGCGTCGCGGGCTCGCGGCTGCTGGTCGAGCGCTCGGTCAAGGACGAATTCCTCGCGCGGCTGAAGCGCAAGGCGGAAGCCATCGTCATCGGCGACCCGCAGGATCCCGCAACCGAGATGGGTCCGCTGGCGACCGCGCGCCAGCGCGAAAGGATCGAGGCAATCGTGGCGGAGAGCGTGGCAGCAGGCGGCCGACTGGTCACCGGCGGCGCGCGGCCGAAGGGCAAGACTGACGGATACTACTACGCGCCGACCATCATAGAGGCGCAGGACCAGGCTCTCGCCTGCGTGCGCGAAGAGCTGTTCGGTCCGGTGCTGAGCGTGCTTGCCTTCGACAGCGAGGCTGAAGCGCTGGCTTTGGCCAACGACACGCAATTCGGGCTCGCCTCCGGCGTCTTCACCTCGAATCTCGCCAAGGCGCATCGCATGGCCCGCGGCGTCCATGCCGGCGTCGTCTGGGTCAACACCTACCGGGCCGTCTCGCCGCTGGTCCCCTTCGGCGGCTACGGCCTTTCGGGTCTCGGTCGCGAAGGCGGCATCGACGCCATCCGCGATTACACGCGCTCGAAATCGGTGTGGATACGCACCTCCGACGACCCGATCCCCGATCCGTTCGTCATGCGCTGAGAAGGCATGGCGAGGTGCAGACAAGAACAAGAAACGGAACAACCAATCAGAGGAGAACGACATGAAACTGATTTTCGCCGGCATCCTTGCCGGACTGATGGCGACCACGGCCGCGAAGGCCGATGAAATGGTGTTCACCAGCTGGGGCGGGACGACGCAGGAAGCCCAGACCAAATCCTGGGCCGAGCCTTTCACCGCCTCTTCGGGCATCAAGGTGCTGCAGGACGGACCGACCGACTACGGCAAGCTGAAGGCGATGGTCGACGCCAAGAACGTCACCTGGGACGTCGTCGACGTCGAGATGGATTTCGCCATCAAGGCGGCCAAGGACGGGTTGCTCGAGCCGATCGACTTCGCCGTCGTGCCGAAGGCCGATCTCGACCCCCGCTTCAGCAATGAGAACGCCGTCGGCAGCTTTTACTATTCCTTCGTGCTCGCCTGGAACAAGGGCGCCGTCTCCGGTGAGCCGGCAAGCTGGGCGGACATGTTCGACACCAAGAAGTTTCCGGGCAAGCGCACCTTTTACAAATGGTCGGCGCCGGGCGTGATCGAGATCGCGCTGCTCGCCGACGGCGTGCCGGCCGACAAGCTCTATCCGCTCGACCTCGACCGCGCCTTCAAGAAGCTCGACACCATCAAGTCGGACATCGTCTGGTGGGGCGGCGGCGCCGAATCGCAGCAGCTGATCGCCTCCGGCGAGGCCGCCTTCGGCCAGCTCTGGAACGGCCGCGTCTTCGCGCTCGAGAAGGACGGCGCCGATGTCGGCGTGTCCTGGAACCAGAACCTCACCGCCGCCGACGTCCTAGTGGTGCCGAAGGGCGCCAAGAACAAGGACGGCGCCATGAAGTTCCTCGCCGCCGCGACCAGCCCGACCGGCCAGGCGAAATTTGCCGAGGCGAGCGGCTACGCGCCGATCAATACCAAGGCCAAGGCCGAAATGCCCGCCGACGTGGTCAAGGGCTTGCCCGACGCGCATGTCGACGGACAGATCAATCTCGACATGAACTACTGGGCCGAGCATCGCGACGAGATCGCCACACGCTGGTACGCCTGGCAGGCAAAGTAGACGCCGTCCTTTCGTGACAAGGATCGGGACGGCGCTCGCCGTCCCGATCCCAATCCGGGATTACCGTCATGTCGGTGGAAGCACAGCAAGGGGTCGCAAGCCCTCGAATACCGGCAGGCCTCGGCGGCCTGCTTCCGGCGTTGATCCTGATCGGGCTCTTTTTCGGAGTGCCGGTGCTGGCGCTCCTGCTGCGCAGTGTCACCGACCCCGCTCCGGGCCTGCAGAACTATGCGGCGTTGCTTGGCGACGGCACATACGCGCGCGTCTTCTTCAACACTTTCCTCGTCGCCTTCGTCGTCACCCTCGTCACCGTGGTCGTCGCTTTTCCGGTTGCCTGGATGCTGGCGATCATGCCGCCGGCGCTCGCCTCGATCCTGTTCGGCATCATCATCCTTTCGATGTGGACGAACCTCTTGACCCGCACCTATGCTTGGATGGTGCTGTTGCAGCGCACCGGCGTCATCAACCGGGCGCTGATGGGGGCCGGCATCATCGACCAGCCGCTGCCGCTCATCAACAATCTCACCGGCGTCACCATCGGCATGGTCTACATCATGCTGCCCTTCATGATCCTGCCGCTGGTCGGCACCTTGCGCGCCATCGATCCGATGACTTTGCGCGCAGCCGCCCTTTGTGGTGCCAGCCCGCTCGCCGCCTTCAGGCGCATCCTGTTGCCGCTGTCTCTGCCCGGCATCGCCGCCGGCGGCCTGATGGTCTTCGTCATGTCGCTCGGCTATTTCGTCACGCCGGCGCTGCTCGGCGGCACGTCGAACATGATGCTCGCTGAAATGATCGCGCAGATGATCCAGTCACTGCTCAACTGGGGCCTGGGGAGTGCTGCCGCCTTCATCCTGCTCGTCGTCACCATGGCGCTTTATGCATTGCAACTGCGCCTGGTCGGGTCAAAACGCGCGGCGGGAGGCACCTGAGATGCTGCTCGACTACGACCGCCTCGGCTGGTTGAAGGCAGCACTGCTCGCCTTCACCGCGCTGGTCGCCGCCTTCCTGCTGCTGCCCGTGGTGTTCATCGTGCTGCTGTCCTTCGGCTCGTCACGCTGGCTTGCCTTCCCGCCGCCCGGCTGGACATTGAAATGGTATCACGAACTGTTTGCAGATCCGTCGTGGATCGAGGCCGCGCTGACGAGCGCCCGCATCGCCACGATGACCGCTATCCTGGCCGTCACCATCGGCCTGCTCGCCTCCTTCGCGCTGGTCCGCGGCACGTTCCGCGGCCGCGAAGTCCTGCGCGGGCTGCTGCTCACGCCAATGGTGCTGCCGGTTGTCGTTTTCGCCATCGCCATCTACGCCTTCTTCCTGCGGCTTGGCCTCGGCGGCACCACCATCGGCTTCGTCGTCGCCCACACCGTATTGGCGCTGCCCTTCGCGATCATTCCGATCGCGACCGCTCTGGAAGGCTTCGACAAGTCGATCGAGGATGCGGCCATCGTCTGCGGCGCCAGCCCGCTGCAGGCCAAGCTCAGGATCACTCTGCCGTCGATCCGCATCGGCATCTTCTCCGCCGCGATCTTTTCCTTCCTCGCTTCATGGGACGAGGTGGTGGTGGCGATCTTCATGGCGAGCCCCACTTTGCAGACCTTGCCGGTCAAGATCTGGGGGAGTCTCCGCTCCGACCTCACCCCCGTCATCGCCGCCGCCTCCAGTCTGCTGGTCGCGCTCACGCTGGCCCTGATGATCGTGACGGCACTCTTGCGCCGAAAGCTGCAGACATGACCCAACCCTTTCTCTCGATCCGCAAATTGCGCAAGGCGTTCGGTGCCTTCACCGCCGTTCATGATTTGACGCTGGATATTCCGAAGGGCGAATTCCTGACCTTCCTCGGGCCGTCCGGTTCCGGCAAGTCGACCACGCTCTATGCCATCGCCGGCTTCCAGGATCCGACCTCCGGCGACGTGCTGCTGCAGGGCAAGTCGCTGCTTTCAGTGCCTTCGCACAAGCGCAACATCGGCATGGTTTTTCAGCGCTACACGCTGTTCCCGCATCTGAGCGTCGCCGAAAACGTCGCCTTCCCGCTTCGCGTCCGCCGCCGGCCTGAGACCGAGGTCAGGCGCAAGGTCGCCGACATGCTCTCCCTGGTGCGGCTGGAAAGCTTCGCCGAGCGTCTGCCCGCGGCTCTCTCGGGCGGTCAGCAGCAGCGCGTCGCGCTTGCCCGTGCGCTGGCGTATGATCCGCCGATCCTGCTGATGGACGAACCATTGTCGGCACTGGACAAGAAGCTGCGCGAGGAGATCCAGGCCGAGATCCGACGCATCCATCGCGAAACCGGCGTCACCATCCTTTACGTCACCCACGATCAGGAAGAAGCGCTGCATCTGTCGGACCGCATCGCCCTCTTCAGGGATGGCCGCATCGAACAGATCGGCACCGGCGAAGACCTCTACCTTAGACCCGCAACCGATTTTGTTGCCGGCTTTATCGGCAACTCGAATTTCCTCGCCGCCGAGCATCTGGAAACGGTGGGCGGCGCCTCGACCATTCGCCTCGCCGACGGCGCGCTTGTCTCCGGCATAAATGCCAATGGCAGCTTCGCGCCCGGACAGAAAACCAGGCTGATGATCAGGCCCGAAGCATTTCGCCTGGAGCGCTCGCCGAACAATGCGGAGCTTTCGGTCGAGATCGTCGATGTCGCCTTCTACGGCGAGCGCCGGCGTATTGTCGCGCGCACGAGCGCTGGACAGGAAATCGACATCCGGCCGACATCTTCGGCAGCGGCAACGCATGATGCCTCGCTGGGCAGGCGGCAGATATTCTTCGATCCTGCCGGCGCCTTCCTATTTCCTGCCTCGAGCAAAACCCCGGGCAAGGAGGTGACGTATTAACGGTCCCGATCAAAGTTGAACGCCCGGGCGAGCGTGCGCGAGTCGAAGAAGACCGACAAGGACGGGATCATCGCCATGATCCGGGCCTGCAGCAGCAGCTGTGGAGCACCTTTTGCCGATTTAGGCGACGAGGTTGCGGCTCACCGTTGGTGCGACCGGCTCGCCGAAATTGGCTTCTAGCCAGGCGATCGCGCTTGCAACATCCTCGATGACGAAGCGGGCAGCCGTCTCGTCCTGCGGCTTCACGCGGATCGAGATTCCGCCCGCGGCATTGACCGTTTCGAAGCCGTTCTCGTCGGACGTGTCGTCGCCAAGGAACACAGGACGCCTGCCGCTGAACGGACCAGTCTGCATGAAGCGCCGGATCGCAGCGCCCTTGGCGGCCTCGAGCGGCATCAGCTCGACGCCGGCATTGCCGGCGATCACACGGTAGCCTTTGGGCAGGCGCTGAAGCGCTGCCTCGACCAGTTCCGTCGCCCGTGCCAGAAGCTGGGGCGCTGCTCTCGTATGGATGGCGAGCACAGGTCCCTTGCGCTCGACATAGACGGCCTTGCTTGCCAGCTCCAGTTCGATCTCGTCGGCGAGCGCCGCCATGTCCGCCGGCTCGTCGGCGGCCTCGATCCGGCCATCCGGCGCAAGCCTGTGCTCCAGCCCATAGAGACCGGCGATCCTGAGCTTCAAGGGATTGAACAGATGGTCCACTGCCGCGATCGAGCGGCCGGTGATGAAGGCGAGCGCTCCGTCCAGCCGCCGTTCGATCGTCTGCAGCAATTGCCGCAACTCGGCGCTGACCGACACGCCGTCGGGATGCGCCGCGTGCTCCAGCAAGGTGCCGTCGATGTCGAGGAAAAGCGCCCACCGGCCTTCGGGAAGCGGCGGGGTAAGGTCTGCTTGACTATTCATCGGAATCCGACTGCCTGCTTGCGTTCGAACATGGAAACGACATTGTCGCCGGTGGGACTTGCCGGCCGGTCGTATAGGGCCGTGACCCGGTCGAGGTCGCCGCGCTTCCTGAGCCGCGCCGCGTCGAGCAGCATGCTGCCGGCCCAGCGATAGACATTGTTGTCGCGCACGATGTCGCGCATGCGCCGCATGCGCTCGTGCTGCTCGTCCGGCCCCATGGTCATCGCCTGCAGCATCGCCTCGCTCATCATCGCCGCGTCGTACGGATTGACGATCAGCGCCTCCAGCAATTCGCGCGAGGCGCCCGCGAAGGTGCTGAGCAGCAGCACGCCCTGCTCGTCGTCGCGCGACGCCACGAACTCCTTGGCGACGAGATTCATGCCGTCATGCAGGCTGGTGACGAGGCAGATGTCCGCGGCGCGATAAAGCTCATAGACCGCGGCTTGCGAATGGTGCTCGGCCACCATGACGACCGGCTGATAGGATTTGTTGCCGTAGCGCTGGTTGAGCTCGTCGGCATAGCGCAGGCATTCTTCGTGAAGCTGCTTGTAGGCAGGCAGCGTGCCCCGGCTTGGTGCAGCGATCTGCAGGAATACGACGTTACCGATCGTTTCTGGATGACGGATGAACAGTTCCTCAAGCGCATGGAAGCGATCGAGGATGCCTTTGGTGTAGTCGAGGCGTTCCACGCCGACGCAAAGCTTGGCGCCAGCTGGAATTCTGAACCGCTTGCGCACGCGCGCCCGGCACTCCTCGACGCTCGGAAGAGTTTTCAGCAGCTCGACCGGCCACTCGATCGAGATCGGATAGGAATGCACGAGCGTCACCTGGCCGCCATAGGAAATGGCCGCGTCGGCTCGCTCGATCCGGCTTTCCATGAAACGATCGACGCTTTCGGTGAAGTTGTTGGCGTGGAACTGGGTGTGGAAGCCCACGATCGAGCTGCCGAGCAGGCCGTCGAGGATACGCTCGCGCCACGGGCAGATGCTGAACACTTCCGAGTTCGGCCACGGTATGTGCCAGAAGGTGATGACGATCGCCTCCGGCAGGCGCTCGCGGATCATGCGCGGCAGAAGCGCAAAGTGATAGTCCTGGACCAGCACGATCGGCCGCTCGTTGCGCGCTTCGGCAACCACCGTCTCCGCGAATTTACGGTTGACGGCCTCATAGGCCTCCCAATCGGATTCGCGGAAGATCGGGCGCGTGAACGCGATATGGCAGAGCGGCCACAGGCCCTCATTGGCGAAGCCAAGATAATAGCCCTGATATTCGTCGTCGCTCAGCCAGACGCGGCGCAGCGTGTAGGAAGGATTGCCGGGCGGCACTTGCACGCGGTCGTTCCTGTCCACCACCGTCCGGTCGGCAGTGCCGCCGCCATAGGCGATCCAGGTGCCGGCGCAAGCGCGCGTGATCGGTTCCAGCGCCGAGACCAGTCCGCTCGCCGGCACGACAAGCTCGACGTCGCCGTTCCTGGTTTCGTTGTGGATATAAGGCTCGCGATTGGAGACGATGATGACCTGCGCATCCGGCAACTCGTCAGCGAGGATCTTGCGCAACGTCTCCGGCGACCATGTGACCAGGGCCGCGTCGACCGATTGCCCGTTCTTTTCGAATTCGCGCAGCACCTTGCGCGCGGCCTCTGTGGCGAAGTCGTCGCCGGGGCCTGCCACAGCCGAAATCCTCGGGTGATTGCGACGGTACCGGGATATCGAAACGAAAATGGCAAATGCGGAAAGTCCAAGGCTTGCGAGAATAAGGACCAGTAACAGAACGCTGTATTGTGTCATTGAAATGCCAGGCTGCCTCCGGCTGTCCGCTCATTATTTTCGTTCTTGCCGGCTGCGGACGGCAGACCGGTCCACCTGTGCAACGCACAAGCCGGCCCTGGGTTCCGACATTTTTCGATTGGTGAACGCGGGCTTGCGACGCCTTCTTCTAAGTCCGCACGATAAGCGGCACCTGGCCTTCATGACGATCGGAAAGGAAGGCGGCGACACGGTCGCCGACCCGCTGGAAGGTCACGTCGACGACCTTATCCCCGACACTCAGATGCCGGAGCATCAGGGTGTCGATACCGATCGGCAGCCTCGGGCGCGTGACATGCAATTCGCCTTTCCAGCCATCGATTTCCAGGCCCAGACAGGCCTGCATCAGCATGAAGGTTGAGCCTGCCGACCAGGCTTGCGGCAGGCAGGCCACCGGATAGGCGATCGGCGCTTCGCCCGGCGCCCGGGCGAAACCGCAGAACAATTCAGGCAGCCGCATATTGAAATGCACGGCCGATTCGAAAGTGCCGCTCATCAGCCGCACAACGCTGTCGCGTTCGCCGTAGCGCGCGAGGCCCACGCCGCAAAGCGCGGTGTCGTGCGGCCAAATCGAGCCGTTGTGGTAGGACATCGGGTTGAAGAACACCGCATCGTCGGCGAGCGTCCGCAGCCCCCAGCCGGAATGGAAGGCGGCCGACAGCAGCTGCTCGGCGACCAGCTTGGCGCGGTCGGGCTGCGGCAGCCCGACGAAAAGCAGGTGCCCGGCATTTGTCGTTCGAACCTTGCAGGGCTGGCCCTCGCCATCGATGGCCAAGGCGTAGAAATTCAGGTCGTCCAGCCAGAAATCGCGTTCCACGGCGATCCGCATTTCCTCGGCGCGGCCCTCCCAGTGCTCGGCGTCGGCGAATTCGCCGCGGCGGCGTGCGAGCGCCGCCATGCCGCGGAAGGCGGCAAAGACATAGCCCTGCACCTCGACCAGCGCGATCGGCCCCTTTGGGATGCGCCCATCGGCGTGGAAGACCGAATCGAAGCTGTCCTTCCACCCCTGGTTGGCGAGTCCGGACTCGGCGGCGCGCTGGTAGGTGACGAAACCGGTGGCGCGGCTCGCCTCCTCCGTCCAGTCGGCAGCGGCTTTCAGCGAAGGCCAAAGCTTGTCGATGAAGGCCATGTCGCCGGTGCGGTCGGCATAGGCGGAAGCCAGATGGATATAGAGCGGCGTGGTGTCTACGCCTCCGTAATAGCGGCCGAAAGGAAGCTCGCGCAGCGCCGCCATCTCGCCCTTGCGCGTCTCATGCATGATCTTGCCGGGCTGCGAATCCGAAAAGGGCGACGTTTCGGTCGCCTGGTGCTCGGCTAGAAAAGCAAGCACCCCGCGCGCCAGGCCGGGATTGAGCCAAAGCATCTGCAGGCTTGAGATCACGCCGTCGCGCCCGAATGCGGTCGAAAACCACGGGATGCCGGCATAGGGATAGGGGCCGGTCGGAAGCTCGGTGGTAAGCAGCGCCACGTCGGCGCGGGCGCGCTCGACCCAATCGTTGAACACGCGCCCCGAGCTGTGCACCGTGGCGCCGTGCCTGCGCTTGGCGCGCATGCCGAACCGCGCGCGCGCCGCCGCGGCGCGGAAGCGGTCGCGATCGGGCGGGTCGGCGATCGCGGGGCCGACCTCGACATAAAGCACTTTTCGACTGCGCTTGGTCACGGCGATGAGGAAATCGGCGCGATTGTCGCTCAACTGGTCTGGCGCCTGCGAAAAGGAGATTGCCGAAAGTCGCGGCAAGCCGTCCAGGCCGTCATAGCCGAGCAGGACCGTGGTCTTGTCGGTCTTGGCGATATGCGTGGTGCCCCGCTTCACCCGGGTCGAGCCGCGCACCTCGAACATGTCGCGAAAGTCGGCGGCGAAATGCAGCGACGCGGTTATGGTGGAATGCTCGCGGCTGTAGTTGGAAAGGGTGATGCGCTCGAACAGCCTGTCCTGCCAGATCAGCCTGACGCGCTCGATATGGATCGCGCCCTGCGGCATATCGCGGCCGGCAGCGCTTTGAATAGGCAGGTTGGTCAGGTTGGACGTGAACAGCACATTGTCCTGGCTGAGCGATGCACCGAGCAGCGACATCGGCCTGCCGCCGATGGTCAGCCGAAATTCGGACAGCACGCGCGTGTCGTCGCGGAAGAACCCGTCGCCCGAACCCCTGATGTCGCCATAGGCGTCGGCGACGGCGAAGCAGTCGCCCTGCTTGAGGGCAAAAAGCCGGTGCGGTTCTCGCGGCGCCGTCTCGTCGAGCGAGGAAAGGGCCACGGCAGGATCGAGCTTGCGCTCGTCGAGCTCCGTCATTCGTCACCTCCTCGGTTGCCCCACTCTAGAGCATGATGCCGAAAAGTGTGAGGCGGTTTTCGGACGACATCATGCTCTATCTCTTTGATTTGGAGCCGGATTCAGATCTCAGCTCGAACAGACCTGAAATCATCCGGCTCTAGGCAGTCGGTCAAGAGGCCCTGGCCTCCGGCATGCCGGTCAGCCGCATATAGGCAGAAAGGTAGTCGCGCGCCATTCTTGTCGCCGAGAACCTTTTCTCGAAGACCGCCCTCACCTGCCGCCGGTCGAGTTCGAGAAGCGCGGGCATCGATGCGACCGCATCGTCGACATTGTCGACGACGAAGCCGGTGATGCCATCGTCGACGATCTCTGGCAAGGCGCCCTGGTCCCAGGCGATCACCGGCGTGCCGCAGGCCATGGCCTCGATCGCGACGAGGCCGAACGGCTCCGGCCAGTCGATGGGGAACAGCAGGCCCGCCGCATTGCCGAGAAACCCGGCCTTCTCATCTTCGGTGATTTCGCCGACATAGTCGATGCGGTCGCCATCGATGAGCGCCTCGATGTTGTCGCGGAAATAGGCGCGGTCGTCGTCGCCGATCTTGGCCGCCAGCTTCAGCTTCAATCCGGACCGACGCGCGATCTCGATGGCGCGGTCCGGCCGCTTGTCGCGCGACAGGCGGCCGAGGAAGGCGAGATACGGCTCTTCCCCATGTGGTTCATAGGTCGGCCGGTAGGCATCGAGCGGCAGTCCGTGATGGATCGTGGCCAGCCAGTTCGCATCCGGCAAACCGCGCTTCTGGCTGTGCGAGATCGAGATCATCGGGAAACGCGGGAAACGCTTGTAGGCAGGCGCCAGGTCGACATAGTCGAGCCTGCCATGCGGCGTCGTCACCGTGCGACCCGCGATCTGCTCGAAGAACGGAAAATGCAGGAAATGGCTGAGATGGAAATGAATGACGTCGAATTCGCCGGCGCGTTCGCGCACATCGGCGAGCATCGCCAGATGCGCGGCGATTTCCGATTTCTTCGGCCGCGGATCGAGGCGTATCGCCTGGTCGCGGCCTGGCACCAGTCGCGCCGATGTCTCGCTGTCACCGCTCGCGAACAGCGTGACGTCATGCCCGAGCTCGACGAGTGCCTCGGTGATGTAGAAGACGATCCGTTCCGTGCCGCCGTAAAGTTTCGGCGGCACGGCTTCATAAAGCGGCGCGACATGGGCTATGCGCATCTGGTCCCTCAGCTGTTGACGCGAGGCAAAATGCGTCAGCCGCGAGATCGTTCCTGCCCAATTGGTCGCGGGTTAGCCTCAGGACTTACGGCTGCGCCGTGCCAAAATGTTCGCCACCAGCAAAAGCAGGATGGATAGCGCCATCATTAGGGTCGCCGCGGCAGTGATGGCGGGCGAGAGTTTTTCGCGCAGGCCGATGAACATCTCGAGCGGCATGGTGCGCTGGCTGGCGCTGGCCAGGAACTGCACGACAACCACTTCGTCAAAGGAGGTGACGAAGGCGAAGGCCGCGCCCGAAAGCACGCCGGGCAGAATCAGCGGCAGCATGACGCGGAAGAACGACGTCAGGGGTTTGGCGCCGGAGATCGCCGCGGCTCGCATCAGATTGCGGTCGAAGCCGGTCAGGCTAGCGCCTACCGTCACCACCACGAAGGGGCTGGCCAAGGCGGTATGCGCCAGGATGATGCCGGCATAAGTGCTGGCGAGCCCAACGCGGGCGTAGAATAGATAGGAACCGACGGCTGTGATCACCACCGGCACGATCAGCGGCGAAAGAAGCAGCGGCATGATAATGCGCCGACCCGGAAACTTCTCGTCGGAAAGCGCGATCGCCGTTAGTGTCCCGAGCGTCGTCGCAATCACCGTCGTCCCGAGGGCGATGATCAGGCTATTGCCGATCGCCGACTGCCAGCGCTGGGTGCCGAGCACGACCTCGTACCAGCGCGTCGAGATGCCCTCCAGCGGGAAGATGAAGAAGGCGCCGCTGTTGAAGGAGAGCGGCACCGGGATGAGGATCGGCACCAACAGGAACAGGATGACCAGCCCGCACCAAATCCACAGCAGTGTGATGCGGATGCGTTCGCCTGTTGTGGGATAGGGAGAGAGCAGCATGGGCTACACCAGCTTCAGGCGGTCGAGGCCGAGGACGCGGGCAAAAATGCCGAACAGCGCCAAGGTGAAGACGAGCAGGATGAAGGACAGCGCCGCCGCCATCTCCCAGTTCAGTTCGACATTGACGTAGTTGGCAATGAAATTGCTGATCAACTGGTCGCTTGCCCCGCCTATCAGCGCCGGCGTGATGTAGTAGCCCAGGCACAGGATGAAGGTGAGCATGCAACCGGCCATTACGCCAGGGAACACCTGTGGGATATAGACGCGACGGAAGGCGGTGAAAGGCCTGGCGCCCAGCGAGTAGGCGGCCTTCATCTGCGAGGCCGGAATGGTGCGCATGACGCTGTAGATCGGCAGCAACGTGAACGGCAGCTGGATATGCGTCATGGCGATGATCAGGCCGACGCGGCTGTACATCAGGTCTAGCCGGTCGCTGGTGACGCCGATCAGGAGCAGGAAATCATTAACCAGGCCGAACTTCTGCAAAAGCACCGTCCAGGCCGCGGTACGCACCAGGATCGATGTCCAGAACGGCAACAGCACCGCGACGATCAGGATGGCGGCTAGCCCCTTCGGCACGTTGGCGATGAGATAGGCGAGCGGAAAGCCAAGGATCAACGTTGCTAACGTCACCGACGCCGCGACGAAGAAGGTGCGCAGGAACACCTGGATGAAGATCGCCTGCTCGGGCGGCTCCCGCTCGATGCCGCCATCGGCGTTCCAGCGCAGGTCGAGCGCGCTGAGCAGGTAGAACGAGGTGAGGCTGCTTGTGCCGCTCCGGATCGCCGGCCAGGTCGATGGCGCCGACCAGAACGGCACCGATTTCATGGCGTCGAGCGCGGCCTGGCCATCGGCGCTTTCGAGCTTGCGCACCGTCTTCAACACCTGGCTGCGGGCCCCAGGCAGCCGCGCGTTCAGGCTCTTGGCCAGTTCATAGGCCGTGCCCTTGGCCTGGTTTTCCTTGAGGTCCGCCGCCAACGCGGCGAAGGCTTCGTCGCCGGGTAGGCCCTGGCCGTTCCAGCCGGCCAGGGCCTCGGTCGTCTTGGGCAATGCATCCGCGATTGTCGGATCATAGACCGCGCGCGATAAGAGCAGCACGATCGGTATGCCGAAGCTCAGCGCCAGAAGGACCAGCAGCGGCGCCGCCAGCAGCAGCGAGCGCATCCGGTCGCCGAATTCGGCGCGCCGGAGCGCCGCCGACACGGATTTCAGATCCGCGTCGGCGGCTGACCGGTCGCGGGCCAGCGTCGGCCGGTCGATTTCGCTGGGCTGGAGCGCCGACATCTCGCCTTCCTACTGCGCAAGCCAAGCGTTGAAGCGCTTGACGAGATCCTCGCCGTAGTCGCCCCAGAACTCAGTGTCGGCGACGAGATAGGCGCCGGCGAGATGATCGGGAGCATTGGGTAGTTTCGGCAGCGCGTCGGTTGCGACGAAGGACGCCGCGTCGGTGCGCACCGGCCCATAGGTGATGTAGCTTGCGAGCTTGGCGTTGTTCTCGGGCTTGCTGATATACGCGAGATATTTGTAGGCAAGCTCCGGATTGCGCGCGCCCTTCGGAATGCTGATCATGTCGTATTCGAGGATCTGGTTGTTCCAGACGATCTTGAACGGCTTCTTGTCGGTGTCGATCGCGTTCTGGATGCGGCCGTTCCAGGCGGTGGTCATCACCACTTCCCTGGAAGCGAGAAGCTGTGCCGGCTGCGCGCCGGCGTCCCACCAGACGATGTCCTTCTTGATGGTGTCGAGCTTCTTGAACGCACGGTCGACGCCTTCCGGCGTGGCCAGTACCTTATAGACCTCGGCGGGTGCGACGCCGTCCGCCATCAGCGCCCATTCGAGGTTCTGCGCCGGGAACTTGCGCATGGCGCGCTTGCCCGGGAATTTCGTCGTGTCGAAGAGGTCGAGGACCGAGGTCGGAGCTTCCTTCAGCACGGTGGGGTCATAAGCAAGGATATCGCCGTAAGCATCGAGACCGACTCCACAATCCAGCGCCGAGCCTTCGATGAATTTGTCGCGCGGCCCGATCTTGGAATAGTCGAGCCGCTCGAGGATGCCGGCGTCGCAACCCTGCAGCACCGTCGCGGTCTCGACCGTCACCAAGTCGATCGGCACATTGCCGGTCTCAACCATCGCTTTGACCTTGCCGAGATCGCCAAGATACTCCTGCTCCAGGATTTTCGCGCCGGTCTCCTTGCTGAAGGGCTCGAACCAGGCCTTGCGCTGCGCGTCCTGCCAGGCGCCGCCGCTCGCCATGATCGACAATTCGTCTGCGAAGGCGGCGCCGGTCATAGCCATGCAGGCTGTGGCGGCCGCGAGCGCGAATAGGCGTGTTCTCAACTGTGTCATTGCATTTTCCCCTGTTTTGGAATGGCGCCGCCCGTTCCGGCATCGGCCGGGAAGGCGCGGCAATCGTTGGGCGCGCAGGAGACCGCCACGGTCTCGCCATTCGCCATCGTCACTTCGGGGCCGACCTTGACGGTCAGCACCTGGTCGTTGGCGAGCCTGGCCAGCAGGCGCAGGTGATCGCCGAGATAGATGCGCCCATCGACTGTCGCGGCCAGCGCGTTGCCGCCATTGGCGGCACTCGACAGGCTGAGCCGCTCGGGCCGGACCGCGACATGGCAGGCGCTGCCTTCCGCGACGCCGACCGCCAGCGCGGTGATCTCGCCGCCGCCATTCAGCCTGACGCGGCACTCTCCACCCGAGACGCGTTCGACCACGCCTTCCAGCGTGTTGTTCTCGCCGATGAAGCTCGCCACGAATGAGCTTTGCGGGGTGTTGTAGAGATCGTCTGGCGAGCCCAACTGGGCGATGCCGCCATTGTTGAACACCGCGATGCGGTCCGACATCGTCAGCGCCTCGCTCTGGTCGTGCGTGACATAGACGATGGTGACGCCGAGCATGGTGTGGATCTGCTTGATTTCGAGCTGCATATGCTCGCGCAATTTCTTGTCGAGCGCGCCGAGCGGCTCGTCCATCAGCACCAGGTTCGGCTGAAAGACCAGCGCGCGAGCCAGCGCCACGCGCTGCTGCTGGCCGCCGGAAAGCTGCGTCGGGCGGCGATCGCCGAATTGCTTCAGCCGAACCATGTCGAGCGCGCGGCCCACACGGGCCGCGATGTCGGCCTTGCTCACCTGGCGGACGGAAAGCGGAAAGCCGACATTCTCCTCTACCGTCATATGCGGGAACAGCGCATAGTTCTGAAACACCATGCCGATATTGCGCTGGTAAGGCGGCAGCCGATCGACCGGCTGGCCCTCTAGCGTGATCGTGCCATGCGTCGGTCGCTCGAAGCCGGCGAGCATATTGAGCGTGGTGGTCTTGCCGGAGCCGGATGGGCCGAGCAGCGTCAGGAACTCACCGCGCGCGACGGCAAGGTTCATCCGCGTCACCGCGAAGCTGCGTCCGTCATAGGACTTCTCGACGTCGGCGAATTCGACAAAGTCTTGGTTGGCGCTTGCCGACACGACGGTCTGGCCGGCGCTCATCGCGCGCCTTCCCGGCTGCCGCGGGGCGATTCGGTCTGCTGCTTGCGATCCATGCCTCGTCCTCCCGGAACCGGCCCGCTGAACAGGAAGCGTCCGGCTTGTATGATCACACAATAAGGCTGAAAGCGACCATAGATGCAGACAACTTTCACCGTCAAGCGCAAAAATGCGACGTTGTGTGATAATTTTGATCGGATTGAGTGCCGTACAATCTCTATTGTATGGATCGTTGTCTTATGCTAGATGCCCGACAAGTGAGACGTCAGCCACAGTTCGAATCCCTCATGCTCGAAAATCTTCGCCTCACCGAGGATGAAAGTCCGGTCTATCGCCGTCTTGCCGACGCGATCGCCGAACGCATTGCCGAGGGCACGCTTGCCGTCGGCGACCGGCTGCCGCCGCAACGCGAGATCGCCCGTGCATTGGGCATCAATGTCACGACCGTGACGCGGGCACTGTCCACCTTGCAGGAGCAAGGCTTGCTCGAGGCGCGCCCCGGGCGCGGCACCACGGTCGCCGCCCGCGACATTGTCGAACGTCCGGGATTCGTGTCGGCGCCGAGCGACCAGAGCGGCATCGTCGATCTTTCCGTCAACAGGCCGCCCACGTCAGCCTATCTCGACGCCGTCGCGGCGCTGATGCCGCGCCTTTCCAAGGATCGTCACTACGCCTCGCTGCAGGATTATCATCCGCCAGAGGGGCCGCTTTGGGGCCGTGTCGCGGTCGCCGATTGGCTGAAATCGGTCGCCGGCGATGGCGATCCCGGCCGCGTCGTGCTCGCAGCCGGCGCCCAACACGGCCTCGACTGCGTGCTCGGCGCCGTCACCAGGGATGGCGAAGTGATACTTGCCGACGAGGTGACCTATCAGGGCATCAACGCGCTGTGTCGCGTCCATGGTCTCGATCTGCGTGGCGTCGCGATGGATCGCGGCGGCATGCGTCCGGATGCCTTCGAGGCAGCTTGCGTTCAGCTCCGCCCCCGTGCCGTTTTTCTGGTGCCGACACTGCACAATCCGACGACGATCACGCTGAGCGAGGAGCGGCGGCACGAATTGGCGGCCGTCGCACGCCGTCACAACGTGCTGATCATCGAGGACGACGTCTACCGTCCATTGGCCGACGATCCGCCGCCCTCCTTCGCCAGCCTCGAGCCGGAGCTGACGATCCATCTCGGCGCATTGTCGAAATGCCTAGCGCCCGGCCTGCGCCTCGGCTTCGTCATCGCCCCGCGCCCGATCGCCGGCCAGGTCGCCGCGGCGCTCCGCATCAATTGCTGGAGCATCAGCCCGCTCACGGCGTTGATCGGCGCCAGGCTGATCGAGGAAGGGGCTGCCGCCCGCATCATCGACATCCAGAAGCAGGAGTTGCGCCAGCGCCAGGCGATCTTGAGCGAAATCCTCGGCCGTTTCGACGTTCAAAGCAACCCGATCTCGACGCATGCCTGGCTGCGCCTGCCCGAGCCCTGGCGTGGCGCCGGCTTTGCCCGCACCTGCCTGGAGCGCGGCGTCGCCGTGCTGCCGGGCGACGCTTTCGCCGTCGGGCGCGAGCCGGTGCAGCACGGCGTGCGCATCAATGTCGGCGCGGCGCGATCGCAGGAGGACCTGCGTTCGGCGCTGACCATCATGGCCGAGCTGCTCGCCGCTGGCCATCTGCAATTGCCGGGCTTCGTCTGAGGCCATGACCTCCGCGCCGAAATCAGTCGAGATCGCCATCATCGGCGCCGGCGTCGTCGGGCTGGCTACGGCCTTGCGCCTTGCAAGCGAAGGACGCGAGGTCCTGGTCATCGACCCGAACGAGCCCGGCTCGGGCGCTTCGTTCGGCAATGCCGGCACGATCGCCGAATATGCCTGCATGCCGGTCGGTAATCCTGGTGTGCTGCGCGCGCTACCGAAACTGCTGCTCGATCCCGACAGCCCGTTCTCGCTGCGCTGGGCAGCCCTTTTCCAGCTCGCGCCATGGCTGGTTCGCTTTGTTCGCCAATCGCTGCCGGCGGCAACCCGAGCCAATGCGCTGGCGCTAGCCGGCCTCCTCGCCGAAGCCCTGCCGGCCTGGGGCGAAATGGTGCAGGAGGCCGGGCTTCAGGATCTGATGCGCCGAAACGGCTGCCTCTATGTCTACCGTCGCGACAGCGATTTTGCCGCCTCCGAGGGCGGACGGGCTTTGCGGGCCGAACTCGGCGTCCATCAGCAGGTTCTGACCGCCGATGAGGTGGCCGCGCTGGAGCCGCGGCTCGCGGCGTTCGAGGCCAAAGGCCTCTATTTCCCGGATTCGATCAATGTCAGCGATCCCAGGACGGTGATGGCGCGGCTGGCGGCAGCCGCTGCCGCCAAGGGCGCTCAATTCATGCGCGCGAGCGTGACCGGCCTCGCAGCGGGTGCCGGCGTGCGGCTGAGCGGCCCAGGGCTTGTCATCGCGGCGCAAAAAGTGGTGATTGCGGCTGGCGCGCGATCCCGCCCGCTCACGGCCCAGGCCGGCGACCGCATCCCACTGGACACCGAGCGCGGCTACCATCTGGAGTTTCCGACCACGGCACCTTTGCTCAACCGCCCGGTCTGCCCGGTCGATCTCGGTTTCTATATGACGCCGATGGACGGCAGGCTCCGGGTTGCCGGCACTGTCGAGCTCGGCGGGCTCAATGCGCCGCCCAATCCGCGCCGGCTGGCGCTGCTCGGTCGCGGCGTGCGGCAGTTTTTCCCCGACATCGGCAAGCCTTCGTCGCAATGGCTGGGCTTCAGGCCCTCGCTGCCGGACTCTCGCCCAGTGATCGGACCCTCGACGAAATCGCCTGATGTGATCTATGCCTTCGGCCATGGCCATCTGGGGCTGACGCTGGCCCCGGTGACAGCACGCTGGGTCGCCAGCTTAATCGCCGGCCGATCCCTGCCATCGGCCGCCGATTTTTCCGCGGCGCGTTTCGGCTGAACGGCCGAGTCTGGCAATCGATTCCGATATGTGGAAGTGCGAGCCTGTGGAGCGGCCTAAGCTTTCGGCCAGCCGATAATCAAATCAACTTGATTTTCTAAAGTGGCATTCTAGGGTTGGTAACTATCTCATGATCCCCAAGAAAGCCATCTCCGGCACCAATCTCGAGCAGGCGAAATCGCACAACCGGCGTGTGGTGATCGAAGCGATCCGCATCAATGGCGCGCTGTCGCGGGCGGCGATCGCGAGGCTGACGGCGCTGTCGTCGCAGACCATTTCCAACATCGTCGAGGAATTGGAAGCGGCCGGGCTGCTGCAACCTGAAGCAACGCTGAAAGGCGCGCGCGGCCAACCCGCCATCCCCTACTCGGTCAACCCCGATGGCGGTTATTCGATCGGCCTGCAGCTCGACCACCAGCTGGCCGTCGGCGTCGTCACCGATCTCTCCGGCACCGTGCGCGCGCGCATCGAGAGAGATGTCGACCGCCCGACTCCCACGCAGGCCATGCCGCTGCTAGCTGCGATCTCGAGCGACCTGATCGCAACCAGCCGGCTGGACCGCACGAGACTGCTCGGCATAGGGATGGCAATGCCCGGGCCGTTCGGCGTTGAAGGCATGACTTCGGTCGGCCCGACCGCCCTTCCCGGCTGGCAGGACTTTCCGGTGGCCGAAGAACTGGAGCGCCTGACCGGCATCGCCGTGATCGTCGAGAACGACGCCACAGCGGCGGCAGTAGGCGAGCGACTTTATGGCGTTGCCCGCAAGCTCGACAGCTTCGTCTATCTCTTCATCGGAACAGGCCTCGGCGCCGGCCTCTTCCTCGACGGCCATCTCTACAAGGGCAGCCGCCACAATGCCGGCGAGATCGGCCACATCATCGTGCGGCCGGGCGGCCTGCCCTGCGACTGCGGCAAGCGCGGCTGCCTGGAGCGTTACGTCTCGCTGCGCGCCGCCTATGACAAGCTCGACCTGCCGGATCCCGATCATGCCTCACCCGACCTGCTGGAAGAGCTTCTGGCAAGCGGCGACAGCCGCTTCGAAGCATGGCTCGCCGAGGCGGTCGAGCCGTTGCGGCAGGCGATCGACGTCCTTGAAATGGCGCTCGATCCCGAGACCGTCGTGCTCGGCGGCTTCATGCCGCTGCCGGTGATCGAGGCACTGGCCGGCCGGCTGGAACCGCTCCATCTCTCGGTGAGCTCGACCAGCGCCCGTACCACGCCGCGCGTCGTGGTCGGCGCCGCGGGAAAGGACACATCCGTCCTCGGCGCCGCGGCCCTGCCGATCTTCTCGGAAACCAACCCGCAATTCGACGTGCTGCAGAAGCCGGTGGGCTGACACGTCGGCGTTGAGCCAGGTTCCTACGAGGAACCGGGTGCCGCAGCGGTCACCCGCCACACCGTGTTGCCGACATCGTCGGCGATCAGCAGCGCGCCGGACTTATCAACGGCAACACCGACCGGACGGCCTCTCGCCTCGCCCTTGTCGTTGAGGAAGCCGGTGACGACATCCTGCGCCATGCCGTTGGGATGCCCGCCGCTGAACGGCACGAAGACGACCTTGTAGCCGTTGAAGCGGGAGCGGTTCCAGCTGCCATGCTCGCCGACAAAGGCGCCGCCGCGATAGGATTGCGGCAGGTTGTTCGCGGTATAGAAGGCAAGCCCGAGCGGCGCGACATGCGAGCTCAGCGCGTAGTCCGGCGGGATGGCCTTCGCCACCATGTCGGGCCGCTGCGGCATCACGCGCGGATCGACATGCTGGCCATAGTAGCTGTAGGGCCAGCCATAGAAGGCGCCGTCCTTCACCGAGGTCATGTAGTCCGGCACCAGGTTCGGCCCGAGCTCGTCGCGCTCGTTGACCACCGTCCAAAGCGCCTTGCTTTCAGGTTCGAACGTCAGGCCGTTTGGATTGCGCAGCCCGCTGGCGAAAATGCGCGAGCGGCCGGTGGCGCGGTCGACCTCCCAGATCGCAGCGCGGTCCTTCTCGGCCTGGATGCCGTTCTCGGTAATGTTGGAGTTCGAGCCGACGCCGACATAGAGCAGCGAACCGTCTGGGCTCGCCACCAGGCTCTTCGTCCAGTGGTGATCGATCGGCCCGCCCGGCAGTTCCGTCAGCACCTTGCCCGGCGCCGTGATCTTCGTGTCGCCCGGCTGATAGGGATAGCGCATGATGGCATCGGTGTTGGCGACATAGAAGTCGTTGCCGACCAGCGCCACGCCGAAGGGCGCGTTGAGATGGTCGAGGAACACGCCCTGGTAATCCGGCTTGCCGTCGCCATTGGTGTCGCGCAAGATCGTGATGCGGTTGCTCGGGCCGGTGTCGCCGCCGGAGGTGACCCAGCTTTCGACCAGACCCATGACGATGTCCTTCGGCCGCTTGACCGACGCTTCTTTCGGCGCCTTGGACTCCACAACCAGGATGTCGCCATTGGGCAGCATGTAAACCGAACGCGGATGCTGAAGCCCCTTGGCCATCGCCTCGATCTGCAGGCCTTGCGCGACCGTCGGCTTTTCATCGTTTTTCCAGCCGACCACCGAGGCCAGATGCATCGGCGGGAATAGGTATTGCTTTATCTCCGGCAGTTTCGGATTCGGGCCGATCTGCGCGCTCGGGTCGGTGTTGTCGTCGCTGCAGCCGGCGACGCCCAGGATCATTGCGCAGCAAAGCGCCGCCGTCGTCCATTTGATTGCGCTGTCAAGTCGTCTCATCGGCCACTCCTACATGATGGCGATAGACCAGAGCCCAGCCGAGCCAGCCGGTGAAGATCAGGATGATCACCACCAGCGCCGACAAGATCAGCCCGGTCGGCACCACGGATGTCCAGGCGTCGCGCGTGTGGACGAGCATGTTGAAGAAGGACAGCGCGAGCACGACGAGGTTACCCCCCATGTGCAGCCATGCAGTCGGCTGAGCGCGTATCCTGCGGTCCCCAAGAAAATCGGTAAGCCCTGCAATGGCGGCCAAGATGGCGACAATGACACCCACGGTCAGCAGCCAGGCCGAGAAATTGGCCCAGGTCATTTCCGCTGTCCGCCAGTAGGCAATATCGGTGAGCAAGGTCCCGACGAAACAGGCGATCGGGATGGTGACAAGCATCGGATGGATGGGATGGCCGGCAATGCTCGCCGTGGATTGCGGATTTTCCATGCGGAAGCTCCTTTCCGCGCTGCAGCTTGGATGTAACAGCGCAAAAACGCGAATGTTCCGCCGGAATTTCTCGCGCTCACTGGAAGGTGAACGACCGATTGTCAGCCCGCAGGCTACCGCTGGCTAGGCCTTCGCGGCTTGGTCAGCTCCGCGGGTGGACCTGCGGTATCACCTCGTCGAGCGAGCGCTCGAACGCATCGACCAAGGCGTCGACCTGCGCCTCGGTGATGATCAACGGCGGACAGAAGGCGATCGCATCGCCCATATTGCGCGAGATGACGCCGTTCCGCTGCAGCAAGCCGTTGACCAGCGCGCCGAGCGCTGCCGGTTTGCCCCAGGGAGCCTTGGTTGCCTTGTCGGCGACGAGCTCGACGGCGGCGATGAGACCGACGCCGCGCACCTCGCCCACCAGCGGATGCGAGGCGAGTTGGCTGAGTCGCGCCTGCAGATGCGCGCCGACCTTGCGCGCATTGCCGACCAGGTCGCGCTCCTCGATCAGCTTGATATTCTCCAGCGCCACGGCGGCTGCGACCGGATGACCACCGCCGGTGAAGCCGTGGCCGAAGGTGCCGATGCGGTCGCTCTCGTCGGCGATCGGCTCGAACACACGATCGTTGATCAGCAGCGCCGAGATCGGCAGGTACGATGACGAAATCTGCTTCGACAGCACCATGATGTCGGGCTTGATGCCGAAGGTGTGCGAACCGAACATCTCGCCGGTACGGCCGAAGCCGCAGATCACCTCGTCGGCCACCAGCAGGATGTCGTATTTCGCCAGCACCGCCTGGATCTTTTCCCAATAGCCGGCGGGCGGAACGACGACCCCGCCGGCGCCCATGATCGGCTCGCCGATGAAGGCGGCGATCGTTTCGGGACCCTCGGCAAGGATAAGCTTTTCCAGCTCCTCGGCGAGTCGCGCGGAAAACTGCTCCTCGCTCTCGCCAGGCTCGGCGTCGCGCCAGTGGTGCGGTGTCGACGTGTGCAGGATATTGGCGATCGGCAGGTCGAAGGAGAGATGGTTGTTGGGCAGGCCGGTCAGGCTTGCCGACGCGATGGTGACGCCATGATAGCCGCGCTTGCGGCTGATGATCTTCTTGCGCGCCGGCTGTCCAAGCGCGTTCGATCGATACCAGATCATCTTGATCGCGGTGTCGTTGGCCTCGGAGCCGGAATTGGTGAAATAGGCCTTGTTCATCGGCACCGGCGCCATCTGCACCAGCTTCTCCGCGAGATCGATCAGCGGCGAATGCGCCTTGGAGCCGAAGTCGTGATAGAAGGGCAGCTTCGACATCTGTTTTGTCGCCGCCTCGACCAGCCGCTTTTCCGAGAAACCGACGGCGACGCTCCACAGGCCCGCCATCGCCTCGATGTAGCGGTTGCCGGCAATGTCCTCGACATAGATGCCGTCGCCCTTTTCGATGATCAGCGGACCGGTTTCCTGATGCTTGCGGGCGTTGGTATAGCCATGCATGTGATAGCGGATGTCGCGGGCTTCAGGCGAATTCGGTGTGGCGTCCATCGTGATGGCTCCTGTGTGCAGGCGTCAAAGCGGAAATAGGACCGCTCCTCTGATCGAAAAGTCCTAAGATTCCGCCTTGCATTGTGGCGGTTGATGCCTCATCGCGCTGGCTGATCGCAAGAGCCGCGACGTCGGGATCGATAGCGCCAACAAGCTTCGGCCTGTCTCGGCAATGATATAAGTGACGCGCAGCAGGATCAGGACGTGGAGCAGGTCGATTGCATCATCGCGGGCGCCGGCGTGATCGGTCTGGCGATTGCGCGCAAATTGGCGGCGCTGGGCCTCGAAACCCTGATCGTCGAAGCGGCGGACGCCATCGGCACCGAAACGAGTTCGCGCAACTCCGAAGTCATCCACGCCGGCATCTATTACCCGCAGGGTTCGCTGAAAGCCCGGCTCTGCGTCGCGGGACGCGATATGCTCTATCGCTACTGCGCCGACCATTCGGTCCCTCATCGCCGCTGCGGCAAGCTGATTGTTGCGACCGACGAGACGCAGGAACCGGTGCTGGCCGCCATTCGCGCCAACGCCAACACCTGCGGTGTCGATGACCTGCGCTTCCTCACCGCCGAGGAGGCGCAAGCGCTGGAGCCGGCGCTGCATTGCACCGCAGCACTACTCTCGCCCTCGACCGGCATTGTCGACAGTCACGGGCTGATGCTTGCCCTGCTCGGCGATGCCGAGGGGAGCGGCGCAATGCTCTCGCTCAACACCCGCATCGTCTCCGGCCGCGTCGAGCCCGGCCGCATCGTGCTGCGGACGATGGATTCCGCGAGCGGCGCAGAGTTCGAGATCGCCGCACCGCGTCTCATCAACGCGGCCGGCCTCGGCGCGGTCGCGCTTGCCGGCTCGATCGAAGGCTTCGGCCGGCAATTCCTGCCGGCGCTTCGCTACGCCAAGGGCAATTATTTCTCGATTGCCGGGCGGGCGCCGTTTTCACATCTTGTCTATCCCGTGCCCGAGCCTGGCGGCCTCGGCGTCCATCTGACCCTCGACCTTGCCGGCATCGCGCGTTTCGGACCCGACGTCGAGTGGACGGACACAATCGACTATCGCGTGGACCCGGCGCGCGGCGAGCGCTTCTATGCCCAAATCCGCAAATACTGGCCCGATCTGGCCGACGACAGCCTGCAGGCAGCCTATAGCGGCATCCGGCCGAAATTGTCAGGGCCGGGCGACGCCAACAGCGACTTCGTGATCCAGGGTGCCACGACGCATGGCATCGAGGGCCTTGTCAATCTGTTCGGCATTGAAAGTCCCGGCCTGACCTCCAGCCTGGCGATCGCCGACCATGTGGCGCGCGTCGTCACGTCATAGATCACGCAAGCCGCGCTGCATGCCACTTCAGATGATCGTCCATGAAGGTCGAGATGAAGTTGTAGGAATGGTCGTAGCCTTCCTGCATGCGCAGGGTGAGGTCGATCCCTGCCTTCTTGCAGGACTCTTCGAGCAGCCATGGGCGGAGGCCATCCTGCAGGAAGCCGTCCGCCGTACCCTGGTCCACCAGGAATTCCGGATATCGCTTGCCATCCTCGATCAACAGTGTCGCGTCATAGGCGCGCCAGGTCTTTTCGTCCGATCCGAGATATTTTTCGAAAGCCGGCCGCGACCACCCGGCCGTCGACGGCTGCACGATCGGCGCGAAGGCCGAGCAGCTCCGGTAGCGGTGCGGATTCTTGAGCGCGATCGTCAGCGCGCCATGTCCGCCCATCGAATGGCCGAAGATGGCCTGGCGTGACATGTCGGCGGGGAAGTTGGCGGCGACGAGCGCCGGCAATTCCTCGGCGATATAGGAATACATTCGGTAGTTCTTCGCATAGGGCTCTTGCGTCGCGTCGAGATAGAAGCCGGCGCCGCAGCCGAACTGCCAATTGTCCTTTTCGTCCGGAACGTCGGGTCCGCGCGGGCTGGTGTCGGGACACACGACGACCAGCCCGAGCTCGGACGCCATCCGCCGGTACTCGCCCTTGTCCATGACATTTGCGTGCGTGCAGGTGAGGCCCGACAGGTACCACAGGACCGGGAGCCGCCCGTCCTTGGCTTGCGGCGGTACGAATACCGCAAAGGTCATGTCGCAGGCGCAGCCTTCGGAAGCGTGCGAATAGACGCCCTGGATTCCGCCATGCGATTTGGAGATGGAAACGACCTTCATCAGCCCTGCCTCTCGCGGGAAAATCTCAATCCGGCATAACCGCCGGTCGGAGCCTGCGCAACCGTACGCTTGGCAAAACTGTCGAGGCGATGGAACAGCCCGGCGCTCGTTAGCCCCGCCGGAGCAACAGCGGCCTGTGCCGCCGCCCATCGATGCATCGCCGAGGGGAAGACGCGCGTTGCACGTCCGATTATCTGAACGCCCTTCTGGCTTTCCTTGTTTGAGGTCGTCGGCCGCGGGAGTAATAGTCGCGTCGGAATTCATGAGGAGGAGACAATGACGCTGAACTTCGACCCGAGGGCGAAGGCCGCCATGCTCTACCATGGCGAATTCCGGCCGATGTTCATCGGCGGCAAGTGGGTCGCGGCGCAATCCGGCCAGCAGATGCAGGCGCTGAACCCGGCGACGGGCGAAGTGCTGGCGACGGTGCCGCGCGGCGGAGCCGCCGATATCGACGCTGCGGTGGCCGCGGCACGCGCGGCCTTCGAGGGCCCCTGGTCGAAATTCTCGCCTTATGAGCGGCAATGCGTGCTTCTGCGGATCGCCGACCTGTTCGAGAAGCATTGGGAAGAGCTCAGCGTCTCCGACACGCTCGACATGGGGTTGCCGATCACCCGCACGCTGGCCAACCGGCGCCGGGTCATCGGCATGCTGCGCTTCTATGGCGGCATGGCGACCGCACTGCACGGCGAGACGATCGACAATTCCATCCCCGGCGAGATCGTCACCTTCACCCGGCGCGAGCCGGTCGGCGTCGTCGGCGCGATCATTCCCTGGAATGCGCCCACTGCCGCCTCGATCTGGAAGATCGCGCCGGCTCTGGCAACCGGCTGCACCATCGTGCTGAAGCCGTCGGAGGATGCCTCGCTGACGCCGCTCTTGATCGCGAGGCTGATGCAGGAGGCCGGCGTCCCAGACGGCGTCGTCAACATCGTCACCGGGACGGGCGCCGAGGCCGGCGCGCGGCTTGCCGAGCACCCGGACGTCAACAAGATCGTCTTCACCGGCTCGACGCTGACCGGCCAGGCGATCGCCCGCGCCGGCGTCGCCAACCTCAAGCGCATCTCGCTCGAGCTCGGCGGCAAGTCGCCGATCATCGTCTGCCGCGACGCCGATATCGACAAGGCCGTCCCGGTCGCGGCGATGGCGGTGTTTGTGCATTCCGGTCAAATCTGCATTGCCGGCTCGCGCCTGTTCGTGGCGCGCGAGATCCATGACGAGTTCGTGCGCCGGGTCGCCGAGTTTGCCGGCAAGCTTCGCGTCGGCCACGGCATCGAGGCGGAGACGGAGATCGGGCCGCTGATCAATGCAAGGCAGGCCGGGAAGGTGGAAGGCTACATCAAGGCGGGCAGCGACGAAGGCGCCAAACTGGTCGCCGGCGGCTCGCGGCTGACGGGCGAGCTCTATGACGGCGGCAACTTCATCGCCCCGACCGTCTTCGGCGCGGTGTCGGACAAGATGACGATCGCGCGCGAAGAAATTTTCGGGCCGGTCATCTCCGCGATGCCCTTCGACACGCTGGATGAGGCTGTCGCGCGTGCCAACGCGACGCCTTACGGCCTCGCGGCCGGCATCTTCACCACCAATCTCGGCGCCGCGCACAAGCTCGCACGTCGCGTCAAGGCCGGCTCGGTCTGGGTCAACATGTATCACGCCATCGACCCGGCCGTGCCGTTCGGCGGCATGAAGATGTCCGGCTACGGCCGCGAAGGCGGCATCGAGCATCTGCACGAATACCTTGAGACGAAGGCGGTCTGGATCCAGACAGATTGATATTCAGGTGAAGCCGGCCCGCGACGCTCGGTTTCTTAGGCCTGCGGCGGCTCGCCGGCATAGGCGCGCGCAATGAGAGCCCGGATCGGTTCCCGCTCCAGCGCCCGCGGATTCCAGTACGGATTGGCCAGCGCACGATCCGTGGCGATGTCGATCCCGTCTGACGGCATGCCTATCTCGGACAGGGCGCGCCTGGCGCCGATCCGGCCGGCGAGATCGTAGAGAGCCGTGGCAGGATCATCCGCCTTCAGCACGGTCCGCAGCGTTTCCATGACGGCCGGAACCGCGGGCGCGCTATAGGCCAGCGCATGCGGCAGCACGATCGTATGGGTCTCCGCGTGCGGCAGATCGAAACTGCCGCCGAGCGTGTGGCAGAGCTTGTGGTGCAGCGCCATGCCGACCGAGCCGAGGCAGATGCCGCAGAGCCAGGCGCCGTAAAGCGCCTCGGAGCGAGCGTCGCGGTCATGCGGGCTCCCGGCGATGACCGGCAAGGCGCCTACCAATGCGCCGATGGCCTCAACGGCCATCAGATTTATCAGCGGGTTGCTTTCCCTGGCATAGAGCGCCTCGACCGCATGGGCGATGGCGTTCATGCCGCTCGTTCCCGACAAGGAAGCAGGAAGCGTCATCGTCAGGTCGACGTCGTAGATCACCACTTCCGGCAGCACCTTCGGGCTCGACTGGGTGACCTTCACGCCATCCTTCGTCTCGCCGAGGATCGGCGTCATTTCCGAGCCGGCATAGGTCGTGGGCACCACGATCTGCGGCAGGTCTGTGCGCAAGGCGATCGCCTTGGCGAGGCCTGTCGTGGAGCCGCCGCCCACCGCAACCAGGCCGTCGGCCTGGAGTTCCTTCAAGACCCGCAGCGCGTCCTCGGTCACCGACACCGGCGTATGCATCGTCGCCTTGGCGTAGATCCCGGCAGCGGTGCCGCCCAGCGATCCGGCAAGACGCCGGGCATCAGCCTCGCGCGGCGGCGTTGCCAGCACGAGCACGCGTTTCAGCCCGAGCCGGTCGATCTCTTCCGGCAATCTTGCGATGGTGCCAGATCCGAAGACGACGCGTGCCGGCTGGCTGTTATAGACGAAGCTTTTCATCGAGCCTCTCCTCCGTCAGCCGCGATTCTCGACACGCAGCAGGAAGGGATTGATGCCGACGCTTTGCCAGACATTGGCGGCATTGAACGGATCGGTCAATTAGTGTCCAATATGGACAGACGCTAGCCGGATGCCGTCGTGACGGCTTGCGACGAAGAGGCGCGCTGACCGACAGCGTGCGCGGTCCGGGATTGTTCGCGGCCGGAAGCGGATATTGACCGATCGCGTCGTGCGGTCGGGAACAAGCGCAGCCGCGAGATCGCCGTGACGTCAGGCGATCCGCTGCTCGAACTGCGCGATATCCGCGCTCTTGCGCAGACCCGTCGCGACGACGGACACGCGGAACTTTCCGGCCAGTGCGTGGTCGAAGATAGCGCCGACGATGATGTCGGCATCGGCGTCGACTTCTTCCCTTATCCGTGTCGCGGCTTCATCGACCTCGAACAGCGTCATGTCCATGCCGCCGCAGATTGATACCAGCAGCCCCCTGGCGCCGGACATGGAGGCTTCATCGAGCAGCGGATTGGCGATCGCCGCCTCGGCTGCGATCTTGGCGCGCCCCTCCCCGGAGGCCTCGCCGGTTCCCATCATCGCCCGGCCCATGTCGCGCATCACCGACTTCACGTCGGCGAAATCGAGATTGATCAGGCCTTCCTTGACGATCAGGTCCGTGATGCAGCCGACACCCGCGTAGAGAACGCGGTCCGCCATGGCGAAGGCGTCGGCGAATGTTGTCCTGGCGTCCGCGACCCTGAAGAGGTTCTGGTTTGGAATGACGATCACCGTGTCGGCGCTCTCGCGCAGCCGTTCTATGCCTTCCTCGGCCGCCTGGGTTCTGCGCTTGCCTTCGAACACGAAAGGCTTGGTGACCACGGCCACCGTCAAGATGCCGGCGTCGCGTGCGGCACGCGCAATCACGGGCGCGGCGCCCGTCCCGGTGCCGCCGCCCATGCCGGCGGTGATGAAGCACATATGCGTTCCCGCAAGGTGATCCATGATCTCGTCGATGGATTCCTCCGCGGCGGCGCTGCCGACCTGGGGCAGCGATCCGGCGCCGAGGCCCTCGGTCACATGCGCGCCCAGCTGGATCAGCCGCGACGACTTCGACATGGTGAGCGCCTGCGCGTCGGTGTTGGCGACGACGAACTCGACGCCCTGCAGCCCTTCGGCGATCATGTTGTTGACGGCGTTGCCGCCGGCGCCGCCGACCCCGACAACAGTGATCTTGGGCCTCATCTCCAGGATTTCCGGCTTGGCGGTCATGTTCTCATCTTTCTACCGTAGGTACTGCTGCTCCGCCGCACGATCGTGCGGAACCGGAACAACAAGCACACGAATCAGGCGATCCCCACCAACCGCAGGGAATCAGAGCAGGCGCCTCCCTGCAAGGTCCGCTGACATTCTGCAAGCGCAAACGCTCCGGCCGGGAGCTGGAAAGCGTCTGGACGCCCGGATGATTCGAGCCGGCGTCGTTGCAAGAAATTCTATTGCGTCACCGAAGTCGAGGTGCCCCAGGTGTCCGACAGCACGTAGCCTTGCGGATAGGGATCGGTCGGATCGAGATAGTAGTTGTGCTCTCCTGTGATCCAGGCTCTGCCCGTGATCTGCGGCACGATCGCCTTGCGCCCGGCGATTTCGGTGAGGTCGAGGATCTTGCCGGTGAAGCGCGAGCCGATGATCGATTCATGGATCAGCACCTCGCCTTCCTTCATCTGGCCCCGCGCCTGCAGCACAGCCATACGGGCCGAGGTGCCGGTTCCCGTCGGGCTGCGGTCCGAGCGCCCAGGCGAGACGATGCAGGTGTTGCGCGTAACGTTGCCCGGCCCTTGGAACGGCATCACGAATTGCACGATGGACACACCGCGCACATTGTCGAACTGCGGATGCACGACATCGAGCTGCTCGCGCGCCGCACGGCGGACTTTCTCGCCGACCACGGCCAAGTCACGCGCCTCGTCGGGCGTCACCGAGAAGCCGAGCGCGGGCGCATCGACAATCGCGTAGAACATGCCGCCATAGGCGATATCGGCCTTGATCGTGCCGAGCCCTTCCACCTCGATATGGGCATCGAGGCGCTCGGCGAAGGCTGGCGCGTTGCGGAAGGTGATCGACAGGCATTTGCCGTCGCTGCATTCGGCGCGCACCTCGATGACGCCGCCGGGCATATCGAGCTTGAACCGCGTCTCCGGCTCCTGCATCGGCACCATGCCGGTCTCGAGCAGCACCGTGGCGACGCAGATCGTGTTGGAGCCGGACATCGGCGGATATTCGGTCGGCTCCATGATGATGGCGCCCGCGGCGCAATCCTCGCGCGTCGAGGGCAGCAGCAGATTGACATGACGGGCAACGCTGCCGCGCGGCTCGCAGATCAGCATGCGCCTTATATGGTCGTGATCGCGTTCCATCGTGATCATCTTTTCCATCATCGTGCGGCCTGCCGGCGGCAGCACGCCGCCTACGATGACATCGCCGATCTCACCCTCGGCGTGGCAGCCGACGACGCGGATGCTGGTTCTGGTGCGCATTGCTTTTCTCCCCGTCCGCCGCGACTATCGGCCTGTTTCATGTTCCGGCGGCCGGCGCGCAACCACGACCTGACACGCGCACTCGAGCCAGCCTGCCGATGGCGGCCCGAAGGATACCATCGCCCATTGGCGGCGCCATTATGTCTTTGCGGATTTCGAGAGCCGGGCGCGAAGCCGAGCCCGTTTGGAAGTCAAGCCAGCCCGAACCGCTCGACGGCGCGCATGATGCCGCGCAGTTCGGCGAGGCCCTTGAGCCGGCCGATCAGCGAATAGCCCGGATTGATCCTTGTCTTGCCGATGTCGTCGGCGAGGAGGTGCCCATGGTCCGGCCGCATCGGAATGCGCCAGTCGGCGCGGCCTTCCTTGCGGCGGCGCGCTTCTTCCTGCATCAGCGCGAGGATGACATGCGCCATGTCGGTGCCGCCCTCGAGGTGCTCGGCTTCATAAAAGGAGCCGTCGCCCTCGATGGTGACGTTGCGCAGATGGACGAAATGGATGCGCTCGGCGAACTCCTTGACCATGGCGACAATGTCGTTGTCGGCGCGCGTACCGTAGGAGCCGGTGCAGAACGTCAACCCGTTGGCCGGGCTGTCGACGGCATCGAGGATGAAGCGCGCATCCTCGGCGGTCGAGACGATGCGCGGCAGACCGTAGAGCGAGAATGGCGGATCGTCGGGATGGATGCACATGCGCACCCCCTCCTCCTCGGCCACCGGAATGATCTCGCGCAGGAACCAGGCGAGGCTCTCGCGCAATTCCTTCGGTCCGATTGCATCATAGTCAGCCAGGGCCTCGCGAAAGCTGTCGCGGTTATAGGCGCGCTCGGTGGCGGGCAGGCCGGCGATGAGATTGCGCTCGATCCTGTCGATCTTCTCGTCGCCGAGCTCCTTCAGCCGCGCTTCCGCCTCGGCGATGCGGGCAGGCGTGTAGCCGGCCTCGGCATTCCGGCGCTTCAGCACGAACAGATCGTAAGCGGCGAAATCGATCGCATCGAAGCGCAGCGCGTAACCCGTCGTCGGCAGGCGGTAGGCCAGATCCGTCCGCGTCCAGTCGACCACCGGCATGAAATTGTAGCAGATCGTCGCGATACCGGCCTTCGCCAGGGCGCGGATCGTGTCCTTGTAGAAACCGACATAGCGGAGCCGCTCCGGCGAACCGATCTTGATCGAGTTGTGGACCGGAATGCTCTCGACCACCGACCAGGTCAGCCCCGCCGCCTCGATGATGCGCTTGCGCTCGAGGATGTTTTCCAGCGGCCAGACACGCCCGTCATAGATGTCGTGCAGGGCCGAGACCACGCCTGTCGCACCCGCCTGCTTGACATGATCGAGTGTTACCGGATCGTCCGGGCCATACCAGCGCCAGCACTGTTCCATTGCCGCTTTCCTCCGCGAGGTGGGCAACTTATTGTTGGACGACAACGAGAGTCAAATAGGCCCGCGACAGGCTGGCTTACGCCTATCTGATGAGCCGCCATCTCGATTTCGCCCTGCGTTTTCTGCCGAAAGAACCGGCCCCGAGACGTGACCAAAGGAGTTCAGCAATGAAGGATTTTGACGGCAAGGTCGCGCTGGTGACCGGAACGACCGGGATCGGTCTCGCAACTGCCAGGCGCCTCGCCGCCGGGGGCGCTGCGATCGTCGCCTGCGGCATCGACCGTTCGGCCAATGCCGCGATGCGAGCGCAGTTGGAAAGCTCCGGGGCCGGCGCGCTGGTAGTGGACACCGACGTCTCCGTGCCGGACCAGGTCCGCGGGGCCATCGCGGCCGGCGTCGAGCGTTTCGGCGGCCTCGACGTGATCGTCAATTCGGCGGCGGTCCATCCCTATGGAACCGCGACGACGACCGACTGGGAAACCTGGAACAACGCGATGACGGTCAATGTCGGCTCGATCTATCTGACCGCCCATTTCGGCATTCCGGAAATGATCAAGCGCGGCGGCGGCGCCATCGTCAACGTCGCCTCGGTGCAGGGTTTCGCCTGCCAGCAGAACGTCGCCGCCTATGCCACCACCAAGGGCGCCATCCACACGCTGACGCGTTCGCTGGCGCTCGACTATGCGGCAGCCGGCATCCGGGTCAATTCGGTCAGCCCCGGCTCGATCCGCACGCCGATCCTCGAGAAGGCCGCGCGCGGCGACAACGGCAGCGATGCCGACGTCGAGGAAGCCTACAGGCGCTTCGGCGCGGCCCATCCGCTCGGCCGCATCGGCGAGCCCGAGGAAGTGGCGGAGCTGATCGCCTTTTTGTGCTCTTCCAAGGCCGGCTTTTGCACCGGCGCGGACTACAAGATAGATGGCGGCCTGACCGCCGGCATCGGCGTGAAGTGACCATGAAGATCGATCTTGGCCTTTACCGGGAGTCGCGCCAAAGAGGAGCGTTCCCGGCTCTATGCGCACGTCGCCGATCTAGTCGACGACCTTGCCACGCCGTGGCGCGTCAGCGTTGCTGTTGCTGCACCCCGACTGTCGGATCAGGCCACGAGTCGGCGCTGCCGACCGACGCCAACCGCCTTCACCCGCTGGCTCCGGCTGGCGGTGGTCCGTCTGTCAGATGCCTGTGGGTCTCGAAAATGCGTAACTTTTCAGGGTATCCTAGCCGCAGCGTCGTGTTGCAGCGGGGGCATCTGAAAGTGGCAATGACCTTGAACCATGAGCCCTTGCGGATGATTGGATGCTCGCATCTTGGACAATCAAATCTGAGATATTCGTGATTTAAGCTCTCTGGGATCGGCAATCAAATTACCCCCGATTGATGCAGATCCCCCATCGCAGGTGATGGTGGGCATCCACGAACTGGCAATGAAGAGACTATGCTCGCCAGCACCCACCAATGGACTTCTCTGGAAGATGTTTCGTGGCCGGGACCTATGAGTTGCCGGGTAGGACGTTGGTCTCACTCAGGGTCCGACTGACGGACAAGCACAGCTGTTCGCGCAACAGCGCAGGCTCTCCCTCGTTGCCAAATCGCCTGCCGCACACGTTGCCAGTTTGCGCATTCCTGGGCACCCAGTAGCGGCCCGTCGGCTTCGGTCACGGGCTCTTTGTTACGCCGAATTTTAATCATGGCAAGCATTGCCTCTCCTGATGGTGCAGCACTCCCAGCTGTAGAAGAGCTGCCCGACGTCCTTCGTTCAAAGGGCGTAACCATTAGCCAGAGTTGATATAGAGGCCGCCAGCCGACTTTTTTAAAGTCGGTTAGGCCCGGCGGTTCATCCCGATCCACCCCAAAACGGCGGACTGTCGGGCCGCTCTGGTCGGCAGCGTCTCAAGAGCGGATATGACGCGGAGTGTTGTCGAACAGCCCACCTTTTCGGCATATCCAGTTTACCGGACCGCGGCCCGGCCTTTGACAGGAATAGAACCAAATGAATTTGACGGTATTTGGGATTGGCTATGTCGGTCTCGTGCAGGCCGCTGTGCTGGCCGAGGTCGGCCATGAGGTGGTGTGCGTCGATATTGACGAGAAGAAGGTGGAGCGGCTCAACCAGGGCTTGGTGCCGATTTTCGAACCGGGCCTGGAGGCTCTCGTCAGGGAAAACCACGCGGCCGGTCGCATCCGCTTCACCACCGACGCGGCGGCGGCGGTCAGGCATGGCCAGATCCAGATGATCGCGGTCGGCACGCCGCCCGGCGAGGATGGCTCGGCCGATCTGAAATATGTGCTGGCCGTCGCCGAGACCATCGGCCGTGAGATGGACAGCGCCAAGATCGTCGTCGGCAAGTCGACCGTGCCGGTCGGCACTTGCGAGAAGGTGAAGGCCAGGATTGCCGAAACGCTGAAGAAGCGCGGCCGCGAGGATCTCGCCTTCGACGTCGCCTCGAACCCCGAATTCCTCAAGGAAGGCTCGGCGGTCGCCGATTGCATGAAGCCGGACCGCATCATCGTCGGCACCTCCAGCGAGGACACCGAGATGGTGATGCGCGAGCTCTACGCGCCGTTCAACCGCAACCACGAGAAGATGATCGTGATGGATGTGCGCAGCGCCGAGTTCACCAAATATGCCGCCAACTGCATGCTGGCGACCAAGATCAGCTTCATGAACGAGATGGCCAATCTCGCCGAGCAACTGGGCGCCGACATCGAGGAGGTGCGCAAGGGCATCGGCTCGGATCCGCGCATCGGCTATCACTTCATTTATCCCGGCCTCGGCTATGGCGGCTCCTGCTTCCCGAAGGATGTGCGCGCGCTGATCAAGACCGCCGAGGGCGTGAAGTTCGACGCCAAGCTGCTGCGCGCCGTCGAGGAGCGCAACAATGCGCAGAAGTCGGTCCTGTTCGACAAGGTCAACCACTATTTCAAGGGCGCGCTGAGGGGCAAGACGTTTGCCGTCTGGGGGCTCGCCTTCAAGCCCAACACCGACGACATGCGCGAGGCGCCGGCGCGCACGCTGATGGAAGCGTTGTGGGCGGCCGGCGCCAAGGTGCAGGCCTACGATCCCGAGGCGATGCAGGAGTGCCAAGCGATCTACGGCCTGCGCGAGGATCTGCTTTTGTGCGGCACCAAGGAAGCGGCGCTGCGCGGCGCCGACGCGCTTTTGATCTGCACCGAATGGAAGAGCTTCCGCGCGCCGTCCTTCGACGCGCTCAAGGACGCGCTGACGACGCCGGTCATCTTCGACGGCCGCAATCTCTACGATCCCAAGGTGATCGCGCGCTACGGCATCGAATACTTCTCGATCGGCAGGATGGCGGCATGAGGGCGCCAACCAGGCATCTTACTTCAACATGTCCGACAGGGCAGCTGTAGTTCCTATCGTTGTGGGCCGGAGCGCTTCTTCGGTTGCGCAGCCCACATTCTGCTCTCAATCCGGCACGGGATCCCTACTTCCAAGCGCCTCGAGCATCGTTGAGAAGATGCTGCCGACCTCCTCCGAGATCTCTTCTGATCGAATTCCAGCCTTTTTTGCGTCGCTGGTTAGTCGCCTTGCAAGCTCTTGCGCTAAGATCGTGTCAGATGATGAATGATGCGGCAGATTGCTATCCATCCACTCCTGGAGGAATTTCAGGCCTCGTTCACTCACTGTAAAACCATTCCAGGGTTGTATCCATGATTAAGTGCAACCAAGCTTGACCAGTTTATCCACGCTATAATTTGTCACCGCCGGGATCGTTCCCTATTCAAACTCGCATATGGCTCATATTGTCCGCGCATGGAACGACGGCACGCCATCCGGCGGGGAATCGACAGGCTTTGGGAGGTCTACGACGTAGGCGACCAAAAAGTTTTGCTCGTTGACGGAATTCCTTTGGCGCATTTGCGGGTCGAAGAAGCGCTGGACGCTCTGGACCTGCTAGAAGGCGGCTTCCTCGTTCCAAGTGACACTCCCCTGGTAGGGTGAAGTGATTGTCGACAGCCGTTTCTTCCACGAATATCTCCGCGCCAGCTTGCACACCTGCCACCCCGAGAGCACGCACTGGGTAGCAAATTTAGATACCCACCTGGTTCGTTCGCATGTTCGCCCACAATTGGTCCGAACGGATATGTTCGTTCTGGCGAGATTGCGAAAACCTTGCTGGCTAGGCCCGGCGGCTAGCCGCTGCCACCCGCTGCTCCAGACGCCGTGTTCCCCAAACCGTTGCGACTCTCCTCTCGTACATAGCGCAACTAAACGCCTGGCTAGGTGAACCTTTTCACATAGCGGATGATCGGGTCCGCTGCGGCAACGCAGGCATATCCCGGTGTTATTAGACCGAATGAGCTTCCACCTCCGAGGCCCTCATTCATTTAGCCGATGCGCCGGCATGGCGGAGGTTCTAAGCGGGAGAATAGATGAGGTTAATTGCCGCGACTTGAGAAAGCTTCAGCAGGCTCGATTGAAGGACTGACGCGTTTGCCGGCAACGGACACCTGCTCGCTGGTGGCGAGAATGACCTTTCCATTCGCGTTGGTGGGAATTGTTTTATTAGCTCTGCTGCCCGGCGGTATTCTCGATATGCTGGGCATGGGTTTCACGTTCAGTCACGACAAGCTCAATCATGCGGTCGCCTTCACGACTTTGGGGGTCCTCGGCGGTCTCGGTTGGCCCAAGCAAAAATTGAGGCTGGTTGTATTGGTCCTTTTTGTAGGGGCGGCGATCGAGGTTCTTCAGGCCACCCCGCTGGTGGCGCGGGACATGGATATGTTCGACTGGATTGCTGATTTTGCAGGCGCGATCTGCGGACTGGCCATCGCGGCGTGGACAAACAGGATCGCCGGCGGAACTCGCTAAGTGCCATCGATGCAAAACCGGTCGCATAGATTGCGGTATTTCCAAAAGACCGTCCGAAGAACAGCAACCGAGTCGATCGCGCGCTGCGCGCTGTAACTATCTTCAAAATTTTCTCGGTGGATATCGTGTAGCGAGTGGCTGAGCGCGACGTGTCTTTTGGCAACACAGACCGTGGCGCTAGACGAGCCATTCAGAATGCAAATCTGCCCCGGCCAGCGCCGCGGCATCAGCTCTCCATGTCGCACGGCTGTTCTTTAGTCTGACGCCCCGCCGCCATGAGGCGGGCGCGAAATTTTTCGATGTACACCTCTAGCGTCGCCAGCATCATCAGAATGATCGATGAAATGGTTTGGGCGGGCGGCGATAACTGACGCTATCCATAGCGTGAGCCCGTCATGTCACCAGCCTACTCAGGATCGGAACTCGCGATTGAATATCCGCGGACGGATTCTCAATCGGCGGCAAATAACAAATGGACGAATGTCCCGGAATACGCTCTCGACCAAGGCGGCCCTGTCTTGCGCCCCTATCAGCGGATGGACGCTGATTATGCCGATGTCGCCATTGTCGATCATTTGAAAAATGTGGCCAGTCAGTATCCCGAAAAGCTGGCGATTACCGACGCAACCAACCGCTTCACTTATTCGGAACTCGTCTCGGCTGTCGAAGCACTGGCTAGCCGCATCCTCGCCATCACTCCCGCCGAAAACGCCGTCGGAATTCTTCTTGCGAATACGGCCTTCTTTCCGTTGGCGATGCTGGCGAGCATGGCCGCAGGGCGGCCTTTGGTACCCCTGAACACGAGGGATCCGGATACCAGGATCAATGCGATCGTGTCCGAGGCGCGGTTATCGACCATCATAGGGGATGGAGATGTCCGACCCACGGGCCTGCCGCGAGCTGTCGGCTGGATAAATGTCTCGCCCCGCGGCGAACCGAAGAGCGATCGCGTTCCCCAGCTCCATCCGGTATCCGTGGATGCCCCCGCGATCGTCCTTTACACTTCGGGCAGTACAGGTCGGCCAAAAGGCATCGTTAACAGTCAACGCAGCCTGCTATGGCGTGTTCAGCAATATGTAAACGCCTGTCACATCAATGCGCAGGACGTATTCCTGCCTCTCACGGGACCGGCCACCATCGCTGGATGTCGAGAGGTGCTCGCCGCCCTTCTTACCGGCGCCACATTGCATCTTCTTGAGGTCGAAGCCGTAGGCCTGCGCGCGGTTTTACACCGGATGCAAGCCGAGGGAGTGACTGTCACTTACCTGGTGCCGGCTCTCCTGCGTGCGCTTATGGCGAACAAATCAGAAGACGCATTCCGCAGTCTCAGGGTGGCTCGGATCGGCGGCGAAAAGGTGTCATGGTCTGACATCAAGCTGCTACGCGACGCCGTTTCAAGCAACTGCCTGGTGCAGATCGGCTACTCGTCAACCGAGACGACAGGATCACAATGGTTTGTACCGACCGATTGGCCGGAGCAGGCCGCCTCGGTTCCCGTTGGATGGCTCCTTCCAGGGATCAGTTTCGCGATCATCGACGAGCAAGGACGCCCGGTGCCGGCCGGCGGGACTGGAGAGCTTGTCATAAAAAGTCCGTATGTCTTGCTTGGCCATTGGGAGAACGGCGTCGTCGTGCCCGTGGCTGCAGACCCCGAAAACCCGTCCGTCCGCATCTTTGAAACGGGTGATCTCGTTCAACTGGACAACCATGGCCTGCTGCAGATCATGGGTCGCAAGGGGCGTCAGATAAAAATCAATGGCCGACGCGTTGAGCCCGCGGAGCTGGAGCGGGTTTTGCGTGGCGCGCCTTCCGTTGAGGACGCTGTAGCGATTGTGACGGCGTCAACGGAGCTCATCGCTTTCGCCGTACCTCGCGGGCCGGCCACTTCCAACTTCGCGGACGATCTCCGCCATCTTGCCCGAACGACACTGCCGCCGCCTCTGTGCCCGTTGAGACTGCACGCCATTGCCGAAATTCCACGCCTGCCGGGCGGGAAGGTCGACATGGCGAGGCTTGCCGAGTTGGACGGCGCAAGCGTGAGGCAGGACCGCATTGTCCAGGCTCCGAATACAGGACCCGAACGGACTATCCAGCAGATCGTGCAACGTGCCTGGACCAAGATTCTGAACACGCGCGTTGCCGCGGGACGTTGGGATGACGCCGGCGGCGATTCGCTGAAGCTGCTGCATTGTGTCATGGAGATCGAAAGCGTCCTCGGCCTGGAGATCGACCTTGAACCTTTCACCGTCGGAATGAATTTCGACGAAATGGTGAAGGCCGTCGCGGCCGCGAAAGCAGGTAACGAGCAGGCCAGCTCGCGCAAAGAGCATCCGCCAATTCTCTTCCTGCTCCCCGGGTCCGTCGGCTATGGCCCTAGCCTTGCCGCCTTCGCGGCCTCCATGGGTAGAACCGCCCGGGTTGTCCCGATCAGGTATCCCGCCCTGGCAATGATATTGCAGGGAAAAAACTCGGTAGCAGATATGGCCGAGGCCGCGCTCGACCAGATACGCCGCGCCCAGCCTGAAGGTAACGTACGACTTCTCGGCCATTCGCTTGGCGGCGTCGTTGCTTTTGAAGTTGCTTCAAGGCTGCTGGCCGTCGGGCGAAATGTGAAATTTCTGGGCATCCTCGACACCAGCCTGCTCGGTGAACGGAGCACTTACCGAGAGACGGTCGTCCGCACAATTCATCGAATCCGAACCAATCGTATTACCGCCTACAGAATGGCTTGCCGCGCCCTTGCAAAAGTCGTGGTCCGAATGGGCTACGAGATGCAACTGGCCCGCTTGCTTGATCGCTATGCCCAGGAGAAATTCAACGCGACCAGCTTTAGGGCCAAGCTGGAGCTTCAGGAAGTTTTGAGGGCCAAAGCGTTTTTTCAGTGGCTCCAGACGCCAAGACCCCGACTGCCGATCACCGGTACCCTATTTCGCTGCGCCCGTCCTGGAATGCCTCGCGCCATCGGGTGGGACAATGCTTTCGCAGACCTGGATGTGATTCCAATCATTGGCACCCACATCGACATGGTCTCAGAGCCTAACGTGGCCTTCAACCGACCGCTCATCGAGGCGGCCGTGGCCCGAACTTATCTGCCAGAAGAATCTCGCCAGGGGGAGGAACGGTCATCGACGTGATCTCCGGGTTTGGCAAGGATGCCCTGGTGCTCGACGCTCGTGCCGAGGTCGATCGCATCGTAGAAGCCTTGCGTCGACAGGTCTTTGGTACACTCAGGCGCCGAGGCGTCGTTGTCGGCCTCTCTGGGGGCATCGACAGCTCCGTTGTCGCAGCACTCTGCGTCGGCGCGTTCGGGAAAGATAAGGTCCTCGGCCTATTCATGCCGGAATCCCATTCTTCCGGCGACTCGCTGCGGCTTGGCCGAACGGTTGCGTCGCAACTTGGTATCGACTCGATCGTTGAAGACATCACGCCTGCCCTGGAGGGCATCGGTGCCTATTCACGTCAGGTCGAGGCGATACGGACCGTCGTTCCCGCCTACGGTCAAGGCTGGAAGTGCAAGCTGGTGATGGCGTCGGTTCTGGAAAGCAACGGCATCAACATTACCAGACTGACGGTCGAGGATCCGGATGGCAAAGTCGACACGGTCAGACTGCCACCCGCAACCTATCTGCAGATCGTCGCCGCCACCAACTACAAGCAACGCGTGCGAAAGATGACGGAGTATTACCACGCGGACCGTCTCAACTACGCGGTGGCAGGCACGCCAAACCGGCTGGAGCACGACCAAGGCTTTTTCGTCAAACAGGGCGATGGAATCGCCGACGTGCTGCCGATCGTCCACCTCTACAAGACGCAAGTCTATCAACTAGCGGAGTATCTCGGGATAGACCCTGAGGTGCGGCGCAGGCCGCCAACCACGGATACGTTCTCCATGGCGCAAAGCCAGGAGGAGTTCTATTTTGCATTGCCATATCACCTGACGGATTTGTGTCTCTATGGCCTGAACCACGGCATTTCTGCCAACGAGATCGCAGCGGTCGCCGGCCTCACTCCCGACCAGGTTCAGAAAGTCTTCAAGGACATTGAAAGCAAGCGGCGCGCAGCGCGTTATCTTCACGCGAGACCCCTGCCCGCCGTCGAGATGGACGAGGGCTGAGCGTGTGCGGCATAGCCGGAATCGTGGCACTGGACGCTACCGCGGCGCGGCCTTCGCGCGAGGCGCTTCTGCGCATGGCGGGGTCGCTCGTGCATCGCGGTCCGGACGAACACGGCCTCTACCGCGACAATCGCGTGGGGCTGGCCCACGCACGCCTTTCAATTGTCGACCTTTCGAGTGGGCAACAGCCGCTTGCCGACACGAGCGGCAAGACCTGGATTGTCTTCAACGGCGAGATTTTCAATTACGTTGAGCTTCGCGAAAAGCTGGTCGCGCTCGGTCATCGCTTCCGCACCCGCAGCGACACCGAAGTGGCGGTTCATGCATATCGCGAATGGGGCGACTCCGCTTTTGAGCGGATGAACGGGCAATGGGCAATCGCGATCTGGGATTCGCTGGCCGGCCGCCTCGTGCTATCGCGCGATCGGTTCGGCATATGCCCCCTGCATTTTTGCGAGCACGCTGGGCGCCTCTATTTTTCCAGCGAAGTGAAGGCCATTTTCGCGGCCGACGCGGCTTTGCCGCGAGCCTTCGATCCAGCCGGCATTGATCAGACGTTCACTCTCTGGACGGTGGTCCCGCCGCAAGGCGTATTCAAGGGGGTCCGGGAACTCAAGCCTGGCCACATTCGGGTCTATGAGAACGGAACCGTTCGTGAGCAGGCATTCTGGAAACCCAGCTATCCCGAGGCGTTCGACGAACGCCGAGAATTCCCAGGGTCGCTCGATGACGCCGTGGACGAAGTGCGCGAGGCTCTGCAGTCGGCGACGGCGCTGCGGATCGACCAGGCGGATGTGCCTGTCGGCTGCTACCTGTCTGGCGGACTCGACAGCTCGCTTGTCGCCATGATGGCAAGCCGCATCGCCGGCGACCGCTTCCAGACGTTTTCGCTGCGGTTTGCCGATGCTGAATATGACGAGACCAGCTATCAGCGATTGGTGGCAGGCGCGACCGGCAGCGAGCACCACGAGGTGACGGTTTCTCGCAGCGATATCGCCGATGTCTTTCCGGAGGTGATCTACCACACCGAACGTCCGATCCTGAGGACCGCGCCGGCGCCACTTCTTCTGCTTTCGAGATTGGTACGCGAGCACGGAATCAAGGTCGTGCTGACGGGCGAAGGCGCGGATGAAATGTTCGCCGGCTACGACCTGTTCCGGGAAGGGAAGGTGCGCCGCTTCTGGGGGCATCAACCATCCTCGACGAGACGCGCCCGATTGCTGGAACGCCTGTATCCCTATCTCACTCGTTCTCCGGTGCATCAGCAAGCAATGGCGCGTCAGTTCTTCGGACATGATATCCACGCCCATGATGCGCCAGGCTTCGCACATGGCACCCGTTGGCGCACGACCAGCGCTCTCAAGCGGTTGTTTTCTGCCGACATGAAAGCCGAGACGGAACCGTACAACGCGGCCGCCGCGTTCCTTGCGCGCCTGCCCGACGAATTTTCGCGCTGGGACTCTCTGGCACAGGACCAGTATATCGAAATCCAGACTTTGATGTCCGGCTATCTGCTCTCCTCGCAGGGAGACCGAATGCTGATGGGCAACTCTGTCGAAGGGCGCTTCCCGTTCCTCGACGATGACGTTGTAAAACTCGCGAACTCGCTTCCAGCCAAATACAAGCTGCGCATTCTGGACGAGAAGCATGTGCTGAAGCGGGTGGCCGAGCCGATCCTGCCGCCGGAAATCATCGCCCGCAAGAAACAGCCCTACAGGGCGCCGAACGCTCAATGCTTCGTTGCCGACAATGCACCAGCCTATGTGCGCGAGGCACTTTCGGAAAGAGCGTTGCGCGACGCAAACGTCTTCGATGCGGAGTCGGTCGCGCGCCTGCTGGGCAAGTGTCGAGCCAGGACCGTGGACCAAGACCTTTCCAATTCCGACAACATGGCGCTGGTGGGCGTGCTCTCCACCCAGCTTCTTCACCAGCAGTTTATCGCAAGCCGCCCCATCGGCAGGCAGAAGATCGAGCTCAGCGTCGACGTTGACCATGAGATCAAGGAAGAGGTGTTGGCATGATGCATGGAGCCATACCGCTGTTGCACGACTATCTCAGGCACTCGGCCGACCGGCTGGGTGACAAGGTGGCACTGGTCTGCGGCGGGCAACGCGTGACCTATGCCGAGATCGAGACCCGTGCCAACAGCGTTGCGCAACACCTGGCTGACGCCGGAGTGACGCGCGGCGATCGCGTGATGATCTTCGCCGACAACACCGTCGAGACGGTCGTCAGCTTCTGGGCCGTGCTCAAGGCGAACGCCGTGGTGTGCATCGTCAATCCGCTGACCAAGAGCGACAAGCTTCATTACCTGCTCAACGATTGCCTGCCAGCCGCGCTGATAACGGACAACCATCTGACCTCGGTCTTCAGCGAGCCGGCCCGCAACTGCCCGTCACTGCGCCGGATGATTGTCTCCGGGCCAATAGATGACGCCGAGTTGATGCAACTGCCCCATGCAGTTCGCTGGAAGGTTGCGATTGCCGGCAACAAGGATGCACCGGCGCGCCGATGCATCGACATTGATCTCGCCGCCATAATCTACACGTCAGGTTCTACCGGCGAGCCCAAGGGCGTGATGCTGACGCACACAAACATGATGGCGGCTTGCACCTCGATCGCATCGTACCTTGAGCTCGGCGAAGACGAAGTGATCCTCAATGTCCTGCCCTTGGCATTCGATTACGGCCTGTACCAGATGATCATGGCGTTCCGCACTGGCGCCCGTCTGGTGCTTGAACGCTCGTTTGCTTTTGCAGCGCAGATCCTTGGACTGATCAAGCAAGAACGGGTCACAGGTTTCCCCGGCGTGCCTACTATTTTTGCGGCGCTCTCGGAGCTCAAATCGCTGAAGGATCAGGATTTTTCGAGCATTCGCTATGTTACGAATACCGCGGCCGCCCTGCCGTTGAAGCATATTCTCATGCTCCAGGACCTTTTTCCGAGCGCGCGCATCTATTCAATGTACGGGCTCACCGAGTGCAAGCGCTGCACCTACCTGCCGCCAGAGGACCTTGAACGAAAGCCGTCGAGCGTCGGGATAGCCATCCCGAACACGGAAATGTGGATCGTCGACGACGACGACAAGCGGGTCGGCCCCGACGTCGTCGGCCAGCTCGTCATCCGCGGCGCGACCGTGATGAAGGGCTACTGGGGCAAGCCAGAGGCGACCGCAAGGAAGCTTAAACCTGGTCCTCTGCCCGGTGAACAGGTCCTCTACACCGGCGACTACTGCCGGATCGACGCGGAAGGGTACCTTTATTTCGTAGGTCGTGGCGATGAGATCATCAAATCCCGTGGCGAGAAGGTCGCGCCCAAAGAGGTTGAGAACGCGCTTGTTGGCATTCCAGGGGTGCGGGAGGCCGCCGTGATAGGCGTTCCGGACGAACTTCTTGGGCAGGCGGTGAAGGCGTTCGTCGTGATGGAGCAAGGGAAGTCCATCGACGAGAAACAACTGCAGAAGGAATGTCAGAGGCGGCTGGAAAATTTCATGGTCCCAAAATCAATTGTCATTGTACCCAGCCTGCCAATGACAGATACGGGAAAACTTAAGAAGACGGCTTTGTCATGAGCCGTTTTCCACGAGACCTGACGTCGATTTTCTTGTTTTAATCGGGGAAGCAAAATGTTGTCCAGCGAAGACAGGATAGAGACTTACAGCGAGAAAATTCGGGGGTTTCTGGCGTCCAACTTCTATGTTGCTGACGCTGAGGCTCTGGAAAACAATACGTCCCTGCTCGACCAAGGTATCGTCGACTCGACGGGAGTCCTGGAGGTTATCGGATTCATTGAGGAAACCTTTGGCATTGTCGTCGAAGACAGCGAGCTTCTGCCTGAGAACCTCGATTCCATCCAAGGGATTGCACAATACGTCATCCGAAAAAAGAACTGATCATAGCTGTCTCCCGAACGACAGCATTGGGAAAAGCGGGTTGTCGTGAGCCAAGAAATCAGCGTCGAGGATGCCTACAGCAAAGGGCGCACCATCTTCATGGGGCTGGAGTTGCTCGTGGCACCTGGCGCGCTTGTGCCACGCCCGGAGACGGAACTGCTGGGCACAGCCGCCCTCGCCGCCTTGGATCAGTTGAGGACTGCGGAACCCCGCATTATCGACATGTGCTGCGGCGCCGGCAATCTGGCATGCGCCATAGCGCACTATGCCCCCACCGCGCGGATCTGGGCGAGCGACCTAACGGATGGGTGCGTTAAAGCCGCGCGCCGCAACGTCGACCATCATGGACTGGCAGGGCGCGTTTCGGTGCTGCAGGGCGACCTGTTTGAGCCTCTCTCCGGCCCGGAACTTGTCGGCAGGATCGACATGATTGTCTGCAACCCGCCATACATCTCGGAAAAGCGGCTCGAGGGCGACCGCTCTCACTTGACCGAGCTCGAGCCGCGCGAGGCGTTTGCTGCTGGCCCTTACGGCCTGAGCATCCACATGCGGGTGATAAGAGACGCACCGCAATACCTGCGGCCAGGTGGCATACTGCTGTTCGAGGTTGGCCTTGGCCAGGACCGGCAAGTCGTGAGTCTGCTCAACCGCGCAAAGGCCTACGAGAATATTGGCACGATCTCGAACGAAGCTGGCGAGGGCCGTGTCGTCGTCGCCCATATGAAGAACCCCGATGAACCACGCGCGTCGAATGTCTGATGAGGTCACTTTCCTCATCCAACAGACATCAAAACGTGATCCGACAAAGGGCAAACCCCGTCGACCTTCAAATGGTCAATAAACGCTCGCTTTCCAGGGTCGGTTATCCCCAGCTTGTTCGTGGCGATTCACGATTTAGCGTCTGAGCGTCACGATTTTGCTGCATTTTGATAAAATTTGACGAATGTTAGCTTGATGTAATGTTCGGGGTGGGCGGGTCACAACGAAAGGTAAGATCTTGTCCTACGCTGACAGCGTCCACGAGGCCGTGCGACAATCTCGAGTGAGAGATCGCGCGTCGTGAGGGAACATCGTACGCAACATTTGCTCTCAGCCATGTCGGGTTGTTGGTCCGGGCTGGTTGGCATTGGTCTCTTTTCGGCGGTTATAAACATTCTAGCCCTGACCGGCTCCGTCTACATGCTGCAGGTGTATGACCGTGTGCTTCCCTCGCAGAGCGTTCCGACGCTCGTGGGATTTACGGTCGGCATGCTGGGCCTCTATGCCGTATACGGGCTGCTCGATTTCGTGCGGCTTCGCTTGCTGGTTCGAATCGGCAATCGCCTGTACAGAAACCTGCAGCACAAGGCCTTCACCATATCGCTGTCGGTGCCCCTGGTCGCCGGGCAGGAGGCGAACCGGGTGCAGCCGCTTCGCGACTTGGACCAGCTGCGCGGCTTTCTCTCCGGCCTGGGGCCGACCGTGTTTTTCGACGCCCCGTGGATGCCGTTTTATATGGTGGTCATCTACCTGTTGCACCCTTCCCTTGGGCTACTGGCAACCGTCGGCGCCGTTGTCGTCGTGCTTTTGACCGTGGTCGCAGAAATTGCCGGCCGCGGCCCCGCGGCCCGAACTTCCGAAACACTGGTCGCGCAACGCATCCTTGCCGATGCAGGCCGCCGCAACGCGGAAGTCGTTCAGGCGATGGGTCTCTCCGCCAGGCTTGGCCGACGCTGGGGAGAAGTCAGCCATGCCTATCTCAAGAACCAGGAACGGCTCTCCGACATCGTGGGCGGAACCGGATCATTGTCGAAGACACTCAGGATGGCCCTGCAATCGAGTGTACTCGGGCTGGGCGCATATCTGGTGATCGGGGGGGACGCTTCCCCGGGTGTGATCATCGCATCTTCGATATTGCTTGGCCGCTCTTTGGCGCCGGTCGACGCCGCGATCGCAAACTGGAGAGGATTTCTGGCCGCGCGCCGAAGCTACTCCGACTTGACTGCAGCGCTGGATGCTTTCGGTAGCCAAAGCGCTCCTATGGAGCTTCCCAGCCCGCGGGGGCAACTCTCCGTCGAGGAATTGACGATAGCCCCTCCAGGCGCACAACGGCCGACGGTTCTCAATGTAAGCTTTCGCCTGGCGAGCGGTGCTGGGATGGCAGTCGTCGGCCCTAGCGGTTCCGGGAAGACAACGCTCGTGCGTGCCCTGGTCGGAGTATGGAAGCCAATTCGCGGAACCGTTCGATTGGACGACGCTGCTCTCGATCAGTGGAGTTCGGAACTGCTCGGTGCTCATATCGGCTATTTGCCGCAGGATGTCGAACTGTTCGACGGAACGGTTGCCGACAACATTTCGAGATTTGGTGGCCAGAGCGACCCAAAAGGCGTCATGGCAGCCGCTCGAGCGGCGGGTGTCGACAAGATGATCATGCGATTGCCTCAAGGATTCCAAACACGAATCGGCGAAGGCGGGACGGCCCTGTCGGCCGGGCAGAGGCAACTGGTCGGATTGGCCAGGGCACTTTATGGCGATCCGTTTCTTGTCGTGCTCGACGAACCGAATTCCAACTTGGATTCAGACGGCGATGTTGCGTTGGCGGGGGCGATCCTGGCGGTGCGCCAGCGTGGCGGTATCGTGATCGTCGTGGCGCATCGCCCTTCTGCGCTCGTCAATATCGATCAGGTATTGGTCATGTCGAACGGGATGGTCCACGCATTTGGCCCGCGAGAAGATGTTCTCTCAAATGTCGTCCGCCCCTTCCCCCAGCCGGCAGTCGTTCCGCTGCAAAAAAATGCCGGCAACGCTTGAGGTCTTATTCCGTGTCTGACGCGACTATTTCTTATGCTCGTGTCGACGACGCAAGTCGTTGGCTCGGAACCAGGCTGATCAATGATCCGGATGGCATCCGTGCCAACCTGGCTCTGGGCTTGGCAACCACCGCCTTTCTGCTCGTTGGCGGCGGGACCTGGTTGGGATTAACCAAGATCGCCGGCGCTGTGATCGCGCCAGCGACCGTTGTGGTCGAAAGCAGTGTAAAGAAGGTCCAGCATCGGACCGGCGGCACCATCGGCGGGATCTTCGCCCAGGATGGTGATCATGTGCGTGCCGGCGCCGTGTTGGTCAGGCTTGACGATACGCTCACACGCTCAAACCTGCAGATCGTCAGTGAAGACCTCGACCGGGTAACCATCCGCCTGGCCAGGCTCGAGGCAGAGCGGCAAGGGCTGCCGGAAATGCAGGTTCCACCCAGTCTGCGCGTGAGAATGAGCGACCCGCGGGTGGCTGCTCTTGTCAATGGAGAACGTGCCTTGTTTGAAAGCCGGGCTACGGCATTGGCTGGCCAAAAGGCGCAGTTGCAGAGCCGCTCGATGCAACTCCGACATCAGATTGACGGCCTCAAGGCTCAGCTTGCCGCGACGAACGACTCCCTGGACCTCCTTACCCGCAGCCTTGCCGACGTCCAAGCTCTTTACTCCAAGAAATTGGTGTCCAAGGAGCGACTGAGCAATGTCAGCCTGGAAGAGGCTCGTTCTCGCGGAGAGTCGGGGCGACTTGTTGCAGCAATCGCTGAGGTGCAAGCCCACATCAGTGAAACGGACTTGCAGGTGCTTCAGCTCGACGAGCAGATGCGCAGCGACGTGACAAGCGAGCTCCGCGAAAACGAAGCAAAGCGCACAGAGCTCGAAGAGCGCAAGATAGTGGCGGACGACGAGCTCGCAAGGACGGATATCCGATCTCCCCAGACCGGGACGGTACAAGAATCCTCTATCCACACCGTCGGAGGCGTAGTTGGACCGGGAGAGGTGCTCATGGTGGTTGTGCCCGACACCGACAACCTTGTCGTGGATGCGCTCATTCCGCCGACCCGGATGGACGATGTCCAGCCCGGGCAGCGGGTGTCAATCCGCTTTCCCTCTTTCGACGTCGGAACGACACCCGTCTGCGAGGGTTCGGTGAAGCGTATCTCTGCAGATCTGATCAAGGATCAGGAACGCCAGCTTTCCTATTTTTCGGCTCGCATCCACGTCGACAACCAGGCCACCTGCCTGAAGGGTGAGAAAATCCTAAAGCCAGGCATGCCTGCCGAAGTTCACATAAGCACCGAGGAGCGTAGCGTCTGGTCGTATTTGCTTAAGCCATTGACCGATCAGATTTCCCGGGCCTTCAAGCAATAGCGGGACCGCAAACGCGGCCCCGCGGTTAACGCCCTACTGGCTTGCTGCACGTCCCAGATCGCTGCTGAACCTCACCTCGATCGTATCTCCCGGAAGCACTTCTGAATCTTCTTCGACGAGTTGTTTGCGCCATTCTTCACCAATCTTGCGCACGATGGTGATCTGGGTCTGAATAGCTTCTCCGCTTACCGGCAAAGGCAGAGCGGACGCGCCAGCGGGCTGTAATTTCTGGCTGGTGGCGTGGAGCCTTGCGGTGATGTCGGCAAGGCGGACATCGGTATCCTTCAACTCGGTCAGCAAGCCGATCCTTCGCAGGTTTTCATTGCGCTCGCGTTGCCTGAGATAATCTTCCTGCTGGCGTCGCGCCCGCATGAGCTCGACCGATGTCTGAAGCTGCCCATTGGAAGAGAGAAGCGCGGAGCGCCTGACGTCAGACAGCCTGGCGTTGGTCAGATTGCCTGCTTGAAACAATTTCGTCACCCGAGCCAGGTCATCCTCATCCGCCTTGACCCCGTCGCTCTCGACCTGCTGGCGCTTGGTCAGAACGTCGATCTGCGCCGCGGCATCCTTTGCACCCTGATCAACGTAGCTTTGCTCCTGCTGGAAGTTATCGAGAGAGATCTTCAGCGCCTCTCTTTCGGCGTCGGCAATGGCCGAGCTGAAGGCGGCAGACAGTGGTGACCCTTGGGGGGGCTTGGTATCGAAACTTGGCTGGTCCTGCAGTTCGGCGCGAATGCGAGCACTGTGGTAATAGTCGCGGGTGTATTCCCCCCAAAGCGATTCATAGTCGCGCTGCAGATCAACCGGGTCAGGACCGGTCTGATTTACGCGTGAGCGCAAAAGGCTGAGACCGCCAGACACCGCAATCGCCTGTCTCACCGTCATGAGAGGCCGATATGCCTGCTGGCCAGGAGTGAGCACCTCGCCAGTCACGTAGATCGGACGATATTCCGCGACGATCGCGGTCACATCGCCAGGTTGGACAACGATCATCTGCTCTCGCCCATCGGGCAAACGCTGCTGAAATATCTTGGTAGGCAAGATCGTTTCCATGCGGGCCTGCAGCTCGGCCGGCGTCAGACCGCCGATGGATATCTTCCCGACTTGGGGAAGCGCGATCGTACCGTCCATCTGGATTACCGCACGTTGAGTTCGTTCCGGTATCGAAGAGATTCCTATTTCGACGATGTCGCCGGGGGAGAGATGGTAGGCTGGCCGGTCGTCCGCCGCGGAGGCAGCATCAACCGCAGCCAGCACACCTATCGCTGCAAGAAGATTTCGGTTCATGAATGCCATCGGTGACATCTCCATTCAGTTCGACTTCGCCTCTTCCGACCAGTCGACGCGGGTGACGAAGTCATAAACAGGTCCGCCGGGCACACCCCAGTTGCTGGACCAGATTACCTGCGAGCCATCGGGCGATGGCGAGGCATGGGTCTCGCTGCGGTAGTCGAAATCAACGCTGCGCGTTTGCGCTATGCGCCGAACCTCTCCGCTGCCATCGAGGCGCAGCGCGATAACCTCTCGTGCATAGGGCGCCATTTCCGGACGGGCCGAAACCACATTCGGGTCGCCACCGTAGCTCAGGAACACCCAGCCAGGTTTGTTCAAAGCACGCAGAGAAGCATGCGAGGCCTCGCCGTATTTCATAAGCGAAGTTACTTTCCCGTCAGACAGCCGGCGTTTGATCACCTGATAGCTGTCCGGATAGGATTTGCTGATGCCGACGTAGATCTCGCTCCCATCGGCGTCGACCGTCATGTCGCCATGCCCCGGCCGATGATGCTCTGTCCACTGCTGGCCTGGAGCGCCGTCGATCGAAAAAATAAACGACTGTTCGGTGCCGTCCGCCAGTGCCTGGATGCAAAGAATATTTTCGCCCAGAGGAGAGATCGAACAGTTCTCATTGACCCCAGCAAGCCGCCCAAGTGCGATATCGGCAAACTTGCTATGCTGCTTGAGATCGTACGCGAAGACGACCTCGGCACCGTCCGATCGAAGTGCACGCACTGCCAGGCGATTACCGTCTCGGCTCGGGTTACCTTTGCCTGGTCCGAAGTGCAGATCCCGATAGTCCTTTGAATCGAACAGCACATCCTCGTGATTGGTCCGCGGCGCCCAGGTCGATATTCGCTGGCCTCGAACGCAGATCATCAGATCCGCATTTTGGGGATGCCACTCACATTCGCCCGATCGATCGCGCATCAGCAGCGGTAGGAATGTGTGTCCGTCGAAAAAGCACATCCCGTTGCAGCCGTTGGTTATAACGAGAAGGCTCTGGTCCGCATTCCAGGCTTGGGCGCTGGAATAACGGTGGCTGCAATAATTTTTTATACACGCGACCCCATTTCCAAGCGGCCCGGATTTTGTGATCCGGGTGAATGTTTCCCCAAACGCGGGATCGACCGTAGGACGCAGATAGTCGGGCAACTGCATCGCCGGCGTCGCAACAAAGTGCGTTGACGTATTGCCCGCCTGGCTTGCGGCAGCATGCGGACCAAGGCACGCGACAGCGAAGATCATCGACAACGCATGTCGGCGACGACAAGTCATGTCATGTAGCCCATTTCCCGGCGCACCCGCCCCTCGCTGAGACGCGCTTTCCACCACGATATGGTGCGCTCCAACCCATCTCGCAGATTGGTACGGGCTCGCCACCCGGTCTGCGTTTCGAATTGCGTCGAGTCTGCAAGCAACGCGCGAACCTCGGAGTTCTGTGGGCGCAAGCGGCTTTCATCTCGATAGACAGGCTTCTTCGATCCGCTCAACTCGACCACCAGGTCCAGGACTTCCGCGATCGTCGCGGCACGCTGGCTTCCGGCATTGTAGGCATGGCCGAATTTGAGTTCCGCCACGCCTGCGGTCAGGAATGCTGCCGCCGTGTCTTCAACAAAGGTTAGATCGCGGATAGGGCTCGTATCCCCGACCATGATAGCCGAACAGTTCTTGTCGAGGGCCTGCCTGATTATGGTCGGCACTATCGCCCTCTCGCTCTGGCGTGGGCCGTAGGTATTGAATGGCCGCAGAGTTACGACGGGAACGTCAAATGACCTGGCGTAGGCTTCGGCCATCATGTCGGCACCGATCTTCGATGCCGAATATGGAGACTGGCCCTGCAGCGGATGAGATTCCTTGATAGGCATGGTCAGCGCCGTGCCGTAAACCTCGCTGGTCGAGGTGTGCACGACGCGTTCGGTGTCCCACTGACGCGCTGCCTCGAGAACATTCATCGTGCCCATGACATTGGTTTCCACGTATGACTGGGCAGCCGCATACGAATATGGAATCGCGATGAGAGCAGCCAGATGAAAAACCACAGCTTGGCCGCGCATGATCCTGTTCAGGAACGCGCTGTCGCGCACGTCGCCACGCACGGATTTCAGGTGGGCTCGGATGTTGTCCGGCAAATCGTCAAGCCAGCCGTGACTGTCGAACGAATTGTAGAGCGCCAATGCTGTGACATCCGCTCCATTGCGGACCAGCGCCTCGGTGAGATGCGATCCGATAAATCCATCGGCGCCCGTGACCAGTACCTTTTTGCCTTTGTAGTCCATGACCAATCGTCCCTCTTGCCATGTCCACTCTGACGGTGACACTCACCGGAGTGTCAGCCCGAATGCGCTTTAGTCGCGATCGGCGACGGCGGTACCCGGCCGACAACGGCTAGAAAACCGCGAGCCATCCAGACGGCGTCAGCCACCAGAGTTCGCTGCGGATAATAGGAAAGGTCGATCCTGGCCTTGGCGGGAAACAGGGTCTCGCGATAGTACTGCACCGGATCCGTGAACTTCGGATAGAAATTCGCTTCGTTGCGGAAGAGAACCTGGCTCGGACCGAGTAAGCCAGGCTTGTACTGCAAAACAGCCTCGGCGCCGCCGTGGAAACAGTCGGCGAACGCCAGGCTCTCCGGCCGCGGTCCGATGATTGCCATGTCGCCTATGATTACATTCCACAGTTGCGGCAATTCATCGAACTTTGTCGCGGCGAGCACGCGCCCTATCGTTGTCATGCGCTTGTCGTCGGCGACCGTCAGCGCGAGGCCGTGGGGATCGCATCGCACATCGAACTTGCGGAACTTGTACATGCGAAAAGGCTGAGCCCCGGCGCCCAAGCGGGTTTGTGAAAACAAAACCGGCCTACCGCCCTCGGCCAGAAGGGCGATGGCGATCAGCAGCATCAGTGGCGCAAACAAGACCGCAGCAACGCTCGCAATGGCAATGTCGATCAAACGCCGCACAGACCCGTGGGCCGAGACTGCAACGTAGTGTCGGTGGAGGGATTGATCTGTCGCATTCATGCGGCCGTTCCTGCTTTGGTACAGCCGTTCACCGCAGTTGCCAGAGCCTCCACAACCGCTTCGACCACCGCTGAGGTCATCTGAGGGTGAAGTGGAATCGTCAGCTCCCGCTGAGCAAAGTCTTCTGTTCGCGGCAATTGGGTCCCGGGAAAAAGCTCGCGGTACAACGTCATCCGGTGCACGGGCGGATAGTGGATCGTTGTTTGGATTCCCTGGTTGCGCAGTTCGTCGATAACGGCTTGCCTGTCGGCGTATCGCGGTAAAAGTATCGGCATGATGTGGTGCGCCGATCGCCGCGATTCACTGAATGGAACGATTATTGCCGGGCAGTGCATTGCAATGAGTCGCCGATAAAGGACGACGAGGATACGCCTTACTTCGTTCCATTCTTGCAAGTTTCCTAACTGGACAAGTCCGATTGCGGCCCGCATCTCGTCCATACGATAATTGAACCCAAGCATGGTGACGTCATACTGCGGCGTGCGGCTGTTCAGCCGCTGGTGTGTGCCGGTGGTCATCCCGTGCCCGCGCGCTTGGCGAATCCTTTCCAGCAGTTCATGGTCTTGGGCGATTACGGCGCCGCCCTCGGCGGTTGTCATGTTCTTGTTGCCGTAGAAGCTGAAGGCCGCGGCAACGCCGAAGGTCCCTACTTCTCTCAAGCCAGGAGCATGCGCCGCGTCTTCAATGATGTGCAGTCCCCGAACACGAGCGAACCTTTGCCATTGTTCTCGATTGGCCAGATACCCGGCGAAGTGAACGAGAATAATGGCCTTCGTTCGCGGCGTGCATCGAGCCTCGGCTTCTGCAAGCGACATCAACGGCAAGTCGGCTGACTCAATATCGACAAAGACGGGAGTTGCACCGACATAGAGCACTGAGTTCGCGGTCGCCACGAAGGTTAGCGACGGAACCAGCACCTCATCGCCCGGACCAATGCCAAGTCCGTGCAAAATGAGATGAAGCGCCGCGGTACAGGAACTCACCGCAACGCAATCGTCCGCGCCATGCATGCGGGCAAACGACTCTTCGAACAATCGAACCTGCTCGCCCATGGTCAACCAGCTGCTATCAATGACCTTTGATAGAGCCGCCTTCTCCGGAACACCCAAAATCGGGGCACTGACCAAGAGCATGGTGACCTCACTCCCAAATCATCATTCGTGTTTGAGTTTCTCGCCGTTTGTCAGGCAGCCGCTGCCGCGACTTCGATCGAAGCCGACTGCTCTTCCCAGGAAATGGCTTGAGCATTCTGGAAATCGTCGACGCGGCCGATATCGAGCCAGAGTCCCTCATGCTTGTAGACATGGACGACCGTGCCTTGCTGCATCATCTGCAGCATCAGGTCGTCGAATCCGAATGGAATGCCGGAGGGAATAAAACTCAGAACATCCGGATTCATGCAGTAGATGCCCATGCTAACGAGATGAGAAAGCGTCGGCTTCTCGCGGAACATCTGCACTGCATTGTCGACTTCGTCGATGACACCGAAATCCATCTTTATAAGACGGTTGGCGGTAGCGATGGTCACCGGATCCTTGTGCTTGCGGTGGGCAGCTGTGAATCGGCTGAGGCTAAGATCGGTGAGAACGTCGCCGTTCAGCACGATAAAGGGTTCGGTTAGTTCATCTCGGATAAGCGACAGTGGCCCGATGGTGCCCAGCGGCTCCATCTCCTGAGTGTACCGTATTTTCAGGTTCCATTGCGAACCATCACCGCACACGCTGCGGATGAGATGGCCGAGATACCCGGTCGTGATGTAGACCTCTTCAATGCCATTGCGTCGCAGCCACTTGAGAAGCAGCTCGAGCACCGGCCGGGCACCAATTGGCATCAGCGGCTTCGGCAACACCGACGTAAAGGGACGAAGTCGTGTTCCCATCCCACCGCATTGAATAACCGCTTTCATCCGATCCTCCATAGTTCAACGCCGCTTCAATGGTTGGTGCGTGGGTAGACGTGTTCAGACCTCTTCCGACTATGGGTCGGATAGAAAAGTCGCCACGTGTCCGTCCCGAGCATCTTATGAAGAACGGTAAGTGAGCGTTCGAAGGATGTCGTCGTGCAATCGAATGGCACCAATCCATTGCCTCCGCAGGTTCAGCGACTAGGCCGGTCCGCCCTGTCCGCCGCGAGGCACGATGGCACCGAATATGCCGACCTACATCTGCAAAATTGCTTGGCCACGAGACCTTCAAATGCCCCAGTGCGGACTTCAGAATCCACCTGCTGGAATTTACGTCTCGCTACTGCTCAAACAGCTGATGTCACATGGAATTTGGTAGTTGGCCATAGACGCGCCTGATCGCGATGTTGGCTTTCTGACAAAGGCAGAGACGGTGCCATTCAAGCCGGTTGAACGTTCCTCGGAAAAAAAAAGAGATTTTTCCGCCATAGAGGAATATATTAGCAATACGGCGCGCAAGTGGTGCGGATTTCTGGGCGTTCGACGAGTGGTTGGCCACCGCCAAGGCCATTCCCCGATTGATCGTTTAGCCGCATTAGGCGTTTCAGGGCCCGCTTTGTAGGGCCTGCGTTGGGGTGGAATGCAAATGTATCGAGTCGTCATTGCGGACGATCACGGTCTGTATCGTCGTGGGCTGAGTTTGGCGCTCAAGGCCGAGCTCCCGGAACTGGAAATATTCGAAGCTGGATGTTTTGATGCCGCTGCCAGTGTCCTGGCTCAGCGGGACATCCATCTTGCCATTCTGGATCTGAACATGCCGGGACTGTTCAACCAGCAAGTGCTCGGCGACGTTTTGTCAGCGTATCCGGACACCCGTTTTGCAATCGTTTCCGGCAATGATTCACGAGCGGAAATATTGAAGGCCCTGTCGATCGGGCTGCACGGCTACATCGTGAAATCTCAGACGGACCAAGAAGTGGTGTCGGCAGTGCGCGAGATTCTGGCAGGCCGCATCTATGTGCCGGCGCTGTTGTCTCGACCTTCCGGGGGACCCGGCTCACACGCACCCCAATCGGCGAGGGCATGGACCCAACGGCGGATGGGAGCGGCCAGCCTTAGCAAGCTGACTTCAAGGCAACGTGACGTGCTCAAGCTGATGGCGGAAGGCTTTTCAAACAAGGAGATAGCTCGCGATTTGGACATTTCCGAAGCAACGACAAAAATTCACGCCGCTGCGGTAATGCGTGAGCTGGGAGTACGCAACCGCACCGAGGCAGCCGTCGCGCTACAAAACTGGCGTTCGAAATATATCGACTAGGGCGCGATTTCACGTCGAGACAGCCGCAGCGAGTATCGTAGACCGCCTTCAAATATTTCCAGCTTCGAGGCATGGCCGATAAGCGGCGCGGTGTTGACGCCCAATATCATCGAACCAATGCCATGGCCGATGTTCTTGGCCTTCCTGCGTCTTCCCGATTCTATCCAATCGAAGACGACGTCATCGCTTTCTCCACTATCGGCCCATCTAACCTCAAGGCGCCCTCGGGAACCGCCAAGCGCGCCGTGTTTGACAGAGTTCGTCGTAAGCTCGTGAACAACCATTGCGAAGGTTTCGGCAGCGCCGCTTGACATCATGACGTCAGGGCCATGGGTCTTTATCTTTCGCGTTTCCATGTAGGGCAACAGTTCCTGGACCACGAGATCCCGGAGCAATACCGAACTGTCGGTGCGACCGGAGATCATCATATGCGTGACTTCAAGCGCTCGTATCCGATCGATTAGGTCCTCCTTGAACTTCATGACATTGTTCGCCGGAGCACCAACCATTTTGACCAGCGCTATCACGACCGCGAAAAGATTGCTGAATCGATGGCGCTGTTCGATCAAAATACGGTCCCGTCTCCTGACCGTGGCACGCAAAAGCGTGGTCTGCCGACGTTCAGTCAGGTCAGCTGCTATCCCGATCAGCAGCTGCTGATCATGATACCGCTCCTCCCGTCCGCGCAGAGCGACCCAACGAATAGGTCCATCCGGACGTCGCACCCTTATCTCAACGTCGTAATTCGTGGTCGCGCCGGATTCTTTGGGGAGTGCAAGCTTTGGCCAGTCCGCGGGATAGACGACTGCAGCTAGCTCGTCTATCGGCCGGCTGGTGGCGCGCGGCAGGCCTAAGATTTCCCAAAATTTGTCGGAACCCGTGACGACGCCGCTTTTGAGGTCGACTTGCCAGGTTCCCAACCGCCCCGCCGAAAGCGCCAGATCAAGCCGTTCCTTCTGGACCCGGATCGCTTCGCGCGCCGTCCGTCGTTCCGAGATGTCATCGACAACGATGATCGCGCTCTCTGAAAGGAGGCCGTCGGAACGGTACGACGATAGGTTCAGGCGAGCCCAGAATGTGGACCCGTCCTTCTTCTTCAATCGGGCTTCCATATCGAATGGCATCGCGGACTTGCCTTGATCGGCAAGCGCTTCAACAACGCTATCGCGATCATCGGGATGAACAAGCTGCGCAAGCGGAAATTGAGCAAGCTCGGCTTCGGTATATCCCGTCAGCTCACAAAGACGTTTGTTGGATTGCAGAAGCTCGCCTTTTTCATTCGTGTTCGCAAAGCCGAGGGCCGCACGCTCGAATACCGAACGGAAGCGGCTCTCGGTGGCCTCGACGGCGGCCAGTCGAGTTTCGGCGACCTTCAGGGCCTCGCTAAGGTCCTGCCGCAAGCGGTGGAACATGAAGGCGATCATGAAGCCGGAAACCAGGAGAAAGATTGCTCGCGGCCAGTCCTCTGCGGGAATCGAACCGCGCAGAAGTCGTTCGGCCCCGAGGCTGGCGGCGACTGTCACGAGAGTAGCAATGATTGCACCGCGACGGCCAACAAGATATGCAGCGACAATTATAGCCGGAATAGATGATATGAAGGTTGCTTCAGTTTCCGTCTGAATTAAGTTTGTTATTACGAATATTAGCGTGAAAACTAGCACCAGCATGGAAGCCATGTGAGCTAGCGAGATGCCCTTCAAGGCCGAAACCGTTCTACGCAGATGCAGCCCCATACCTCACAGACTACAACTTTCGGATTAGTCCGTCGAGCCTAGAACTCCACCGCCTGATCTAATACCACTGCCGGATTGCGGCCCTCAAATCCAAGCTTACTATCATTTACGAAGAGCGTCCGGTTCGCCTGGACTCTTTGTAAGAGAGCATGAAGAAACCGATGCAAGCCTCTGAGATCAAAGATTTTTGGCAGAGAAATCTGTCTTGGAGTCAAGCGTAACGATTGGAGATCTTAGCGGTTTTCGGCCAACAGGGGTGGGAAGGCAATGTCTTTCATTGATAGGCACAACGATACCGTTGCGAATAAGCGCCATATTGAATTGAGCACTGCTTACGGCGGTGTCGCTCGCCTGGCACGCTACACGTCGGACAGGCAGGGCACAGCATGCGCGTCAAAGCGTCGGAGCCTGGAATCCGTCACCGGCATGCTGGACCGCATTGGCTGTGGCTTCCTGGTTCTCAATCGCGAGAAAAAGGTGGTGGAGTGGAACATTGCCGCTCAAAGCACCTTTGAACGACAGGGTGAGACGGCCGGCACGGCTCCGGAGCTCACGGCTGCGCTGAGGCGGCTGGTCGCGAACGTTCCAACCAACTTCCTGCCAGGTTCGTTGTCATGGGTGGTGATCCGCACCACTGACGATCGGCCGGTGATACTCAATGAGGGCGGAGTGATTGCGCCCGACGGTACAAGTATCGTAGCGTTGTTAGACCGGGAGACCCGGTCCTCGGCTAATCCGCAGACATTGCAAAAGATGTTCGGCCTCACGAGCGCTGAAACTCAGCTTGCCATGAGGTTAGCTCAAGGGGACGCACCATTGGAAATCGCCCGCAGCTGGCATCTCAGCCGCACCACGATCCGGTCCCAGCTTGCCTCGCTTTTTGCCAAAACAGAAACCAAGCGCCAGGGTGAGCTGGTAGCTCTGCTCGGACGAATTTCCGTATTGCCGTGATAATGCCGCCTCGACCGCGAGGCGGCGCGTGTCCGGTATGTTGGTTTGGCATTGCGTCTGTGCGAGCGCGTTCCTGCCTGATCCAGATATAAGCCGACGATCTCGATGCAAAAATTTCGAAGCGGGGCAATTCGTCATGGCCGGACATAATTCCAAGACCGCGGGCATGCTTGACGCACAACCTGACAAATCCAGTTCAACAGGAACGAAAGCCGGTCGATCCAGTCCGGACATGGCGGTTATGCAGCTGGCACGAAAAGGTCCTATTGTCGTCACCGGCGCCGCAGGCTTTATCGGGTTTCATGTGGCATCGCGGCTTTTGCGTCACGGTGCGCGGGTCATAGGCGTGGATAATTTCACGCCCTACTACGATCTAAAGCTCAAGGAAGCGCGTTTTGCGCACCTCTGCGCGGAGCCAGGTTTCACTCCGATGCGTATGGATCTGGCGGACCGATTGTTGGTGCAAGCTTTGTTCTCCGACTTTCAACCGCAATATGTCGTCCACTTGGCTGCCCAGGCGGGCGTGCGTTACTCTCTTGTCGACCCGCATGCCTATGTTCAGTCCAACATCGTGGCGTTTCTCAATGTTCTAGAGGGTTGCCGGCACTTCGATATCAAGCATCTGGTCTACGCTTCGTCCAGTTCGGTTTACGGCGCCAACCAAACCATACCTTTTTCCGAACATGGCGGCGCTAACCATCCAATAAGCTTCTATGCCGCCACCAAGCGCTCGAATGAAGCCATGGCGCATTCCTATAGTCATATATTTCGCTTGCCGGTGACAGGATTGCGGTTCTTCACCGTCTACGGACCATGGGGCAGGCCCGACATGGCTGTCTACGCGTTTACCCACGCCATCGCCGAGGGACGCGTGATCGAGGTGTCCAATGCCGGCCGTGTCTGGCGAGATTTTACCTACATCGACGATATCGTCGAAGGGGTGGTTCGAATACTCGCAACGCCACCGTGTGCCGACCAGAATTGGGACGGTCGCGCAGCTGATCCAGCTACCAGCTCAGCCCCATATCGCCTGTACAACATTGGCAATGACCGGCCAGAGGAGATCAATAGTCTAATCGCGATTATAGAGACAGCCGTAGGTCGCAAAGCTCTCAGGAGGGATGTGCCTTTGCCTCCAGGTGATGTTCTCGAGACGCGCGCCGATGTAGGCGATCTTCGCCGGGCCGTAGACTTCGCGCCGGCGACCACGCTCCAGGATGGCGTTGCCCGTTTCGTCGAATGGTATCGACACTTTCATGGAAGCGCGACGGCCCCTGAGACGGAGCAACAAACGCTCGTGTCAGCGTAGATTGCCGGCAGTTCGCGCTGCTCACTCAGACCCGCGCGATCGGCTCACTGGCATCGCCTGAAGGTGCGGCTCTGTCGGCGCCCTGTTCACATCCCTCTCAACGCGCTCGCCTCGCTGATCGGCAAGAACGAGGCATTCTCTGCGTCTCTTTTCGTTCGGCGTTTCATCGAGACGCCGATACGCAAGCAGCCAATCCGTGCGTACCTTGATGCCTGCGTTAGAATGGATCACATCGCGCCAGCCGGGGTCTGTCGCCGGTCACCAATCCCAGAGCATCGAGTCAGCGCAAGAACCAAGTCCGCTGGGTGCTTTCGACCGTGCGGCTGTTAAAGGACGTGATCGCGTAGATCAGTCCGGGCGTGATCTTCAGTCGCTTGCGAATATAAATCGCCATGGCCACGTTCCAGACGACCAGGGCAAGCGCAAGCCCTATTGCTGCGCCCAGCGGACCGTAGATCTCTACTCCTATGGCACAGCCGACGACACCAAAAGCTGCCCCGAGGATCATCGTTACAGCGGCCGCCCATTCGTTTCCGGTCATGGTCAAGAGATTGAGCTGCGGTCCGCACAGGGCCACGAATACGTAGCCGAGCATCAGCACCCGCGCGATCGGTGCTCCAGTTCCGAAATCCTCACCGAACCAGCTTAAAAGCGGCCGAACAATCAAGAGCAACGGGATTGCCATTGCTATTGCGGCACCGGAGGAAAGCAGGGCAGCTCGTGAAAACAGCTCTTGCAAACCTCTTCGGTCGTTTTTTGCGTAAAGCGTAGCTGCCGTCGGCGAGAACATTGTAGAGACGGCCACCAACGAGAGACCGACAAGCAACGCGACATTGAGCCCCAGGGCGAAAATGCCTGCGTCGCGTATGTGGCCGGTCCAGCCGAGCACCATTACCCCCGCCCTGTTGATGAAGACGTCAAGACCCGCCATCAGCATGATAGGGGGGACCGCCGACCACCAATCCTTGGATGCATCGGCAGGTTCAGCATGTCGTAAACCCGGCGGCTGAAATCTTGCCAACAGGACAAAGACGAATGCGACTGTTACGGCCGAACTCGTCAGCACCGCCTGCATGACCAACGGTGCATTCAGAGTCCACGAACCGGACAAGGCGGCGGCACTTAGCAATGTGAGCAGCAGTCCATCACGCACAATGCGTTCTGGCAGAAGGGCAGAAACACCGCCGCCGAAGGCACGGATGAGAGCCGCGCCCAAGGCTGAAGTCGTGACTAGCGGAACGGCGGCCATACCCAAGAGCTGGCTGATCTCAAGTTCCCTGTTGTGTGAGGACGAAGACAGAAAGATGTAGGTCGCCCCTGCCAAGCCGAATAGAGACGCCACTGCCAACGAGCGTTGAAAGGCAAATCTGATTATGCCGTGGGCCAGGTCCAGGCGCCCCTGGGCCCTATAGGCAGATACGAAGCGCAACAACGATACGTTGAAGCCAAGGGTTGCGAGATATGCGAGCACCGATGTGGTTGAAAGGACGTAGGAGTAGATACCATAGCTGGTAGAGCCTACGATACGAGCAATCAGCAATTGCGCCAGGCTGGTTAGACCTGCCCCGGTCACATAGATCATGAGCGCAAAAACGGTGGCATAGCCCAGGCTACGGTTTATTTCTTGCTTCCCGAGCGTTACCGCATCGTTTCCGCCTGGGGGATTTAGGGAGTTCTGTATTGTTATGGTATCCACGCCGTCATCAAGATAGGCATTGTCTACCGTCAGCGGTTGCGATGAGTGGGCAACTTGATGTCGGTACATGGGAGTGACCTGATCGCGGGCCATCTTGAAGGCGATCTTGCGGCTGACGAGTTCAACGCTTTTCGACAACGATCGGTCGTCGAGGGTTTCAACGGAGATTGTTTTCCTGTCGGTTGCCACAAGGATGTCGTTGATATTTTGAAACACTCCGAAAGCTCGCATGCTCGCTTCGAAATCCGCATCGAGAATGCGTTCGGCCGGAGCCGCTTGCATCATTCGCTCCCGCAACCGCGCCTCGGCTGCTGCACGAGGCAATACCACTCGCAAGGTAAAATCCGCGGTAGGAGTGACCTTCAGCGCTCTTGCAATCGCAACGTTGTCGACGCACCCGTGAAAAATCGACAGTGAGGCAACAGCCTGCACGTATCCCTGGTCGAATATTGTAATCTCTCTGCACTGTCGCGCTTGGTCCCAACGATTGGAAAGGTTTATGATTTTTTGCCAGACCCGAGCTCGCCAAATAAATTTCCTTGGTTCAATCGCCTTTAGCATCGACGACGCGATCGACAGATATTTTATCAAATCCGACGTATAGAAGAACAGTTTTGCAGTTGAAAATATTGCAGAAAATACTCTATAGATGAACATAAATATCCCGAGATCTACACTCCTTGACCTTCTACTTGCTTTGTGACTGAAGACCACCTTCGTAGCGTAGCCCTGCCCGCGCAGCGACTTGGCGAGCGCATGGGCAAAGAGTGCTTTACCAGCTCCAGGCGGTCCAAAGAGTTCGATAATCATTTCTCGCGACCCAGGGGGCTTGAGTGCTTTATTGTTTTCCGAACAGCAGAAGATCGCCACTGTCCCCAAAATGATATTTGGCGTGCTGCTTGAGATTTACTCCAGTGAGAGCAATCCCTACCGGAGCGGATCTCGAACCATCAGGCTGCAGCGATTCCAGAATACCGCGCGCGACACTGCGCGGTGTCTTGGCCCACCGGACAGCAAAGATAACGGCATCTGCCCAACTGCTGAGCAGTCGGGATTCCGGACCGTGCAACCCTGGCGGCCCGTTGAGAATGACGAGATTGTACACGGCGCCCAGCTTGTCCGCGAAGTGTCGCGGCACATCGACGTCGACCAACAGCTTCAAAAGATCGTCCGAAACTATGGGTGAGGCCATGAAATCGATGCCGATACCGGGCATGCTCACAACAGCCTCGTCTAACTCGCAGCGGCCCCTCACATAATCCGCAAACGACTTATGCGGCTTGGAAATGCTGAATTCGCGCACAAAGTCGTTGGTCAGTTGCTTATCCTGCGGGTCAAGATCGATGAACAGGACATTGCTGCCCAGGCGTGTGGCCGAGAGCGCCAAGCTCCATGCCAACTCTGTTTTCCCATCACCTTTATCGCTGGAAGTGACGAGCACCATCTGCGACGATCGTCCGGGGGCCGGTTCGGGTGCCACATTGATCAATAGCGACAAGGCAGCGCGGCCATAGGCGGAATTTTTCTGGCTTAGAATGAGGGTCTGCAAGCGCTTCGCACTCGCTCTTGATGCCCTGGGCAATAGCCCAACGGAAGGGAAGCCGAGCGCTGCTTCTGTCTCAGCCTCACCGCGCATTGTGCGGCTCATGCGATTTTTCAAGAGAACCAAGACGCCCCCGATGAGGCCGAATACGACCATACCCGGCGGGATGAGGAAGATCGGTGAAAGGCTCTTCGGGTTGCTCGGTGGCCATGCCGCCGAAATTATCGAAACTCCCGCAGACGGAACCGCGATGCGGTTCCTCAAATCCTGTTGCCTGTTCAGAAGATCATTGTACCGCTGCGTCAATATGGTGACTGCCGGCTCCAATGCGTGAAGCCCGGAAAGCCTGCCTGCCGTGTCGGCTACGACCGCGTCAAGCACATTCTTGCGCGCCTCCAGAGCGGAAACCTGCGCGCGATAGATGTCGGCTTCCGACTTGATGCGTTCGATGCTCTGTTCGATTTCGCGCTTGACGGCAACATTCAGATCCGCATCGGCCGCGGCGCCGCCCTGCCGGGCTATTAGATCGCTCAGCGTCGGCGATCCGATTGCGCTCGCAAGCGTGGCGTTCGTGGCACCGGACCGTTGCAATTCTTGAATATGCTGAACACGAGCCTCGGCTGTGGAGAGGTTTGCGCGAGACAATGACAGTTGCTGATTAAGCTCGGCCGTGTCGCGGACAGCATTGTCAACGGCACCCTGGTCGACAGTCCCGTGACTTAGCCGGTATTTTTCAAGGCGGTCGGTCGCTTGCGCGAGATCGGACTGCACACCAGGCAGCGCAGCGACGACGGATTCGAGCTCCAACCTATCAGCGGCCTGAGCAGTCCGCGCGAGATCCTGGACATACACTTGCGCGAATGTGTTGGCCACGAATGCCGCCCGGACGGGATCCGGATCGGTAAAGCCGATGGTAATGACTCGCGATCGCAGTTCCTGCCCGACCCTGACGTAGCGCCTCAACGCCTTCAGCCTCGCAGCCTCCCTGCCCTCTGGGGTCATGTCAGCGTGATCCGGCCAAACCCCGGCCAAGAATGCACCTGCAAACGATTGCGATTCGGCTGGGGAAGCGGCGTTTTGCGCCGCGGGGCCATTGAGGTTGGCCTGCCGATCGGGCGTTGCCTTATAAATTGCGTCAATTACCCGACGCAGATGAGATTGCGAGGCCAGCATCGTCAGATGGTTGTCAATGCTGGTATCGAGCATATCCTGACCGCCCGTCGGCTGAGGAGCGCTTCTGGTCGGATTGTCGACGATGATTTGCGTGGTGGCCTCATACAGCGCCGGCCGGGCGAAGCCGGCTAGACCCGCAACCGCACCGCCCAAAACGACCATTGCGATCAAAAACCATTTGCGCGCCGCCAAGGTAACCAACAATTGGCCGAAAGGGGTCAGGTCTTCTCGAGGGTCGCGTAGCGGACGCCGCATGCGCGGGTTGGGCTCTCGCACTTCGACGCGCATCTCTGTGGCGCGCGGTAGCTTTGTTCGCCTAGCTATCGAACCTTCCATTTTAAACTCCCGTCATTTCAAGCATGCGCGACTGTCTCGCGGGCACTGGAAGCCGGTTGGCGTCGGCGCGCCATGCCAGGAACATCAATGTTGCCCAAAGATCCCGGGAATGATCCCGCTTTCCGTTGACATGATCGCGCCAGCACGTCTGGACCTTATCGATGTCCAGAAGCCCATCTCCTGACTGGCGCATGTCGGCGAACAGGTCACTCGCCCATGCACGCAACGGTCCTGTCAACCAGACCGCAATCGGAACATCGAAGCCCTGCTTAGGCCTATCTATGAGCCGCCGGGGAACGTAGCGATGCAACAACTGTCGAAGCAGCCACTTGCCTCGTCCATGGCGGACCATTGCATCCGGTGGCAACCGCCAGGCGAATTCAACGACGCGATGGTCGAGCAGCGGGCAGCGGCCTTCCAGCCCGTTCGCCATGCTGGCGCGGTCCAGCTTCACCAGGATGTCGCCGGGCAGATATCCTGCCATATCGTTGTAGAGGAGCCGGGACAGCAAATCGTCGAGTCGCGGAGTTCGCCGAGTTGACGCCCGGTGGCCAAATCGGGTCAGGCTAGTCGTCGATGACCCTGTCAGGCGCTGGTACAGTTCTTCCTGATCCGAAGCGGCGAGCAATTGAGCCAATCGCTCCAGCCGATCACCGCGCAACGCATGGCCGAAGAGCGCCGAAAGTGGCAGCCTGCCAAACAAATCGTAACGGGTTGCGCGCGCCACAAGCCCGATGCTTGCGGCAACTGAACCACGCAGCGACGAAGGCAAACGACGACGCCGATTTGCTTGTGCCGCCATCAGATGGCGAGCGTAACCGGCGAAACATTCATCGCCTCCGTCGCCCGTCAGCGCCACAGTGACGTGCTGGCGAGCAAGTCGCGCCACCAGCAGAGTGGGGATTTGCGATTCGTCGGCGAACGGCTCGTCCCAGGCACTGGGCAATTCCGGAATGACATCGCGTGCGGATGCAGGGGAAAGGTGCAGCTCTGTATGATCGCTGCCTATGTACTGAGCGACCGCAGCAGCATGAGGAGCTTCATCGAATCCGTGCTCCCCAAAGGCGATCGTGAAAGTGCGAATAGATTTTCGGGATTGGACCTGCATTAGCGCGGCTACGGTCGAGCTATCTACGCCGCCCGACAGGAAGGCGCCGAGCGGCACATCCGCGCACATGCGCTCTCGAACAGAAAGCCGAAGCAGCCGATCGAGTTCATTCGTCAAATCCTCGTCGCTGCCGACGATCGGGTCTTGCCGGCCCTTCGCGGCGACGTCCGCCAACGACCACCAGAATCGAACTTTGTTTCGAACAGTTCCCGTACGGCGCGCTTTCGCGAAATCCGCTGCAGTCAAAGATAGGGCCGATCCCGGCGGCAATTTGAAAACGCCGCGCCAGATACAACTGTCGTCCGGCACCCAACCTTGCGACAGCATAGCCCTTACGGCGCTGGGATTGAGTTCTGGACGGAAATCCGGGAAACACCGAATGGCCTTGAGTTCGGAGCCAAAAACCAGGGCATGGCGGGTCGGGGCGACGTAGATCGGCTTTTCCCCCATCCGGTCGCGGGCCAGATGAAGAGTTCTCGTTTTTGCGTCCCACAATCCGAACGCGAACATGCCGACAAATCGCTTAAGCGCTGCTTCGAGCCCCCACTGCTCCACGGCCCCAAGCACAACTTCTGTATCGCATGTTCCGCGAAAGCTGTGGCCGGCATCCTCAAGCTCTCGGCGCAAGTCCCGAAAATTGTATATCTCCCCATTGAAGGTGATGACGTACCGGCCGCTGTCCGAGCGCATGGGCTGGGCGCCGGTTTCCGACAAATCCACGACTGCCAGGCGGCTGTGGCCGAAAGCGATACCAGCCTCCACATCTTTCCAGAAGCTTTCGCCGTCGGGCCCTCTGTGACGGAGGGCTGTTGTCATCTGCGCTATAGCTGCGAGCGGCCTTGTGCTGGGCGAGTCTGGCGCAAGAAGGATCCCGGCGATTCCGCACATATCAACGGCTCCTCGCTCCTGCAGTTGCCGCGATAAACTTGGGCTGCCCGGCTACGAGGCAAAGTGTGATCGAGAACCAAACGATCGGGTGGCGAATGACCAAATGCGGGAAGCCGAAGATGCCGATCGACAACGCAAGTGCCACCAGAGCGTCGAGCCTTGCACGCCAGGCAGAGATGGCCGCGAGGCCAAGGATCCACAACAGGGCGAGAACCGCTAGAATGCCTCCTTGAGTATACAAGTCCAGTAGCGTGCTGTGAGCCTCGAAAGGCAGGTCGATAAACTCCTTGGTCACGACAGATCTGTCGACATGTGGTCCCGGGCCGAGGCCCAGCGAAGCAGACCCCAACCCCTTGCCCAGAGCATTGGTCCAGATATTGATGCGCAGATTGGCTGTCTCGGCTGTCGCCTCACCACCCTCGCCTTTGGTCAGGCTCTTGGCGAAATTTTCAACAGTGCTCGTTTCCGCAAGCACATAGGGTGTTGCGGAGATTGCAAGAGGGACCAAAGCAAGCAACAGCAAAAGGCTGATTTGACGACCAAGAGTGACCCTTCCGCCAACCGCGACCCATCTCCGGACGCGCAACATCAGGAAAACCAAACCGGTTATCACTATTGTCAATAGATAGGTATCGCTCTTAGTCAATCGTCCGACGTATACTATGAGAACAATGCTTACTATGCCAAATGTCCTGGCTATCATATTACTTGTTGTCATTGAAAGGTATAGTGCAAGGGGACCGAACAGCGCGCAATAAAGTGCCAGTTGATTTGGGTTGTCCGACCATCCTGTGAACCTGTTCCAAAACCAAGGGTTCACTCCGGACTGGTGGAGTAAGCCGAATCCAAGCGCCAGCTGGAAAACAAAACACGCGTTCGCAATGACGATCACCCACCACGCGGTGCGACGCAGATGGCGATCCGCCTGAGGATCAGCCGCAAGCAGACATGTAACGAATGCCAGCAACAGATAGGCAATCATGTCGTGAACCGGCGCGTCCATGTACTGAACGCTCGTAAGCATGCCGACAATCATGCCTAGCCCGAGAGCGAATGCCATGATCCCCCAGAGGGCGGCAAAAATCGACAGGGCCGGCGTGGCTTCAAGTCGACCACCGGCAAGTACGCGGCCAATCGAAATCAGTATCCAAACCGCCAACAACAATTCGCTGATTCCGAACGGCGCGCCTGGAATTTCGAGTTGCGATGCATAAGCCATTGCAACGCCGCCGGCCAACAGGACGTCTCGGATCATTGGCGCACCTCGCCCAACGGACCAAATGCGGCATTCTTTTCGGTCTGCGAGGCCTGAACTGAGGCGCCAACGGCTTTGGCATCAAGAATATGCCGGTAAAGATCGCAATACTGGGCGACCACCAGCGGCAGCGCGAAATGCTGCTTGACGAATTCGATGGAACGAGCGCCCATGGCCGCCCCGGCGGGGCGGTCGGCCAAGACTTGATTTATCCTGGAAGCAAATGCCTCGGCATCGCCAGGCGGAACCAGGTATCCGTTCCAACCGGGCTGGACCACTTCGTTGCAGCCCGGCATATCTGACGCCACGATAGGCAGCCCAGCCAATCCCGCCTCGAGCAGGACGCGTGGCACTCCCTCCCGATATTGTGTCGGAAAGGCAAACAAATCCGCCATGCCAAGAAGGGCAGGAACATCGCGCCGTGGACCCAGGGCAATGACATGAGGGGAATGGCGTTCGATTTCCGATTTGTCGACGGCGAACGGCCCCTCGGATTCCCATGGACCAACAAGCACGAAACGCGCATTCGGCCTTTTTTCAAGAACGCGGGGTACTGCCTTAAGCAGCGTTGGGATGCCCTTCTCGCGCGTCAGCCGGCCGACAAAAATGATCACTTCAGCCGATGACAGCCCAAGCTGCTCGCGCATCGCCTGCGATGACGGAGCGCTCTGTCTCGCCCTGGCAAAGCCGTCGATGTCGATGCCGGAACTGCAGATCAGGCGACCAGTCCCGCGCCCGATGAGCCGGTAGCGCTCGAAGAACGCCTTGTCATCACGATTTTGGAAAACCGTGGCAGCCGTCCAGCGCGACGAAAGCCACTGCAGCCCCGAGAAGATCGGGCGCAGCGCCATAGCCCTCGGCTCACGGGAAGAAAACGTCCAGCCAAGACCATTGATGGTGCGGATGACAGGAACGCCCCCCCTTATCGCCAACGGCGTCAAGAGATTAGGCTTGGTATCAAAGCTCTGTACAATGTCCGGGCGCAGGTCCGAGATCAGTTTTCTGATCGTCCTTACGGCGCCTCCACTCCCACTGGAAAATCGGTCGAAGCCGTAGCGACGATGCGGAATGTCGTGCTGCGAGAATGCTGTATCCGGACCGCTCGACACCGCAGTGACTTGGAAGCCCTTCTGACGCAGCGACAGCAAAAACGGAATCCTGAAGGCGTGGTCCTCGCCTCCAACACACACAAGATGCGGATTCATGCTGTCTCCCCCGACCGCCCGTCTGACTTGGGTCGCGTGCACTGGTCAGCATTTCTTCGTGCTTCCATGATCCTGGTTCGCTACTCAGATACATGTTTTGCGCCAAGGTTCACGGTACGGGCAGGCTTGCCCAATGTCCTCGTCCGTTTGAATGAGCGGACCGATCTCGGGGTGCGCGCGGCTGCGTCGGAGCGCGAATTGAATGTCCATTTCGGCGAGGGGATTCGAGGCTCGGCTGCCTCTGAGCCGGTGACAAGGCCTCAGCTTGAATTGCGTCGGTTCAACCGTTCCTCAAGTCCAAGTTCGGCGAACGCGGTTGATCGCAGAACCCCGGATCTGACGAGCTATCGACGAAGATACGTTCCTAGCAAAATGCCTAGAGGAAGAGAGCACTCAAGCGAAGTGTCCTTCGCTCGAAAAAAGGGAGTGCCTCGCACTGGGCACACCCGAGAAAATTTCAAGTTTTCCCAAAAAACCGGGAATTGATCCTGACAACCGTTTCCTTATTGCTGTGTTCTGTGCCCAGCATCAATGATTCTACCGGTATCGGGTTGTTTTGGTTCCAGCAGCGTTTCGCTCGCCGCATCGTCGGTCTTTGTGGCCTGAAGGTTGAGTAACGGAATCGTGTTATCCCCGGCTAATTTGATGCATCATCGAACACCGAAATTCGATGCAAATCACTGTAAGGTTAGGCGTTTTTGGTGCTGGTAAAGTACTCGATCAATCATTCTATCAACATATTTCCGTATTTGATTTGGCGCTAATGTACCCTCTCGGTTAGGCAGGGGGTGGGGCGCTTATCAATCAGAAGAAGGATGTTCGCATGGCTACCATGCATTACGCCTATGGCGCCCCCGCCTCCGGCGCCATAGCTAATGGCTTCAACTTGATCGACCTTCAGTACGCGTCATCGGTCAACGCGCTGCCTGACGGCACCAAGGCTTTGATATATCTCAACGAGAGCAGCGGGGTGACCCAGTCTTTCATAGACAAGGTGACGCCCCTCCTCGGCAATTCCAAGGTTTTTGGCTTTTATCTCACTGACGAGCCTGATCCCACGGGCAAATACCACACACAGGTCAGCGCTGCGAATCTGAAGGCTGAATCCGACTGGATTCACTCTCATTTCCCGGGTGCGAAAACCTTCATTACGCTGATGGACATGGGGTCGTTCACGGCCTCCGATTACACCAACACGTACAATCCCGCCAACACGGGGATCGACTATTACGGGCTCGATCCCTACCCCGTGCGCTCGACCGCGGTCGACTTCAACTACATCGACAGAGCCGTCGCTGCAGCGGAGAAGGCGGGCATTCCGCAGAGTGCGATCATTCCTGTGTTCCAGACGTTTGGCGGCGGCGGGTGGTCGACCAATACGGGCGGGTCTTATGTGATGCCTACCACCGCCCAGGAACAGACCATCATGGACCATTGGGCAAAGCTCGTCCCGTCGCCAGCCTTTGACATGGCCTATAAGTGGTCCTCGCAAAATGGCGAGACCTCGCTTGGCAACACGTCGTCGATGCAGGCGTTTTTCCTGGATCACAACACCCATACCAGCACCAGCACCAACACTGGCACCAGTACTGGTAGTGGCACTGGCACCAGTAGCGGCACGACAACCCCACCTCCCGTCACGGCCCCGATCGCCGACCTAAAAGGCACCAGCGGCAACGACGTTTTACGCCCGGCCGACAACGCCGCACACACGATGGCGGGCTATGGGGGCAATGACGACTTCTATGTCAACAATGCCGCCAGCAAGGTGGTCGAGGCCGCTGGCCAGGGCCAGGACAGGGTGTGGACGTCGGTGAGTTATGCGCTTGCTGCCGGCTCGTCGATTGAGGTCCTCGGTACCCAGAAGGATGCCGGCACGACGGCAATCAATTTGACCGGCAACGAACTGCGTCAGCACATCATCGGAAATGCCGGCGACAACGTCATAAAGAGCGGCGGCGGCGGCGATTGGCTGACCGGCAATGGCGGCCACGACACCTTCGTTTTCAACAGCACCCTCAGCAAGAGCAATGTTGCCACGGTTACCGACTTCAGCCCGTCTGTGGACAAGATCCACTTGGATGACGCCGTCTTCAAAGGGCTCAGCGTTGGGGCGCTCGCAAGCAGTGCTTTCTATACCGGTACCGCCGCTCACGACAGCACCGATCATATCGTCTACAACAGCACGACCGGAGCGCTCTACTTTGACAGTGACGGCGCAGGCGGCGCAGCTCAGATTCAGTTCGCCGCCCTTTCCCCGCATCTTGGGGTTACGGCGAGCTCGTTCGCTGTGGTCTAGGACGGGCATGCTCTGGCGGTCTAGCGCGTACCTGCCATAAGATCGCCGTCGATAGGAGCCTGCAAGCTCCGCAAAGCAGGCATTACCGGCGAGAATGTTCGCCGGTAATGCCTACTCCACCGTCACCGACTTCGTCAGATTGCGCGACTGGTCGACGTCGGCGCCCATGAAGACGGCGCTGAAATGGCCAGCATCTGGATCTGCAGCGCATAGATGATTGCATGGATGCCACCACTATACTGGCTTGGCAGCAGCTCCGCCTCGAAGCTGGTCCATCGATCGAACAGATGAAGCCGAATTTTTCCGTACAGCCTAAAAAGGAGACCGGTGCGGGGCGATTTGGTGGATAGTTGGAGCATGCCGACGAGTTCAACGTGCGGGTATGGCGCAGCGGTTGGAGCCGCGCAATCCATCAAGTCGGAACCCGTCGCGCCAACAGCTTGGTCGCCAAAGTTCACACGCATCGGCAATCTGTGCATATCGGCGTTGCTCATGATGCTGATCTGCAGCCAATCGGCGCTGTCTGCGGGCGGCAGCGGCAAGACGCTTCACTACACCTCCGGTGGGCCGGGCGTTGCAATCGCGAGCGCGGGCTTCGACCTCGCCGATGTACAATCCGTAGAGCAACTCAATGCCTTGCCGCCAGGGATGAAGGGGCTGATATGGCTAAATGAATCCAGCGGCGTGACGCCACGCTTCATTGCCAAGGTGAGGCCATTTATCGGCAATCCGCGGCTTTTCGGTTTTCGCCTCTGCGATGAGCCGGACATCACCGGCAAATACCATTCTCCAGCAGTTAGTCCGGCGGCCCTGAAGGCCGAGGCCGAGTGGATCAGAGCCAATGTCCCCGGGGCAGTTACATTTGTTACTTTGATGGACATGGGGTCTTTCGAAGCCCCCGCCTTCATGAATACCTTTAATCCCGCCAACACGGGGATTGATCTTTTCGGCCTGGATCCATATCCGGTCCGCGGCAAAGCTTTCGATTTGGACTTCATCGATCGAACGGTCGAGGCAGCCGTTGCCGCGGGCATTCCTCTCGACAGGATTGTGCCCGTATACCAGGCCTTCGGCGGCGGCAATTGGAAGACCCGTACCGGAGCGGCTGCGGACGTCTATGTACTGCCGACACCGGACCAGGCGAAGCAGATCTTCGCGCGCTGGGCCACCTACTCTCCGGCTCCTGTATTCGACTTTGCCTATGCCTGGGGTTCGCAGAACGGAGACACCAAGCTAGGCAGCGCCAGCCCTGAGGCGCTCGAACTTCGCTTGGCGTTCAAAGCGCACAACACGGCGCCGTAGCAATCGCTGCGACCATTTTACAAGGTACCCCAGCTGTGCAGAACGCAGATCCTCATTGCTGCGCATCAGCCATTCAGCACCTAGTGCGTTTCACCGTTTCACGGAAACAGCGAAACGCCCTATCTCTTTGTTTTTTACGCAATTCCGGACGGAAAACCGCTCACACTTTTCCTGGAATTGCTCTAGACTAGCCGAACAGACGATGAACTTGGCCGTTCAGCTGTATGCCGAGTCCTCGGCTGCGAAACTTATGGACGATTGACCTCTTCTCTTGCCAGCGACGCTTCTCAGCTTGGCGCCCATGGAACCAAAGGACACCGCCAGCAAGAAGACAACATACGCCAATGCCGAATATGAAGAGAGGATCGCCCTGTTCGCCGCCACCAAAGAAAATCGCCGAGACGATAAACACACCGCCCGCGAGCGCGCCGACCCAGGCTGCTATGCCGCATCTGGAAAGCCCATCGTGCTGGCCGCAAAGAAAGCGGTAGCGCTCAGCGAGGCGCGCTTCGTCTTCGCTCAGCTTTAGCGCGCAGTCTCCGTTGGCTTCATGCATATTTTACCCCCTGCTTCCTTTGCATACGGGGTATCGGCGGCAAATGTTTCATTCAAGCGAGGGACAAGTTGCAATTTTTCGCACCGTTATGATGCCGTCGCGATGCAATGTGCAATAACTGGGTCAGGGGTAATGCTGAGCGTGGCTGGGCCGCTCTACGGAAGTCGCGACAATCCGTATGGCACTTTGCTTGGCCGTGATTCAGGGGCGGTGTTATTGAGAGCGGTCCTTCATTCGCACGGCGGAGGCTCCATCGAGATTTGTTATAACAACATCAGCCGGCGCCCTGTATCTAGTCCGTGCCCCCGCCGGTCAGGCCCGGCCCGTGGGCTCCCCCGTTCTCGTGCCGGGCCGCTCGCTTATTGAGCAGCGAATACGCAACACCGGGCCGATTTCTCAGAGGCCGACCAGGCGCGGCGGTTCAACCAACGCCACTCCAGCGGGCGAGTTGTCGAGCCGCCCTTCGCGGTCCGGCTTGCGATCAGCCAAACGCCGCTGAGTGCTTTTCGAACAACGCCAATTTGTCGGCATACCCGATGCGGTTCGCAGCTCCGCAGCCCTCGCATTTGAAGGTCGAGATCACCTTGAACCACGACCCTTTCCTTTTGAAGGCATGGTTACATTCCAAGCACTTGAATTCCAAGTCGGCATCATTCAGCGCCGCGGACAGGGGCATCGCTCACCTCCAATGACGTGTTCCTCATTCGCAATCATGCTGCCCGAAGACTATGAGCAAGATCACATGTTGATGCTGGGCCTGTTGCGGCTTGATGACAGGACCTCAGTCCCAATCGGCGTGCCCGCTCGCGATTGATGCCGCTCTCCTATCGCCCGATCAGCGTCAGCCCGAAAAGAATGGCGAGCCATAGCCCGGCGGCCGCGACGGCGAGCCGCGGCAAACTGCCGGTCAGATGCATGAACAGCATGGCAATCAGGATCGCCTTTGCGGCGGCGATCGCCAGGTTGAGCGCGACGTTGAACCCGCTGAGATCGACGAAGGACGACCCGACCGTCAGTGCCAGCAGCGCGAGCAGCCCGAGATAGCCGAAGGTGAGTTTGCGCAATTCGCTCATCGGTTGATCAGGTAGAGGACGGGGAACATGAACACCCAGATGATGTCGACGAAGTGCCAGTAGAGGCCGACGGCAACCACCCGGCGCAGGCGGTTGGCGGGGCTGGAGGGCCGCCACAGCGCGATCATGCCGGCGATGACGACGATGCCGCCGATCAGGTGCAGCGCATGCAGCGAGGTCATCGCGAAATAGAGGCCGAAGAAAAGCTGGGCGTGCACGGGATCCGGTCCTGCATAGCGGAACGGCAGGCCGAGAAGCGGGGCCAGTCCTTCGCTGATCTCCTTGCCGTATTCTATCCCCTTCACAACCAGGAAGCAGACACCCAGCACCGAGGTCGCGGCCAACGCCCAAATTGTCGCGCGCCAACGTCTCTGCAGCGTGAACCTGTGCGCCAATGCCATGGTGAAGCTGCTGGTGATCAGCACGGCCGTGTTGAAGGTGCCGAGTGGCAGCGAAAGATGCTTGGAAGCCGCCGCGAAGGCGGGGCCGAAATCGATATGCGCGATGAGGAAGACCAGGAAAATCGCGCCGAACAGCATCGCCTCGGAGCCGATGAACACCCACATCGCAAAATTGTCGGCGCGCCGTTCGCGCTGGGGCGTGTCGAAAGCGACGCTTTCGGTGCCGCTCATCGCGCCGCTTCCTCCCGGTGCGGGCTGAAGCGCTCGTGCTCGAGCCCCTTCATGTCGTAGGCATAGGCCGGTCGCGTCACGACCGGCATGGTCTCGAAATTATGCGGCGGCGGCGGCGAGCTCGTCTGCCATTCGAGCCCCGTGGCGTTCCACGGATTGTCGGGCGCGCGGGCGCCGCGAAACAGCGACCAGCCGAGGTAGAACAAGGGCATCAGATAGCCGATCGCCAGCACCACCGCGCCGCCCGAGGACAACACGTTCCAGAACTGGAACTCCGGCGGATAGGTATGATAGCGCCGCGGCATGCCGTCGAAGCCCAGCACATATTGCGGGAAGAAGGTCAGATTGAAGCCGACGAAAGTGACGGTCGCCGCTATACGCCCCGCGGTTTCCGAATACGTGCGGCCGGTCAATTTCGGCCACCAGAAATGCAGGCCCGCCATGTAGGCCGTCACCATGCCGCCGACCATGATGTAGTGGAAATGCGCGATGACGAAGTAGGTGTCGTGGACATGCACGTCGACCGCCAACGCCGCAAGGAACAGCCCCGCCAGCCCGCCGAAGGTGAACAGCGCCAGGAAGAACAACGCGTAAAGCATCGGTGTCTCGAAGCTGATCTCGCCCTTGCGCAGCGTCAGGCTCCAGTTGAAAACCTTGATCGCCGACGGGATCGCGACGCAGAAGGACAGGAGCGAGAACACCACGCCGGCATAGGCCGACTGTCCGCTGACGAACATGTGGTGGCCCCAGACCAGGAAGCCGAAGACGGCGATCGCCATCGACGACATCGCCACCGCCTTGTAGCCGAACAGCGGCCGGCGGCTGAAGCAGGGCAGCACCTCCGACACCACACCCATGCCGGGCAGGATCATGATGTAGACGGCCGGGTGCGAGTAGAACCAGAAGAGATGCTGGAAGAGCAGCGGATCGCCGCCGAGATCGGGATTGAAGATGCCGATGCCGAACACGCGCTCCAGCACGATCAGGATCAGCGATGCGGCGAGCACCGGCGTTGCCAGCACCATCACCAGGCTGGTGGCGTAGAGCGTCCAGACGAAAATCGGCAGTCGGAACCAGGTGAGCCCCGGCGCGCGTAGCGTGTGAACCGTGACGATGAAATTGATGCCGGCCATGATCGTCGAGAAGCCGACGATGAAGACGCCGAAGGCCGCGGTCGAGACGAAGCCGTTGGCATAAAGCGTCGACAGCGGCGTGTAGAAGGTCCAGCCGGTATCGACGCCGCCGGCCACCACTGCAAACAGCGCAAACAGGCTGCCGAAAATGAAGACGTACCAGCTGGCGAGATTGAGCCGCGGGAAAGCGAGATCGCGCGCGCCGATCATCAGCGGCAAAAGGAAATTGCCCATGGTCGCTGGGATTGACGGCACCAGGAAGAACCAAACCATGATGATGCCGTGCAGCGAGAACAGCCGGTTGTAGACATCGTCGGAGACGAGGTCGCCTGCCGGTGTCGCCAGCTCGATCCGCATCAGCACCGCCATCGCGCCGCCGAGGAAGAAGAAGGCCGTCAGCGAGATGAGATAGAGCCATGCGACGCGCTTATGGTCGGTGGTGAGAAGCCATGCCCGCAGGCCGCTGCCTTGGCCGAGATATGTACCCTGCATCGCCGCGTTGGTCATGGCCTGGCTCCAGCCGTTGGTCGAGGCGAAAGCGACTTCAGATAGGCGAGCAGCATCTGCAGCTCGCCTTCATCGATCAGGCCATCGAAGCTCGGCATGACCGGCTCGTAGCTTGCGGCGATCTCCTTCTTCGGGTTGAGGATGGAGTCGCGCAAATAGCGCTCGTCGGCGATCACCGTCTGCTGATTGTCGAGCGCCACCGGCCGGCCGAAGATGCCGTCAAGCGAGGGCGCCCTCACCTTGCTGCTCGCGCCATGGCAGCCGGAGCAGCCCAGCGCGCGAAACAGTTTCTCGCCGCTTGCGGCAAGCGTCTCGCCTTCGCCCTGGTTGTTCAGCCACGCGGCATATTGCTCGGGCGCCATCACGGTCACCCAGCCGCCCATTTCAGAATGCTGAGTGCCGCAATATTGGGCGCAGAACAGGTGGTAGCGGCCGGGCTCGGTGGCAATGAACCAGATATGGGTCGTGCGTCCAGGCACCGCGTCCTGCTTGATGCGGAACGCCGGCACGTAGAAGGAGTGGATGACGTCCTGCGAGGCGAGCGACACGACCACCGGTTTGCCGACCGGAACGTGCAGCTCGTTGATCTCGCGCTGGCCGCCGGGTTGCCTGAACTCCCACATCCACTGCTTGCCAAGCCCGGTGATCTCGAGCGCGTCCGCCGGCGGATGATCGCGGCGAACGAAAAGCGTCGCGCCCCAGCCGAAGAAGATGAAGGCAATGATCAGGCTGGCGACGGTCCAGCTCATCTCCAGCCACAGGGTACGGGAACGCTGTCCGGTGCGATCCGCCGGCGACCCGACGCGGTATTTCACCGCGTAGCCGACGACCAGCCCGGTGAGCGCCAGCCCGAGCACGGCTGAGAAAACGAGCAGCGTATAAAACAGCGCATCGACATGGCCGGCTTCCGACGAGGCTTCCTGCGGGAAGAAGGGAACGCCGAAGCTCACCTTGCCCTCCCCCGCATTTGCCAGAGCACCGTTGCTCCCAGGCCGAGCACCGTTGCCAGGCTGACCACTTTCAGCGCCGCCCAGACTACGGGAGTGTACTGGCCTTTCGAACTGTCGAACCCCGCGCAGAACAGGAAGACATGATCGGCAATCGACCCGAGCTTGTTGGCTGATGCTTCGACCAGCGCGAGTTGGAGATCGCGCGGCGTGAAGGTCAAGGCCGGCAATACCTGTGAAATTCGGCCCGACGGTGTGAGCGCGATAACTGCGATCGGATGCACGAACTGATCGATGTCTTTGCGCGGGTCGAAGGTGATCCCGGCCTCGTTGGCGAGCGCCGCGCCGGCGCTCTCGCTGCTGGTCAGAAAACGCCAGGCGGACAATCCCGCCGGGCCTGCGGCGGAAGCGATGTCATCCCGCGCCGCGGCGGCATCGGCGGAGGTCTCTTCGGGGTCGATCGAGATGAACAACGCGCGATAATCTGCAGGGCGAAGCGATGTCTTCTTCAGGTCGGACGCGACGGCCTGCTGGGTGACGCCGCAAAGGTTCGGGCATTTATCGTAGCCGAAGATGACAAGCGCCGGACGTCCATCGAGGGTCTCGCCAAGCGTCAGCTTCCGGCCGCTTGTATCGACCAATTCTCGCTCAAGGCTGAGCTGCGCGCCGAGCTTCGGATCGAAGCTCGGTCGTTCGGCGGCAAGAGCCGAGCCGGCAACGAGCAGACAAAGCGCAGCCAACAAGCTCTTCATCGCCCTGCCCCGCTTTGCTGTTGGCAATTCCGGGCCTGCGGCGCACGGGGAATCGCCGCCGTGAGCAGGGCGCAATCAGGCTCCGTGGCCGCTGCCGTCCGTTGCGACCAATCCGGCAGGCCGTGGCTGACCACCGCCCACATGGCGTCGTCGATCGGGATGCGCGCGATGCCGGCGTTGCGATCGACCCAGCCAAGCGTCTTGAGCTGGCGATCCTCCTCGGCGCGGAACGCGGTCAGATCCTGCCTTGGCGCGGCCTGCAAGCCCGGGCCTTCCGGACTGGTGTCCGTCGGAAGCGGCAGCCAGGTCGGCGCGGTGTTGAAGATGAGCTTCACGCCGATCGCAGCTAAAGCGATGAACAGCAGCAGCCCGCCGCCGAAGGCGAGCAGCACACGCGGCTGGACATCGCGCGTCTCGGGATGACGGTTCGCCTTAGCCATGGGCGACCTCCCGCTTCCACCAGACGACCCTGTCCGGCCGGCGGAGCAGGAAAAGGAACAGCGCGAGCCACAGCCCGCCCACTCCAATCCAGGCGGCCGCATCATGCCACAATGCCGGGACTCCGCCGGAAACGAGTGGCGGACGGATACGCCAGAACACATCGGCGAAATGGCCTGCCAAGGTAATTCCGGCGAGCCAGAGGAGGCCGGCACGGCTGCGTTTTAGGTTCCGGCTGAGCAGACCCGTGAAAGCCGAGACGTGCAAGGCAATCAGCAGCCAAAGAAGATACAGCCAGCCGCCCGCGGAGCGCATGCCATACCAGCGGATCTCGTCGGGCAGGTCGCCGCCCCAGACGACGACCCACTGCATGAACATGAGATAGATCCAGGTCAGCACGAAGCCGAGCAGCATGTTGGCAATATCTTCGCTGAGCGCGACGTCTTCCTCGCCGCCGGGCATGACTTCCACTGCCCGCCTTGCCGCCAGCACCAGGACGGCAACTGCGAATGCCCCGACCACCTCGGCCGAAGCTTCGCAAAGCGCATAGATGGTCGAGGTGAATTCAGGCTCGAGCGACAGCATCCAGTCGATGGCAAAGACGCTGACGGCAAGCGCGTGGAGAACGAGGCCAAGGGCGAATTTCTTGCCGTTGCGTTCATTCGAATTGGCCGGGGCGTCGGTCGTGCCGAGCACTATCCAGGTAAGGACGAGCCAGATCGCCGCGCAAACCGCAAAGCGCAGCAGGAAGAACGGCAGGTTGAGATAGACAAGCTTTTCATGGACAGTCTCCTGCAGTTTCGCTGTGTCGGCGCCGACCCACGGAAAGACGAGGTCGAGCCTTATCAGGACGGGCACGAGGGAAACCAACGCCAGCGGCAGCAGGGCCGTCATGGTGCGGAGCGGCTGGCGGACCGCTTCTCCCCAGCGCCCGCCGGTCAGCCCGTGCACCATCAGTATGGTCAGCGCGCCGAGCGGCAGGCTGAGCGCGAAGAGAATTGCGGGGAGCCAGGCGCTCAGCATCGCTTTGGCATCGAGCGATACGCCCAGACCGCAGACGACAAGTCCTGCGGCGCCCGCCGACAGAAAGCCTTGCTCGAGGCGGCTCATGGCGAGGCCTCCGCTTCGAGCCGCGCGCGCATGCTTTGCGGAAGTTCGGCGACCGGCGCGGCCCGCGAATATTGCAGCGCGCGGATGTAGGCGATGATCGCCCAGCGGTCCTGCGGCGGCACCCTGGCTGCATAAGAATACATGGCGCCATAGCCGTTGGTGATGACGTCGTAGAAGTGCCGGTCCGAGGCCTTGCGCAGGGCTTCCTGGTGGTAGCTCGGCGGCGCCGGAAAGCCGCGCTGGACGATTATGCCGTGACCATCGCCGGTGCGGCCGTGACAGGGCGAGCAGAAGATGTCGAAACGCTGTCGTCCGCGCTGCAGAAGCTCGATCGTGATCGGATAGGGGATTTTGTCCGGGACCGGCGTCAGATCGGCGTCGCGCGCGACGGTGCCAGTCACCGGTGTCCGCGCCGACATGCCGTCGGGGAACTGGTTGCTGGCCTCCAGCGGATCGTAGCGCGGCTGGTCCTCCATATCCTGCCGGCAGCCGGCGACGCCCAGCGCACCCAACATTAGCGTGAGGCCGAGGCGCCTCACGCCTCGACCTCCTCGACCATCTCGGCGCCGAGCCGTGTCAGCTGGCCCCTGGTCACGCCCTTGCGGTATTTGGGATCGGCCGTTTCGATCAGCAGATAGAACTTGCCGCCGCGCGCGTAGCTGAAGCTCTCGGCGTTGAAGACCGGATGATGATAGCGGGGCAGCCCATTGGCCGCGAGCACGCCCAGGAAGCCCGCGAAGGCGGCGCCGAGAATGCCGGCCTCGAACGCGATGATGACGAAAGGCGGCCAGGAATGCAGCGGCCGGCCGCCGACATTGATGGGATAGTCGACTTCGACAGAGTACCAGATCAGCGCATAAACGAGAGCCGCGCCGGCAATGCCGCCGGCGAGCACCGCCCAGGGCAGGCGCGTCTTCGGTATCTCCAATATCCCTTCCAGGTCGTTCATCGGAAACGGCGAGAACGCATCCATGCGCCGATAGCCGCGCTCGCGCATGCCGCGCGCCGCCGCGATGAGCGCTTCGGGACCGGCAAACACCGCCATGAGACCGTAGAGGCTCATCGGATCTTGCCCTCCTCTTCGGCCAGTTCCTCGACCTCGAAGATGGTGATCGCCGGCAGGATGCGGATGAACAGGAAGACGAGCGCGAAGAAGGTGCCGATCGAACCGAACAGGATGCCGAAATCGAGCCAGGCCAGCGACTGCTCGCCCCAGGCAGACGGCAGGTAGTCGCGGCTCGGCCCCGTCACGACGATGATGTAGCGCTCGATCCACATGCCGACATTGATGGCGACGGCGATCGCGAACAGCAGCGGCATGTTGCGGCGGATGCGTCTGAACCACAGCAATTGCAGCACGCCGCAGTTCAGGCTCAGCATTATCCAGAACAGCGGCGCATAGGGACCCAGCGCGCGCTGCGCCATCATGGTTCGCTCGTAGGGCTCGCCCGAATACCAGGCGAAGAATGCTTCCGAGAGATAGCCATAGGCGACGACCATCCCGGCAGCGATCATCAGCTTGGCGGCATTGTCCATGTGCTTTAGCGTGATCAGGTCCTTGACCGAGAAGGCCCACCGCAAGGGGATGGCGATGGTGAGCACCATGGCGAAGCCGGAGAGCAACGCGCCGGCGACGAAATAGGGCGGGAAGATCGTCGAGTGGTAGCCGGGCGTGATCGCGAAGGTGAAATCGAGCGAGACGATCGAATGCACCGAAACGACCAGCGGCGTGGCCAAGGCCGCGAGCAGGAAATAGACAACCTGGTAGCGCGCCCAATGATAGGCCGAGCCGCGCCAGCCGAGCGCCAATATGCCGTAGAAGAGCTGCGCCGGTCTCGACCTGGCGCGGTCGCGCAGCACTGCAAGATCCGGCAGCAGCCCCATATACCAGAACAGCAGCGAAACGGTCGCGTAGGTGGCGATCGCCGCGAAGTCCCAGACCAGCGGGCTGCGCCATTGCGGCCAGTGCATATGCACATTGGGCAGCGGCAGCAGCCAGTAGAAGAACCACGGTCGCCCAAGATGCAGGATCGGAAATAGGCCGGCCATGGCGACGGCAAACAGCGTCATGGCCTCTGCGAAGCGGTTGATCGAGGCGCGCCAGGGTTGGCGCAGCAGCAATAGCACCGCCGAGATCAGCGTGCCGGCATGACCGATGCCGATCCACCAGACGAAGTTGGAGATCATCGTGCCCCAGACCACCGGCATGTTGATGCCGAGGCCGCCGACGCCGACCGCGATGAGATAGGTGATCGAATAGAGCAGCAGCAAAACCAGCAGGAAACAGAGCAGGAACGCAGTCCAGAAATGGCGCGGCAGGCGGCCGTTGAGCACAATGGAGCCGATGCGGCCGCTGATCTCGGGAAAATCGTGACGACCGCGCAGGACAGCCGGGCTTTTCGCGCTCGCTTCAGCCATCGGTCGCCTCGCCCGGCTTGGCAAGCTTGCCGTTCGGATTGGAGATCTTGCCGAGATAGGTGGTGCGCGGCCGTGTGTTCAGCTCCTCCAGCAGCGCGTAATTCTGCGGCGCGCTCTTCTCGCGAACGACCTTTGCATCTTTCTTGTTGCGATCGCCGAAGGTGATGGCTTGCGTCGGGCAAGCCTGCTGGCAGGCGGTGACAACTTCGCCGTCGGTGATGTCGCGGTTCTCGATCTGCGCCTGGATGCGCTTGGCGCTGATGCGCTGGACGCAATAGGTGCATTTCTCCATGACGCCGCGCGAGCGCACGCTGACATTCGGGTTGTGCACGCCCTGTTCCGGCCCGGCTTCATCCTTGTCGAAGGATTGATGGTCGAGGAAGTTGAAGCGCCGAACCTTGTAGGGGCAATTCTGCGAGCAATAGCGCGTGCCGATGCAGCGGTTATAGACCTGCGCGTTCAGCCCATCATGCGTATGCACGGTGGCGTTGACTGGACACACCACTTCGCACGGCGCCTTTTCGCAATGCATGCAGGGCACCGGCTGGAAGAAAGTGTCGGGCGCATCGACCGGCCCGGCATAGTAGCGGTCGACCCGCAGCCAGTGCATCTCGTGGCCGCGCTCGCATTCCTCGGGCCCGACCGGCGCGATGTTGTTCTCCGCCTGGCAGGCCGAGACGCAGGCCATGCAGCCGATACAGGCCGAGAGGTCGATCGCCATCGCCCAGGCTTCCTGATTGTAAGGCCAGTCGGGATAGAGCGATCCCGTCGGCGACGGCGGCGCATTCTTGCGCACGAAATCCGGGTTCTCTCGGAATGCATCGAGAGACGCGTGGCGCACGATGGCGCGGCCTTCCATCGCTTGGTGATGCTGCGTGGTGATGACCCGCATGCTGTTCCCGCGCGGCGCGATGGCCGCGCCGGTCGCGAACCATTCCGAACCACGGCGCAAGTGGAAGGCGTCGTAGCCTTGCGATAGCGCAGCAACGGAACCAACCTTTCGCCCGAAGCCGAAGGACAGCGTTATCGTCTCGTCCGGATGACCGGGCACGATCCAGGCAGGTGCATCGACATCCGCCCCATTGGCAGCGACATTGACGACCTCGCCATTTCCGACCTTCAGTCGCTCGGCGGTGGCGGGCGAGACGAGCGCAGCGTTGCCCCACACAATCTTCGTCAAGGGTCGCGGCAGTTCCTCCAGCCATGAGGCGTTGGCAAAACGGCCGTCGCGCAACCAGGGGTCCGCGACGAAGCGGATATCGATGCCATTGCCTGCCTTTGCTGCCGGCTTCAGTCCCGCCAGGTCCGGCGGCACTGTGACGGATACCGGTCTGGCGGCACTGTCCGCTATGAAGCCATCGCGCAGAGCCTTTCTCCAGGCATCATCATCGAGTTGCGTCCAATGCTGCCGCATAAGCGAAAGCGGATCGGCCTCGAACCCGCCGCCAAGCACGGCAAGAAGCTGATGCGCGGTCTTGCCGTCGTAAAGCGGCGTGATCAGCGGCTGCACCAGGGAGGTGCTGCCGTCATAGGCGCGGATGTCGCTCCAGCTTTCGAGCTCGTGCGCCGCGGGCACATGCCAGTGCGCCAGGAACGCCGTCTCGTCGCGGTAGAGGCCGTGATGGACCAGCAGATTCAGTCCCGAAAAAGCCTTGCGCATATCGAGGTTTGCCGGGCCGGTGTGCAGCGGGTTTGCACCCAGCGCCACGACGGTGTCCACAGCCCCATCGCCGATTGCCTCGCGCAGCGCTCCGAGATCGCCGTCGACCGACAGCGAATCCGGCGGCTCGATCAGCTCGACCGTGTTGCCAAGCGCGCCAAGCTTCGCATTGGCGGCAAGCGCGACCGCTTGAACGAAGGCTATCTGCTGCGTCCCTGCGATGACAAGGCCGTTGCGGCCTGCCGCTATCAGGTCGTCGACCAGCGCGGCCATCCACGCCAGGTCGGCCGGCGAGCCGGAAGCTCCGGTTTGGCCGGTCAACGCCGCGTTCAGTCCGGCAGCCACGGCTTCGACATCGCTTGGCTTGATCGCAAGCCGGTGATCGGCGGCGGCTCCGGTGATTGTCGGCGTCGACTCCACCGCATAAAGCCGGCTCATCCGGTCGGACGGATCGCGTACACGTCGCCGCGCAGCAAAGTCGCGCGCATAAGCGAGCCGCCCCGGTCCTTCGCCGAGGAAATCGGCGTCGAGGCTGACGATCGTTTTAGCACGATCAAAGCGATAGACCGGCGTCAGCGCCGACCCGAACAGGGTACGCGACGCCTCCATCGCGGCCGGCATCGCCAACGGATCATGGCGATAGAGTTTCAACCTCGGATAGCGTGTCCGCAGCGCATCCAGCTGCGCCGCGAGCGTCGGCGAGGTGGTCGCTTCAACCAGCAACGCCCCGCCCTGCCCTTGCGATGCCGTCCATCGCGAAACGAGCCCCGCCATTGTCTTCAGGAAATCGCCGTACGATGCCGGCTGGCCGTCCTTGAGCGGCGTGCGTGAACGGTCCGGGTCGAACAGCGTCAGCACGGCTGCCTGCATCACCGCGTCGGTGGCGCCGCGCGAGGCCGGATGGTCGGGATTGCCTTCGATCTTGGTCGGCCGCCCTTCATGGCTTTCGACGATGGCGCCGATACCGAAGCCGTCACTCGACAGCGTCGTCGCATAGTAGACAGGCTTGCCGGGGACCAGGATTTCCGGCTGGCGCACATAGGGCACGATGTTTTCCGCCCTGCTGCAGGCGGCCAGCCCGGCAAGCGACAGCGAGGCGCTCATCAGCTTCAGCAGCGTGCGCCGGTTCGGCTTTGCCGGCAGGCGTTCCGCGATTGCCGGGAACTCGGCCTCGACGAAGCGGCGGAAATCGGCAGCGCCGGCGATCTCGTCGAGGCTGCGCCACATTTCACCGCCATGCGCCAGCCGCTTGCGCAGAGCCTTGATGTCGATGGCGGAACCAGGCCTGTCAGCGATGGCAGACATAGCAATCCGTCATCGTCTCGGGATGGATGTCGAGCACGCCGATCAGCTGCCGCCTGATCTCAGCGATGTCGGCGGGCGGCTGCCAGCGCATCAGGAACACGTCCTGCGGGGGACGTAAATTCGGCTCCGGATTGCGATGGCACCCAAGGCACCACTCCATACTGAGCGTATGCGCCCGCATCGTCAGCGGCATCTGGTCGACCTCGCCATGGCAGGTCTCGCAGGCGACGCCTTTGTTGATGTGGATCGCATGATTGAAGAAGACAAAATCCGGAACGCCGTTGACGCGCTGCCATTCGATCGGCTTGCCGCCGGCTAGGCTTGCGCGCACCGGCGCCAGCATGCCGGCATTGGTGAAAAGCTGCGAATGGCAGGTCATGCAGACCTCGGTCGCCGGCAAACCCGCCGAAGACGAGGTCTCGACGCCATTGTGGCAATAGCGGCAGTCGATGCCGAGCTGGCCGACATGGTGCTTGTGGCTGAACGGCACCGGCTGCGCCAATGGCTCACCTACTCCCGTTACCAGGTCCGAACGGGGAAGGATTGTCCCGATCGCGGCTGCGATCAACAGAACCGCACAACTTCCCCAGATGACAAAGCGCGCAACGCCATTGGCGTTTTTCGAGAAGATTTGCGGCATCCCCTCGCCGATTCTGCTGAAGGCAAACCCAGAGTTGACGCCCCCTAACGGTGCTTTCGCCGCCAAGGTTCCGCGCCCGCGTCGGAATCACAGAATGGTGACTGCAACCGGGAACAGGTCGCGGATTTAATCCGCAACCACCGCCGCTCCCATGCGTTCGGCGTTCGGCGGCCGCCACTTCACGGAAACCAAGGTCGGCACGAAGTCATCGCCCACGCTTTGCCGACCGGGTGACAGAGATCGGCCACCCGGGCTAAAGACTTCAGCGCTTCAGGTCGTTGCGACGCCGCCCCGTCGGCTGTGACGGACCGCCCTTCCGCTCCGCCGGCCGCCGGCTTCGGCGCCTGGCGAGGAAATACATCCAGATCAGAATGAGGATCAGAGGGATACCCGCGATGGGCAGCATCCACACCCCAAGGTGAAACATGGGTTTCGCCCTATTAGAGAAAATGCGCATGCATCGCAGGCATGCTCAAGCGAGCAACTGCTCGATCCTGATCGGCAAATCGCGGATGCGTTTGCCGGTGGCATGGTAGACTGCGCTGGCAACAGCCGCGGCCGTGCCGACATTGCCCAGTTCGCCCAAGCCCTTCACGCCGGCCGGGTTGACCGCGTGGTCGACTTCCGGAACCAGGATCACCTGCAGGTCCTTGATGTCGGCATTCACCGGCACAAGATAGTCCTGCAGGTCGCGGTTGACGTAGCGGGCATAGCGGCTGTCGACTTCCGTCGCTTCATGCAGCGCCTGGCCGATGCCCCAGATCATGCCGCCCATCAGTTGGCTGCGCGCGGTGCGCGTGTTCATGATGCGGCCGGCCGCGAACGCGCCGACGATGCGCGGCACGCGGATCTCCCTCGTGTAGCGGTTGATGCGGACTTCGACGAACTCGGCGCCGAAGGCGTATTTCACCGAATCCTCATCCTGCTCGCCACCGTGGAATTCCGGCATGCCGGCATAGAGCTTCTTCAGCGCTTCGGGCGTCGCACCCTTGGGCGCGAACTCGGCGTATTCCTCGATCGCGCCGACCTGCATGGTCTTCAGGACATCTTCGATCTTTGCCGAAGCGCCGCCCTTGGCCACGATCTTTCCGTCGGCGAGGTCGAGTTCCTCGTTGTGAGAGCCCGCCAGCGGACCGCCCTCGGCAATCGCGCCGGCATAGAGCTTGGTGCGGATGGCGTCGCAGGCCTTCAGCACTGCCGAGCAAACGCTCGCGGTGGAGATCGAGCCGCCCGAGACAGGAGCGGGAGGCAGGCTGCTGTCGCCCATTTCGACGCTGATCCGATCGATGCTGACGCCGAGACGTTCCGACGCCATCTGACCGGCGACGGTGCGCACGCCGGTTCCGATCTCGTGCGAACCGCATTGCAGCCGCACATCGCCATCGACGGTCAGGCGCACCCGCGCCGCGCATGGCGCGACTGCGGTTGGATAGATCGCCGTCGCGCAGCCCATGCCGACCAGCCAGTCGCCGTCGCGCATCGCTCCCACTTTCGGGTCCCGCTTCGCCCAGCCAAAAGCCTCGGCCGCCTGGTCATAGCACTGGATCAGCGAGCGGCTGGAGAACGGCTTCTTGCCGATCGGCTCTGTCTTCGGTTCATTGATCCGGCGGAATTCCACCGGGTCCATGCCGAGCGCTACCGCCATTTCGTCCATGGCGTTTTCCAGCGCATAGACGTAAGGCGTCTCGGGCGGCGAGCGCATGTAGCCTGGGGTGTTGCGGTCCGCCTGCACCAGCGAGACATGTGTCAGCACAGAACCGTAAGCATACATGCGGCCGGTTGCCGACGTGCCGCCCACGACATAGGAGTCCGGCCGCGAGGTGACCTCCCAGCCTTCATGCGCGAAGGCAGTGATGCGGCCGTCCTTGCCGGCGCCGATCCGGATGCGGTGCCTTGTCTCCGCCCTATAGGTCTGAGTGCCGAAGGCCTGCATCCGGCTGGTCACGCAACGCACCGGTCGGCCGAGCCGCCTGGCGGCAACCGCGACGATGGCGGTGCGCGGCGTCATCGGTCCCTTGGAACCGAAAGCGCCGCCGATGAAGGGGCTGACGATGCGCACCTTTGCGGGATCGATCTTCAACTGCCTGGCAAGCTCGACCTTCCAGCCGGTCACGTTTTGCGACGGCTCGTGGACGATCAGCTGGTCGCCCTGCCAGAAGGCGGTGGTCGAGAACAGCTCGATCGGATTGTGGTGCTGCGTGGGCGTCGAATAGCGCCCGTCGATCTTCACCGCGGCCTCTCTATAGGCGGCATCGAAGTCGCCGGCCTTCACGTCTTCCTTGAACAGAGGACTCTTGCCGGCGGCAGGAATGGTTGCCGTGCCCGGACTGTCGAAGCTCGCCGTGGGCGTCTCCGCATCATACTCGGCGCGGATCAACTGCGCCGCCTCTTCGGCGGCTTCGAATGTCTCGGCAACCGCGAGCGCGATGATCTGGCCGTCATGGAAGATCGTCCGGTCATGCAGCGGCCCGATCGAGGTGGCGCCGGAATTGCCGAATTTCGGCTTCTCGACAATGTCCATATCGCCGTAAGTGACGATGTCGAGCAACCCGGGCACGGCACGGGCGTCGTCGAGATGAAGCTTGGCTACCTTGCCCTTGGCAATACTGCTGATGGCCAGCGCGCCGTAGGCGATGTTAGCGGTCGGCAGGTCGGCTGGGTAATGCGCCTGCCCGGTGACCTTAAGCCGTGCATCGACGCGCGGCAGCGGTTGGCCCTGGTTCTCTTTCGGTCTCGGAGCGGCAGTGTCCATGGTCATACCTTCATGTCGCGGGTTTCGAGCAGCGCGCGCACCAGCGTTCGCTTGCCGAGCTCGATCTTGAATGCGTTGTGCTGGCGCGGCTCGGCCCCGGCGAAGGCGGCATCCGCCGCCGCCCCCGCTGAAACCTCGTCGAGCGTCTTTCCTTGCAGGGCTTCCTCCGCGGCTTTGGCACGCCACGGCACGGTCGCCACGCCGCCCAAGGCAATGCGCGCCTCGCGTACGTTGTCGCCGTCCAGGTCGAGCGCAACGGCCGCCGAAGCCAGCGCGAACGCGTAGGATTCGCGGTCTCGGATCTTCAGATAAAGCGAGCGCCGCGCCCATGGCACAGCCGGCACTTCTATGGCGGTGATGATCTCGTCAGCAGCGAGATCGGTCTCGATCTCAGGCGTATCGCGTGGCTGACGATGCAGCTTGGCGAGCGGTATCTTTCGCGCTCCACGCGAGCCTTCGGCACGCACGACGGCATCGAGCGCGATCAGCGCCTGGGCAAAGTCGCCGTGATACGTTGCGATGCAGGCATCGCTGCCGCCCAGCACCGCATGCTGCCGGTTGAAACCCTCCATCGCAGCGCAGCCGGACCCTGGCACGCGTTTGTTGCAGTGCCAGGATGTCTCGCGAAAATATTCGCAGCGCGTGCGCTGCAGGACATTGCCGGCGAGACTTGCCATGTTGCGGATCTGGCCGCTTGCGGCCAGCCGCAAGCTGTCGGCAATAACGGGATAGCCGCGCTTAAGCTCAGCGTGATCTGCCGCCTCACCCATCCGCACCAGAGCCCCGAAGCGGATACCATCGTCGGTCACCCGGATTTGCCTGAGGCCTGGATCCTTGAGCCGGTTGAGGTCAACCAGCCGGTTCGGCTCGGCAACGCCGAGCTTCATATAATCGGCAAGGTTGGTGCCCCCGGCGATGAACTGCACATTCGCTCGCGTCGGCTGGTCGTCCTCGGTCGTGAAGCGGGATGCGATCGCGACGGCCGCGGAAATGTCGGTCGGCTGTTCGTAGACGAAGGGACGCATATCAGGCTCCCTTCATCTGATCGCGTGCCTGCAGGATGGCAGCAACAATGTTTGGATAGGCGGCGCAACGGCAGATATTACCGCTCATATAGTCGCGGATGTCGTCTTCGGATTTTGCGTGCCCTTCATTGATGCAACCAATGGCCGACAGGATTTGGCCCGGCGTGCAGTAGCCGCACTGGAAGGCATCGTGGTCGATGAAGGCCTGCTGCATCGGATGCAGCTTACCGTCGCTGGATGCCAGCCCCTCGACGGTCGTCACATCCTTGCCGGCATTCATCACCGCGAAACTGAGACAGGAGAGCACGCGTTTGCCGTCGACAAGAACCGTGCACGCCCCGCACTGTCCATGGTCGCAACCCTTCTTGGTGCCGGTTAGCCCGATATGATCCCGCAAGGCGTCAAGCAGGCTGGTTCTCGTATCGAGCGACAGCTCATAGGCCTGCTTGTTGATCCGCATCGACGTCACCACTGGCTCGCGAAGCGCCGCGCCAGCGGCGGCAGGCACTTCGGCTTTCGCCGATGAAACGAGCAATGGTGCTGCGGCGGCCGAGACTGTGCCTGTCATGAAATTGCGCCGGCTGAGGCCAAGCGTGGATGGGACGGAAGGCTGGGACATGGCTCGCTCCTGGCTGGCTGCTCATCGGGGGCTAACCATTCATGCAGGCCATTGTTCCGGCCTGGCCGGCGCGGGATCCTAGGCCTCACAGAAGTGTGATCCTGCCCTTCGAAGATGCTCATCATGCGGGAACATGCATGCCGGGTTCGAGTTCTACGGCCAATACCAACGCTGATGGCGGGCCGATATGAAATCGAAACTGGTCGCACAGACTTCTGGACAAAGGACATTCGTGGTTGTGCTGGACCCAGGCGAGGAAGCATTTGCTGCCCTGTCCGACTTCGCCGACGAGCAAGGAATTGCCGGCGCCTCGCTGACCGCGATCGGCGCATTCGAGAAGGCGACCGTTGGCTGGTTCGACTTCGGCTCGAAATCTTACCGCAAGATCCCGGTCGGCGAGCAATGCGAGGTTCTGAGCGCTGTTGGCGACATCGCGGTCGACGACGGCGGCAGACCGAGCCTGCACATCCATGCTGTCCTGGGTCTAAGCGACGGATCGACGCGCGGCGGCCACCTTGTTGAAGGCATCGTCAAGCCTACGCTCGAAGTCACGGTGACGGAATCGCCCGTTCACCTGCGGCGCACCAAACGCCCCGGCCTTGGCATCGCCTTGATCGATCTCGACGCCTGAGGGCCGACGATGGCAGCGGCCGCGACCGACGCGTTTCCTCTCCCCCTCGATACATCCCCGATGGAGGCTCGGATCGACGAAAAACTGCCGCAGGACAAAGGCGTCTGGCAGTTCGAACCGAAATGGGATGGGTTTCGCTGCCTCGCTTTCAAGAATCGCAAAACGGTCGATCTCAGGGCGAAGTCGGGCAAGCCGCTTGGGCGTTACTTTCCCGAACTCACAGCAATGATGCAAAACCTCGAAGCCAAGAATTTCGTGGTCGACGGCGAAATCGTCATCGAGATCGGCGGCGCCGCATCCTTCGACGCGCTGCAGATGCGGCTTCATCCGGCCGAGAGCCGCATCCGCAAGCTGAGCGCGGAAACGCCGGCGCGGCTGATCTTGTTCGATATGCTGGTCGCGCCGGGCGGCAAATCGCTGCTCGAAGTCGCATTGACGCAAAGACGCACGGCAATTGAAGACTTCGTCGCGCAAGCAAACACGGACGCTCTTCAGCTCTCGCCCTGCACCACCAGTTTCGCGACCGCCAGGCGATGGCTGGAGGACGCCGGGCATGGATCTACCGACGGCGTCGTCGCCAAGCGGCTGAACGACCCCTATCAGCCGGGCGAGCGCGCGATGATCAAGGTCAAGCGGCTGCGCACTGCCGACTGCGTGGTCGGCGGCTTCCGTTATCTGAACGGCAAATCGCAGGTCGGATCGCTATTGCTTGGCCTCTACAATGAACGAGGCTTGCTTGACCATGTCGGCTTCACCTCGACAATCGCCAACGAGGAACGAGCCACGCTCACGAAGAAGTTGGAGGCGCTGCGTGGCGGGCCCGGCTTCACCGGCAAGGCGCCGGGCGGGCCGAGCCGCTGGAGCACCGAGCGCAGCGGCGAATGGGAGCCGTTGCGGCCGGAACTGGTCGTGGAAGTCCGTTTCGACCACGTCACCGGCGAGCGGTTCCGGCATGGCACTCGATTCATTCGCTGGCGGCCCGAAAAAGCGCCGCGCCAATGCACGTTCGAGCAGATCTCGTAGCAGCGCCCCTCCGGAACAACCGACCCCATCAAACGGTTTATGGTTAGAACAGCCCGCGTCACGGACGCACCTATCTTGGAGACGAGAAAATGGATCCGCGCGACAAAGAGCGAGCCGCAAGGCGGGATGAAACCGAAGCTCCCGGCATCGAACAACAGGACTGGGACGCTCTTGATAATGGTCGGGTGCCGCCTGGCAGCGTCGCCGTAAACGGCGATCCGGAGGACGATGCCGAAGCACAAGGCGTCCTCCCCGAAGAGGATGACGACAACCCCTATCAGGAGAGCGACGAAGCCTTGCCCGACGACGAGGAAGAACGTGTGCTGTCGCGGGATCCTTCCAAGGAAGGCAGTCGTTTTGACGAAGCATAGCGAAAGCTAGCGTGCCGTTGTTGATGGCCGGTGGTGCAGAGCACCTTTGAGGACTGTGGACCAGCTTCACTTTTGTCGGCCAGTTCGCGCCCCGACATTTCGGCATCGCCAAATCGGTAAGAGCAGCGATGGGATTTTCCCGCCTTCTCTGGCCTGCAACGCTCCGCGGGCTGCGGGAGAAGGCATCGCCGCAGAGCAAGGCGGTCGCGGCGCCACATCAGAAGGCCGGCCATTGATCAGGTTACGTGGGATCCCTACCCATGGGCCGTCAAAAATCGGGGGCGCAAATCGGCAGTGGACCTTTCACTGTTTGTAACTGGGGGGAACAACGGAGTGTGGAACAAGTTTTTGATCAAGCAAGCCGCCTCATGTTTGACCTGCAGCCATGGCCGAGAAACGCGACAACAAATCCACAGCCGCTCTTCTTAGGCGGCAATTCTCGAATGAAACCATGCGCCGATATCTACGCAGCTTGCCCTTGTTTCACGTAAACCGCTGGCTTCCTGACAAACTGCGCGAATCACTCAAGCGTCTCGACCGCAAGCGTAAGTGAAACCAACCGCAATCCAACAAAAGGCGCGGGCCACGCTCTTGCCGTTTCAGACGAACGCGCCATCAGCTCTCCTTCACATTACGATCACAGTCCTTCGAGAGGGACAGAGACTATGCATCCTTGCTTAAGCGTCCGCGTTTGTAATTCACAAATCCGGAGTTCAAGTCATGAAGGTCGACACTCTCCCTGCGCCTACAGTCAACCCAGACCAGGTCGATATCCTCGTCAACAAACCGGGACACTTCGTCGAGGAGTGGATCGAGGGGCATGCGGTTAGACCGGCCGCCGAAGCATCCCCGGAAGCCGCGGCAGAAAGACTGGCGAGAGCTTGCATCGCAGACGCGGAGCGGGAAGGCATCCTCGCAGAAGAAATCAGCGATGAGGTCGGCGATTTGAAAGAGTACCTCGCCGACGCGCTCCTCGCCGAGGCCGGCCGCGAAACGGGCGTCGACACCGCTCCGATGGCGCAAGCATTGGGTGACACAAAGGCTTAGCTTTCACGGCAGGAAGTTTGGATCGCGATGACGCCAATCTCAACACGAGCCGTCCACATTTGCGTTGACATGCAGATGATGTTCTTACCGCCTGGGCCATGGGCGGTTGAGTGGCTGCCCGCCATCCTGCCGAAGGTGCTTTCGCTTGTCGACGGCAGGCCGGAGCGAACGATTTTCACGAGGTTCATAACGGCGAGAAGACCTGGCGAAGGCCAGGGCCATTGGCGTCAATACTATGAGCGCTGGTCGCAGATGACTATCGAATGTGCCGGCCCGGGGAGCCTCGAGCTGCTGCCCGAACTGCGTGATTTCGTGCCGCCGGCTCGCGTTTTCGATAAGCCCGTTTACTCTCCCTGGCTGACGGGCGAGCTCCACCGGAGCCTTCAGGCGGAAGGTGTGACCGAGCTCATCGTCAGCGGAGGCGAGGCCGACATGTGCGTGTTGGCGACGCTGCTCGGAGCGATCGACTTCGGTTACAGGACGATCCTGGTCGAGGATGCGATCTGCAGCACATCGGACGAAGCCTACGAAAATATACTCAAGCTGTTCACGACGCGATATTCGCATCATGTCGAAGTCGCCGCTGCGGAGGAGGTTCTGGATTTCTGGCGCTGACTCATCGCTCATCTCGCCGGCACATGTCGGCCAAGGTGCCGCCGGCAACGGATGAGCAGCCGTCCCTCGAATGCTCAGTCGTCAGTGGGTGCGGTCGTCTGGCGCGAAAGACCGGTTGGCCACTGCCAAGTCTTGATCTAACCGGAACCGGCTGTCGGCCGGCCGCCGACTGGCTGCAAGGCGCTGACCCGCAAGATGCTCTCGATGAGATCTTTTTCCCGGAACGGCTTGTTGACCAATGGCACGTCCGATGGGCGGTTTGAAATTGCGTCAGCGTCGGCATAGCCGGTTATCATAACCGCTGGCCAATCGGAGCGCAGGTTGCGCGCGAAGCGGATTACCTCGACTCCGGACACGAGCGGCATTGCGAAATCGGTGACAATGACGTCGAACTCATGCGGTGTCCGTTCAATAATTGCCAGCGCCTCGGCACCCCCTGCTGCGCATGTCACTGTAAACCCGTGTTGCCGAAGCGATTCCGCGGTCAGCTGCCGCAATCCGCTGCTGTCGTCGATCAATAGAAGCGAAGGGAAAGCCTTCCCTGCAGTCTCGACCAGGACTCTCTCTCCATCCAGATCTGCCACATTGTCGGAAGGCTGCTCCGCTGAACGCGGCAGCCACAGCTCCATGGATGTTCCGCGCCCGACGAGGCTGTCTATGCGGAGCGCGCCGCCCGATTGCTTCATGAAACCGTATACCGTGCTGAGACCCAGCCCGGTGCCTTTCCCGACGGGCTTCGTCGTGAAAAACGGTTCGACGACCTTGGTCAGAATCTCCTTCGGGATGCCGGCACCGGTGTCCTTGACGGTGAGGACTACATACTCTCCGGCCGCCAGGTCTTCGGAAGGTATTTTGATGACCCGATTTTGCGCCTGCACGGCGATTGTCCCGCCGGAGGGCATCGCGTCGCGCGCGTTGAACACCAGATTCATCAACGCCAACTCCAATTGGCCGACGTCGACATGCGCGGGCCAAACGGAGTTGTCGACCTCCCACTCAAAACGGATCAGGCCGCCGAGCACGGGAGCCACCAAGCCGTTCATCGTATCTTCCAGCGCGGCCAGCCGCACTGCCGTCGGCTTCAGATTCTGACGCCGCGAAAAGGCAAGCATGCGGTTGACAAGTTCGGCGCCTTGCTTCGCGGAGCGGCGAGTGAGTTCAACGATCTTCTTTGCTTGCTCGTCAAGCGTAAGCTGCCTCTCGAGCAATCCTAGTCCGCTCAGAACCGCGGCAAGCAGATTGTTGAAATCGTGTGCCAGCCCTCCGGTGAGTTTCCCGACCGCTTCGAGGCGCTGTGACTGAAGAAGTTGATTTTCGAGCTCACGCCGCTCGGTCACGTCAAGCAAAGTGCCGAGGATTTCAGGTCGGCGTCCGTCGACACCTTTCGACAGGATTCCTTGGTCGAGAAAGATACGATATTTGCCATCGGCACACTGCCAGCGGAACTCGCATGTGTAGGAGCCTGTCACCTTTGCCGCCAATAAAGCTTCCCGCACCCTGGGTAGATCTTCCGGATGCACCCGGCTCAGCCCAAACCGCGGCTCGGACGTCAGTCGCTCAGGTGGGAATCCCGTCAGACGTTCGACACCTTTTGAAACAAAACGTGCTGCAAAGGGCGGCTCGGCGACCCTGGCGTGAAAACAGACGGGCAAGGATCCAAGAATGGCCTCCTGCCGTTCTTCGGCGCCGCGCAGCGATCGTTCGGCCTCGAGCTTTTGTTTTTCGGCCTGCAAGGCCTTCGCCAGCAGTGCCTGTTCGGCGATCGCATTGCGCTGGATCTCGAGCGTCTTTTCGTGAAGCTCGACGAATACAGCCACTTTCGATCGCAGCATCGCGGGGTCGAAGGGCTTGAACATATAGTCCACTGCGCCGGCGTCGTAGCCACGCAGCATATGAGCATCTTCCTTGTTGATGGCCGTGAGGAAGATGAGAGGGGTTCGTCTGGACTGTTCGCGCTGGCGGATCAACGCGGCTGTTTCGTAGCCGTCGAGGCCCGGCATCAGAACATCCAGCAAGATAACGGCGAAATCCTCCTTTAGGAGGCAGCGCAGAGCCTCCTCGCCGGATTGCACAGCGACGACTTCCGCGAGTGGAGTGAGAACTTCTTCGATCGCCAACAGGTTTCGTTCGTCATCATCGACTGCCAGGATGCGTGCCTTTGACTGATTATCCGCCAACTGCACAATCTCCAGTTTCTTCGAACGTATTCGCGACAGCCTTTGCATCGGGCATCCCGTCAGCTGACTGACCTAAGCAGATTTTGGGATGTCTCGACCCGATCCCGAGAGCGACCGATCCAGACCCGCAGCAGTGCCAACAGCAGGTCGAGATCGACAGGCTTGGCAATATAGTCGGAAGCCCCGGCTTCCAGGCATTTCTGCCGGTCGCCTTTCATCGCCTTTGCTGTCACCGATATCAACGGAATATGCGCGATGGAGGGTGTGTTGCGGATACTCCTCATCGTCTCGTAGCCGTCCATCTCCGGCATCATGATGTCGATTAAGGCTGCGTCGACGTCGGCATTCTCCTCCAGCAATGCTATCCCATCGCGACCGCGCTCAGCGTGAAGGACTTCGATATCGTAGGTCTCAAGGACGCTCGTCAGCGAATAGATGTTTCGAATATCGTCGTCGACGATCAGGACTTTCGCGCCCGCAAGATTCGACCTGTTGTCAGCTCGTTCGGCACCTGCCCCGCTTTCCTCGCGCAGTCCTCCCGGAAGCGTCGCAGATATATGGAGAGCCAATTGAGCAAAATTCTCAGCTCGCGGGACTGAGGACAAAGCGGGATTCAACGCCAGCACCTGTTCAACTGCCTCCGAATGAGGGGCAAAAAACAGCAGCGGGGGAAGGCCGTCTGAAAACTGGTTGGTGAGCTCGTCAAGGGCCCGCGCATTATCCCTGGCAGACTTTCCAAGCCCAAGGACAACCGCATCGAATGAGGCGAGGTCGATGTCCTCCGCGGTTGCCGCGCGACTGATTGCGGTGACCGAGGTGACGCCGTCCCGGATCGTCTCGACCAGGGAAAGTCGGCGCTCGGGATCAGAGTCAGCCACGAGCACCCGGCGCTGGACGCGCAGGTTCCTCGAATGAATTTCCTGGAACACCTTCACCAGCTCCTCGGATGACACCGGTTTGGTCGAGATGCTCGATGCCCCTTTGCGAGCCAGGCTATCGATGTCTTCCGCTCCGGAAATCACATGAATGGGAATGCCGGCGGTCTTCGGATCATGGCGCAGCAGGTCGAAGAGCACCCATCCATCGATGTCCGCAAGGCCGAGGTCCAGCGTGATCGCGTCCGGCACCAGTTTGCGGGCCAGCGCCAAGGTTCCGGAGCCTGCGGTCGAAAGGACGCCTTTCAACCCGGCAGACCGTGCCAGGCCCAGCAGCAGACCGCCAAAGGTCGGGTCGTCCTCGACGATCAAAACGACCCTGTCTTGCGCCGATATAGCGTCGCGATCGTCCATCAATTCCGCCGACGGCAAACCGCTGGGCGCCGCTGTCGTCGCGATTGCCTCGGTGGCCGGAAGCAGTTCCGGCTGGCTGGCGGCGGCAACCCTGGGACCATCGATCGGAATGACGAGCGTGAACGTCGATCCTTTGCCGGGAATGCTTTCAACTCTTAGCTCACCGCCGAGCAAACGGGCGATCTCACGGCTGATCGAGAGCCCAAGTCCGGTTCCTCCATATTTGCGGCTGGTCGTGCCGTCGGCCTGCTGGAACGCCTCGAAAATCAGTTTCTGCTTGTCTTCCGGGATGCCGATACCGGTGTCGGTCACCGCTATGGCAAGTGCTTTCCTGGGCAGCTTGGCGCCGTTGCGGCGTCCCGCCTTTTCCATTCTGAAACTCAGGCTGACCTTGCCTTCGGAGGTGAACTTGAAGGCGTTCGACAGCAGGTTGAGCACGATCTGCTGCAACCGCTTCTCGTCCGTACGCACGGTTTCCGGAAGAGCGGGATCGACATTGATGGTAAAGCCTAGACCCTTGTCGGCTGCAAGCTGGCGGAACGTGCGCTCCATATGCTGTCGCAAATGGGCGACTGGCATATCGTTGATGTCGATCGAGACCGTGCCGGACTCGATCTTCGACAAATCGAGAATGTCGTTGATCAGGCTGAGAAGATCCGTGCCGGCCGAATTGATGGTGCGAGCAAACTCGACCTGCTTTTCGTTGAGGTTGCCCTGCTGGTTCGTGGCAAGCAGATTTGAAAGAATGAGAAGCGAATTGAGCGGGGTTCTGAGCTCATGACTCATGTTGGCGAGGAACTCGGATTTGTACTTGGAGGTAAGCGCCAGCTGCTCGGCTTTCTCCTCAAGCGCCCGGCGCGCCATCTCGATTTCGAGATTTTTGTTTTCGACCTGCTTCTTCTCATTCTCCAGAAGTTGAGCCTTCTCCTGGAGTTCCTCGTTCGTGGCGTGCAGTTCCTCCTGCTTTTTCGTCAGTTCGGTCTGACGCGCCTGCAGCTCGGATGTCAGCAATTGCGATTGCTTGAGCAGGCCCTCGGTGCGCATCGTCGCCGCGATCGTGTTGAGGACGATGCCGACCGATTCCATCAGCTGATTGAGAAACGATTGGTGCGTGTCGCGGAACTCGCTGAAGGATGCGAGCTCGATGACGGCCTTGACCTCATCTTCGAACAAGGCAGGTAGAATGATGACGTTTGCCGGCGAGGCGCTGCCAAGCCCCGATGTGACGCGCAAAAAGTCCGGCGGAACATTGTCGAGCATAATGGCTCGCTTGTCGGCAGCACTTTGTCCGACGAGACCCTCACGCAGATCGAGGCGTTGCTTGATTGCCGCCTTGCTCTCGGCACCATAGGACGCCGCCAGTTCCAGATAGGACTCCTCCTCGTCCCGATTGGTCACATAAAAGACGCCGTATTGCGCGTTCACAAGCGGAGCGAGCTCGGACATGATGAGACGCGACACCGTGGCGAGATCGCGCTCTCCCTGCAGCATGCGGGAGAAACGCGCGAGATTTGTCTTCAGCCAATCTTGCTCGGCGTTTTTCAACGTCTGATCCTTGAGATTGCGGATCATCTCGTTGATGTTGTCCTTGAGCGCGGCGACCTCTCCGGAAGCCTCGACGCTGATCGAGCGCGTCAGATCACCCTTCGTCACCGCTGTCGAGACCTCGGCGATTGCGCGGACCTGGGTGGTCAGATTGGCCGCCAACTGATTGACGTTGTCCGTAAGATCGCGCCACAGACCGGCGGCGCCAGGCACGCGTGCCTGGCCTCCAAGCTTGCCTTCGATGCCGACTTCGCGCGCGACATTGGTCACCTGGTCGGCAAAGGTGGCGAGCGTTTCGATCATCCCGTTGATGGTGTCCGCCAGGGAGGCGATTTCGCCCTTCGCGTCCACAGTCAGCTTGCGTTTGAGATTGCCTTGCGCAACCGCAGTCACGACGTCGGCGATGCCGCGCACCTGGTTGGTCAGATTTGTGGCCATCAGGTTGACGTTGTCGGTCAGATCCTTCCAGGTGCCGGCCACGCCGCGCACTTCGGCCTGACCGCCAAGCTTTCCTTCCGTGCCGACTTCACGTGCGACGCGTGTCACCTCGCCGGCGAAGGAGTTCAGCTGGTCGACCATGGTGTTGATGGTCGACTTGAGCTCGAGGATTTCGCCCTTCACGTCGACGGTGATCTTCTTCGAAAGATCGCCTCGCGCGACCGCGGTCGTCACTTCGGCGATGTTGCGAACCTGGCCGGTCAGATTCTCGGCCATCGAGTTCACGTTGTCGGTCAAGTCCTTCCATGTACCGGCCACGCCTCGCACCTGGGCTTGGCCGCCGAGCTTTCCTTCGGTGCCGACTTCGCGCGCCACGCGCGTCACCTCGCCAGCGAAGGAGTTCAGCTGATCGACCATGGTGTTGATCGTCGACTTGAGCTCAAGGATCTCGCCCTTGACGTCCACGGTGATCTTCTTGGAAAGGTCGCCGAGCGCCACGGCCGTGGTCACTTCCGCGATGTTGCGCACCTGGCCCGTCAGGTTGGCCGCCATCGCATTCACATTGTCGGTCAGGTCCTTCCAGGTGCCGCCCACGCCTCTGACCTGCGCTTGGCCGCCGAGCTTGCCGTCCGAACCGACCTCGCGCGCCACGCGCGTCACCTCCGAGGCAAAGGAATTCAGCTGATCAACCATCGTGTTGATCACATCCTTGATCTGCAGGATCTCTCCCAAGGCATCGACGGTGATCTTCTGCGTCAGGTCGCCGGTCGCGATCGCGGTTGCGACCTTGGACACGTCACGCAACTGCACGGTCAGATTGCCGGCCATGGCGTTGACGTTGTCGGTCAGGTCTTTCCACGTGCCGCCGACGCCTTCCACATGGGCCTGGCCGCCGAGCTTGCCTTCCGATCCGACCTCGCGCGCCACGCGCGTGACTTCGGAGGCGAAGGAGTTCAGCTGGTCGACCATCGTATTGACGGTATCCTTGAGCTCGAGGATCTCGCCTTTGACGTCCACGGTGATCTTCTTGGAAAGGTCGCCGCGGGCGACGGCTGTCGTCACCTCGGCAATGTTGCGAACCTGGCCAGTCAGGTTGGCCGCCATCAGGTTCACGTTGTCAGTAAGGTCTTTCCAGGTGCCCCCGACGCCCCTCACCTCTGCCTGCCCGCCGAGCTTGCCTTCCGTGCCCACTTCGCGCGCAACGCGCGTGACTTCGGAAGCGAAGGAGTTCAGCTGATCGACCATCGTGTTGATCGTATCCTTGAGCTCGAGAATCTCCCCTTGCACTGCCACCGTGATCTTTTTCGACAGGTCGCCCGAAGCAACCGCCGTCGTGACCTCGGCAATGTTGCGCACTTGGCCGGTGAGGTTCTCGGCCATTGAATTGACGTTGTCGGTCAGGTCTTTCCAGGTGCCGGCGACGCCGCGAACCTGGGCTTGGCCGCCGAGCTTGCCCTCGGTGCCGACCTCGCGCGCGACGCGCGTGACCTCGGATGCGAACGAGTTCAACTGATCGACCATCGTGTTGATGGTGTTCTTGAGTTCCAGGATCTCGCCCTTCACGTCGACGGTGATCTTCTTGGACAGATCGCCCAGCGCGACCGCCGTCGTCACCTCGGCAATGTTGCGAACCTGGCCGGTCAGATTCTCGGCCATCGAGTTCACATTATCGGTGAGGTCCTTCCACGTGCCGCCAACGCCTTCGACCCGCGCCTGGCCCCCGAGCTTGCCTTCCGTGCCGACCTCGCGTGCGACGCGCGTCACCTCCGATGCGAACGAGTTCAACTGATCGACCATCGTGTTGATGGTGTTCTTGAGCTCGAGGATCTCGCCCTTCACGTCGACAGTGATCTTCTTTGACAAATCGCCTGACGCCACCGCAGTGGTCACCTCGGCGATGTTGCGCACCTGGCCGGTAAGGTTGGTGGCCATGGCATTGACGTTGTCGGTCAGGTCCTTCCACGTGCCGGCCACGCCCTTCACCCGCGCTTGTCCGCCGAGCTTTCCCTCCGTTCCAACCTCACGCGCGACACGTGTCACTTCGGAGGCAAAGGAAGCCAGTTGCCCCACCATCGTGTTGACGATCTTGCCTATGCGCAGGAACTCCCCGCGCAGCGGGCGGCCGTCGATTTCGACCATCATTGTCTGGGAAAGGTCGCCCTTGGCCACTGCCCCGATGACGCGGGCCACTTCGGCGGTCGGTTGAACCATGTCTTCGATCAGGTCGTTGACCGACCTGACGCTTGATTCCCAGCTGCCGGTGGCATTGCGGACATGACCCCGCTCGCCAATTCTCCCGTCCTTGCCGACGACCCTGCTCAGTCGCTCAAACTCCTTCGTCACCTGATCGTTGAGTTCGACGATCTGGTTGAAGGCATCGGCAATATCGGAATCGATTCCTTCGTAGATGTTGTCGATCCGGACGGAGAAGTCGCCTCGCCTGAAGGCCTTTAAGGAATTGAGAATCTGACGACGATCTAGTTGCGCCCTTGATGCCTGCACGTTCACAGTGCCCCTCCCCAGTCCACCTGTTTGTGAAGAAACTGATGATCAGATGAAGTCCCGCCCTCGCGGCGAGGTATACAATTCGCCGCAAGCTCCAGAACGTGGTGGGCGCCAATTTGTTCCGACGCGCAGATCGAATCTTATCCGCACGCCGGCAAACGCTTAAAAAAGCGCGAAGGCTCGCCCGTTATTTGGCTTGCTTTGCTTTGGAATTGCTTGGCGTATTCAGCCCAATCGGAAGCTGCGACACCGCCGCCCGCGAGCTCTTGTCAACTTTGACGAACCGCTTCGTAAGCTATTGACGGATAAGGATTATGTTAGTCGCAGAGGGGCGATTCCGCAGGCGGCCCGGCAAGGCCGGCTCGCCTCATGCCATCTCTGGACGTCTTGAAGCTTCGCGGATCGCCTTGTGGACATTGCGCTGCAGGTCCATGAACTCCGCGCTTTCCATGACCTCTTCCCGGCGCGGGCGCTCTATGTCGACGTTGAAGGTTCGCATGATGCGTCCCGGGCCGATCCCCATGACGACGATGCGGTCTGAGAGATAGACGGCCTCCTCCACGTCATGAGTGACGAAGAGCACGGTCAGCCGGTGCTCCTCCCAGATCTGCGTCAGCAGCTCCTGCATCTGGTGCCTGGTCAAGGCGTCGAGCGCGCCGAAGGGCTCGTCCATGAGCAGCATCTTGGGCCGATAGGACAGCGCCCGCGCAATGGCGACGCGCTGCTTCATGCCGCCCGACAGTTCCGACGGGTAAAGGTCGGCGCAGTGCGGAAGCTTGACGAGGTCGAGATGCTCGCGCGCGATCCTGCGGCAGGTCGAGCGATCATAGCCGGCGGCCTTGAGGGCAAATTCTATGTTCTGCTGCGCCGTCAGCCAAGGCAGCAGCGTGTAGGACTGGAAGACGACGCCGCGGTCGAGCCCGGGCTTGAGGATCGGCGAGCCGTCGATGTCGAGCTCGCCCGCGTCGAAATCCTGCAGCCCGGCCACGATCGACAGCAGCGTGCTCTTGCCGCAACCCGACGTGCCCACCAGCGAGACGAACTCGTTATCGGCAAGATCGAGATTGATGTCGCGCAGCACCTCGGTGCGCCGCTCCCCGGTGCCAAAGCTCTTGTGCAGGCCTTCGATGCGCAGTTTGGGCACACTCATCGGCCGAACCTCATTGCGCGTGCCCTTCCTGCCGGAACAGCACCTTTCCCAGCGCCTTCATCACCTGGTCGGTGATGAGACCGAGCACGCCCAAGAGCAAGATGTAGCCGATGATGGTGTTGGTCTGGAAATAGCGCTGCGACACGGTGATGCGGTAGCCGAGACCGGATGTCGCCGCGACGAGCTCAGCCAGCACGAGCCAGGTCCACGCCCAGCCCAGGCTGATGCGCAGCGTATCCCAGATGCCGGGCAAGGCGCTGGGCACCACGATGCGCGTCAGGATCTTGCGGTCCGGCAGGCCGAGCGTCCTGCCGAGGCCGACGAAATCCGTCGGAACCCGCTTCACATTGTCCATGATCATCAGGACCTGCTGAAAGAAGGTGCCGATGAAGATGATCAGGAACTTCTGGGCGTCGCCGGTGCCCGACCAGAGGATGGAAAGCGGCACGAAGGCGACCACCGGCATATAGCGGATGAAATCCACCAGCGGCTCTACGGCGGCTTCCCAGACCCGGAAGCTGCCGATCAGCACGCCGATCGGTATCGCCAGCGCCGAGGCGATCAGGAAGCCGACGGAGATGCGGTATATCGAGGCCTTGAGGTCCAGCCACAGCGTGCCGTCGCTCCAGAGCTTGCCGAGCTGTCCCGCCACGCTTTCCGGCGAAGGCAGGAAGATGGGCTTCACCAGCTCCAGGCCTGTTGCCGCCCACCAGGCAAGGCCGAGGCCGGCAAAAACGGCCACGGCGATCATCAGGAAACGCGACCGCGTGATGGGCGCGCCGATTCCGGAGGATCGGCGGCGCGGCACTGGTCGCGCAGCCGGTCCTTGCGCGGGACCGGATTGGCTCGTTTTGGCGGCACGCTGCTCGGACATCCGCGCTACCACCGCGACGCAGCCTTGGTCATTCCGCGGCCTTGACGAATGACGGGTCGATCATCTGCTCCGGCGTAACGTCGGCCTGGAGCAGCCCGGCATTCTTGGCGGCGGCTTCGACATCGGCGAATGTCTTGGTGGAGAACTCGCCGGTCAGAGCGCTCTTGTTCTCGGCGAGAGAATAATAGCGCACGCCGTCGAAGGCCGTGTTGAGGTCCTCGACGCTGGAACCGACGGCCTTGGAAATGATGGCGCGGCCACCGGCGGTATCGCCGTTGTAGTCCTTCAGGGCCGCATCCCAGGTCTTGATCATGGCAAGCACCTGGCCGGGTCGCGACTTGATCACCTCGTCGCGCACCACAAGCACGTCGCTGATCAACCCGGGATCCTCGCCGGCGGTGAAGAGCAGCTTGACGTCCTTGTTCTGCGCCCTGGCCGCGGTGAGATAAGGTTCGTAGGTGACCGCGACCGGGACCTGTCCGGCAATCAGCGCGCTGCCGGCGTCGGCCGCCGGCATCGGCACCGGCTGCACATCGGCGATGGACATGCCGTTCTTGGCAAGGGCGTATTTGAGCAGGATGTCGCTGGTCGTGCCCTCCTCGAAGGCGACCTGCTTGCCCTTGAGGTCGGCGACGGAGGAAATATCCTTGCCGGCGATCATGGCGTCGGCCGTCATGCTGACGTCGAGCAGCAGCACGATTTTCACCGGCAGGCCCGCCGCAACCATGCCCATCGCGGTATGGGTCGCGATGTTGGCGGCATCGAGCTGGCCGCTCGCGAGCGCGGCATTGATGTCCTTGTCTTCCGCGAAGTTGACGATTTGGACGTCCGACAACCCGCTTGCCTTGAACAGGCCCTTGGCCTCGGCGACGTGCCACTGGCCATAGCCGAGCCATGGCTCGATGCCGATCTTGAAGGTGCCCGCTTCAGGCGTCGCGGGAATGGCCGCGTCGGCGGCAAAGGCCGCCGGGGCGAACCCGATGACGGCAGCCGCGACGAGTGCACGAAATTGTCCTGCTAGGTTACGCATCATCTCTGTTCCCCTTTATGATCGCGCCGCTCTTTGAACTGCATATCCGGCCTGGATGAGAATGCGGGCTTATGCTCTTGCGGCATTGTGCCTCGGCGTCTTACCTGCCGCTTCAACGGAAGCGCAAGGATACTCGACGTCGGCGGCGGTGAATGTCAAGACTAAAATACATACATGCATATACAAGTTGGACAGGTTGGGTTCGCAACTTTCGGAACATCAGACCGCATTCGTTTGCCGCATGGCGTTACGGCCGATGGCATCCAGGAAGTCCGTCACGCGATTTGCGCCGGAACAGGGCTCGCCTTGCCGCGATCAGCCGCTTTTGGAAGGAGAGTACCGGCTGCCGAGCGAATAGCGGCTGCCGACATAGGTCAGCTTGCTGATCGTGGCGACGATCGCTCCCGTCCACGTCCGGCGGTGCAGAAGCAGGCAGCAGCTGCCGGCATCGATGCCTAGATGCCGCGCCGTCTCGGCATCGGCTGGGATTGCCGAGATGATGTGCTCGACCTCGGTCACCGGTGTTTTCTGCATCAGATAGTCGTAGGTCGCGGTCTTGGAAAAATCCTGCTTGTCGTAGTCGGGTATCAGGCTCGGATTGACGAAGCGCTCTTCCAGTTGCACAGGCAGATCGTTCTCGAAATTGACGACGACGGAGTGGTAGACCGACGAACGCCTGGCGAACTCGAAGGACAGCGCAAGCTCCTTTTCCGGCATGATTTTTTCGAGGACGAGAACCTCGGAACGATGCTTGTTGCCGCGTGCCAGGATCTCGGCCGCGATATTGTTGATCTCGATCAGGGCCGATTGCGGCCGCGGCGGCGCAATGAATGTTCCCACGCCCTGCAGCCGGATCAGAAATCCCGCCGAGGTCAGTTCCCGCAAGGCACGGTGGATCGTCATCCTGGAGACGCCAAGCGCTGCCACGAATTCATTTTCGGACGGCAGCTTGCGGTCCTTGCTCCACCGGCCGGTTCCGATGTTCGTCAGGATGTAGTCCTTGACCTTCTCGTAGAGGGGGCTGGCCGTATCGGGCAGAGTGTTCATTTCAGATATCCTTTCCGGCAAGCACGGAAATCAGGAATGCTCAAGGGATTGCCGCATCCGGATGATTGTTTTCAAGCCGTCGCCCTGGCCTTCCAGCAGCCGCCGGTAGGTTGCGGGGACGTCATCCAGGCCGATCTCGCCGTCAATCAGGCTGATCAGCGGCTCGCTCAGTTCACCCAGCATCCGGATGGCATCGGGAAGCTCGTCGGCGAAGGCGTGGCAGCCCCGCAACGCGATCTCCCGCTCGACCAGCATGTTGGGGTCGATGTCGAGCCGGCCGTGGAAGATGCCGACCATCGCAATGGTGCCGCCCGGGCCGAGAACACCCAGCAACTGACTGAGCGCGGCGACGCTGCCTGTCGCCTCGACGGCCGCGAGCAAGGGGGTATTCGCAGTCGCTGAGGCGATGGCGTGCGCGTCCAGGTCGACGATCGTGGCGCCGGTCACGCGCGCGACGCGAGCGCAGCGGCCTTGGTTGCGGTCGGCGATCAATACGGTGCCCGCGAGCGTCCGCGACAGCAGCAACGCGGCAAGGCCCCCGATGGTCCCGCAGCCGAGAACAAGCACCGAGGCCGCCGCTTTCGGCAGGCGTCGCACCGCATGCAGCGCAACCGCGAGCGGCTCGGCCATCGCCGCCACCCGCACATCAAGCGCGGCATCGACGCTATGCAACAGGCGCGCGGGGAGCACGGCCTGTTCGGCAAATCCGCCGTCGCATATTTCGCCGACGAAGCCTAGCGACGTGCAGAGATGGCGCCTGCCGGCACGGCATTGCGCGCACTCTCCGCACCAGAAGCGTGAATCGGCGACCACCCGGTCGCCAATGGCGATGGTGTCGACGCCCTCACCCACGGCGATCACCGTGCCCGTCAATTCATGGCCGGCCGTCGAAGGCGAGCGGCTTATCCATTGACCGGTGCGGAAATTGTGCAGGTCGGAACCGCAGATGCCCGCGGCGTCCACCTTGAGCTTCACCCAGCCCGCATCGGGGACGCCCGGGGCGGCGATATCCTCAACGCGCAAGTCGCCGGGTCCGTAAAGTCGCGCGGCCTTCATCGTCTTCGCTTCCGCTCAGACCGAGAGATAGCGGCTGCGGATTTCCGACACCGCGTTTTCATGCGAGCTGAAGCCTTCGTAGCGGGCGAGCCTGCGCGCGTGCCGGGCGAGTTCCGGATAGGCCGCCGACGTCACATAACCGACTGACGAGCGCTTGACGAAATCCGTGACCGACAGCGGCCCATAGGTGCGCGCCCACCGGCTGGTCGGCAACACGGCATTGGGCCCGAGGACAAAGTTGGCGAGCGTCACCGGCGTATGCGGACCCATGAGGATCTCGGCCGCTTCGGTGATGTGCCCGAGATGCGCGAACGGTTCCTTCGACAGGATCTCGAGATGCTCCGGAGCGTAGTCGTTGATGAAGCGATAGCTGTCCTCCAGGGACGCGGTCAGCACGATGCCGCCGCGCGTTCCGGTCAGCACAGCGCGCGAGAATTCGACGCGCTGTTCGCTCATGCGGGACCAATGCTGCGGCAGCGCGGCAAGCGCGGCCTCGGCGACCTTGCGGCTGTGCGTCACCAGATAGGCCGAGGAATCCGGTCCGTGCTCGGCTTCGATCAAAAGGTCCAGCGCGGCAAGGCCGCCATCGACGCTATCATCGGCAAAGATGATGGCTTCGGAAGGGCCGGCCGGAAGGCCGGTGTTGATGACCGAGGACAGCAGGCTCTTTGCCGCCACCACCCAGGGACTGCCCGGCCCGACGATCTTGACGGCGGGCTTCACCGTCTCGGTGCCATAGGCGACAGCAGCGACCGCCTGGGCGCCACCGCATTTGTACACGGTCTCGACGCCGGCGAGGCGTGCGGCAACCAGGGTCGCGGCATCGACGGATCCATCGGAAGTCGGCGGCGTCACGATCGCTATCTGGGGCACGCCGGCAATCACAGCCGGGACCGAGGTCATCATCGTCACCGACGGGAAGGCGCCCTTGCCGCGCGGAACGTAAAGCGCCACGGAGGCGATCGGGGTGTATCTGTCACCTGCATAGGCGCCCGGCCGGACTTCCTTCAGCCACATCGTTTCCGGACGCTGCTCCTCGTGGAAATGCCGGATGTTCTCGATACCGAACCGGATGCTCTCCACGACATCCTTTTCGACCTTGTCGAATGCCGCGTCGAACTCCGCTTCCGAGACCTTGAGCCCGCCATCGGCCACATCGGCCTTGTCGAGCTCGCGCGCGAACCGAAGCAGGGCGGCGTCACCTTCGGTCCTGACCGCCTCGATGATCGGACGGGCTTTTTCGACGAAGACCGAAAGATCGGCTTCGGCGCGCCTCAGCAAGCTGGCCCGCCGGTCGGCGTCGAGGGTCGACAGGTCGTGGAAGCTGATATCGGACATGGCTGCTCCTTCTCCCGGAACGCAGTGGCGGTTGGCGATGGCCGGTCACACGCCTGGAAGACCTTTGAGACCGGCAATACGAGGCAAGGGCCGCAGGTGGAACATTGCCAGCCTGCAAAAGTATATACATGTACACATAACGGCTGCCAGCATTTTCTGCGTCCCGCCAACTCGAGCTCAGCTGATGAGAGGCCATCTTCAGATCGACGCGAGAAAGCCGCCATCGACCGGGATGGACTGACCGGTGATGTATGCCGAGGCATCGGAGGCGAGGAATACCGCAATCCCGTGCAGGTCCGACAGGTCGCCGAAGCGATGCTGCGGGATTTTGGCGAGCATCGATTGCCGCCATGCCTCGTTGCCGTAGAACACTTCCGTCATTGCCGTCCTGAAATAGCCGGGGGCGATGGCGTTGACCCTGATCCCCAGATCCGCCCACTCGGCCGCCAGAGCGCGCGTCATGCCGAGCAGGCCCGACTTCGACGAGCCATAGGGCACAGCCGTCGGAATCCCGACTTCGGAGGTGAGCGAGCAAAGATTGATGATGACGCCGGGCCGACCGGCGTCCTTCATGTGCTGCGCGGCGGCCTGGGCGCAGAAGAATGCGCCTTTGAGATTCGTGTCGACGATCCTGTCCCAAAGCGCCTCGTCGACATCGAGCGAGGGGCGGACTTCCTCCATCCCGGCATTGTTGACGAGAATATCGAGACCGCCGAGCAGGCCGGCGGCCTCGGCCATCGCCGCCCTGCAGCGGCCGACATCGGTGACGTCCAGGGCGATGGCGTGCGCCACCCCGCCGGCGGCGCGGATGTCTGCCGTCGTCTCCCCAAGCGAGGCAAGGCTGCGTGCCGTGACGGCGACATCGGCGCCGGCCGCGCTCAGCGCCTCGGCAATGGAACGCCCGATGCCGCGGCTTGCGCCGGTGACAAGTGCTTTCCGGCCCGACAGGTCGAAGAGCGGAGCGTTGCGCATGCGATCCTCCTTGGCACGGCCGGCTTAGCGATCTCGCCTTGAGCCTAATGGATCGAACTTACCTATACAAGCATATACAAATCAACTGGGTTGCGGTAGTGGTTGAGGGGCATGCGCGACAACCGGTCGATCTGGAACCGAGGCCGCGAAGTCGCTCCGTTATTCATGGATTTGAGAGGCACGATCGATGCGCCGCTTGGTTGACCATGGAGCGATGAGTGCTGCCGGTTATGCCACGCCCTGGAGCGTAAGGCCCGGCCAGCGGGTGGAACTTGGCCTCTCCTGCAGCCGGCCAGTGGAGAGCGTGCGGATATGCCGGCTGGACACGCACGCCGCGGATTTTGTGGATTGGCCGATCGAGGCGACATCCGAGCCCGACGCGCATCGCAGCTTCGATCATGGATCGTACCTTCGCCTGCGTGCCGAGGAGCTTGCAAAAGCGCCTGCCGTCAAGGGCATCCGCTTTGAGCTGTTTCTCACCCGCAATACGGGGCCGCGCACGATCCTGGAAGTGGGGTCCTTTCTGCTGAGCCTTCGCGATGGGGCGATCGCCTTGGAGATGCGGAATGATCGTCTGTTGTCTGCGCCGGTTCCGCAAGGGGTTTGGCTGACCGTCGAGCTCGGCCTGCATGAGGACGAGCCGTTCTTCAAGCTGAAATCTCACGACCTCCTCGCCCCTTACGAATTCAAGCGGCGCCTGCACGACGCCGAATGGCATCCACAAGGGCGCGACATCCTCTTCGGCGCGAGCGGCTCTCGAAGCGAGCTGACTCTCAATGCGAGATTTGCAGCTATTCGGCTGGAGACTTCTCAGGGGCCAATCGCCTGGAATTTCCCGACTCTGCTGCCGACGGGACCGATCCTGTCGTCAGGCGGACCGGTTGCGCTGGCGCTCGATGTGATCAATCAGCCTACATTCTGCGTGACATCGGCGCGCTGGGATGGATCGAGCTTCGACCCCCGGCTCGTGCCTTCGCACTACGATGCCGTCCATTGCCATGACGATGACATGGGACCGCTCGACTGGCCCGCTTCCCATCGCGCCGCGGTGCCCGAGAATGCAAAGCCGGGCGTGTACGCTTTCCAGGTGGAATGGGACGGCGGCTACGAGCGCATCGTGTTCTTCGTCACCTCCGCGCGTGCCTCCTCACCACTGCTTTATCTGCTGCCGACCGCGACCTATCTCGCTTACGCGGACGAGTATCTCCCCGACCATCTCTATGAGTGGAAGTGCGACGATCGCGGACACCGCTTTGCCATCGCAAACAGCCTCAAGTCGCTCTACGACTATCACTCCGATCTCAGCGGCGTGTCGATCTGCTCCTATCGCAAACCCAAAGTGACATTGCGGGACGACTACAACTACCCGCTATGCGGCTGCCCTCACAACTTGCCGGTCGATCTGCATTTCCTCAGATTCTGCAACGAGAACGGCATAGCGCTCGATATCGTCACCGATCACGATCTGCATCGGCAGGGGATCGAGGCTCTCCGCGGGCATCGGGCCGTCGTGACCGGAAGCCATCCGGAATACATGTCGACCGAGATGGAAGGGGCACTGCGGCAATTCGCGGCCGAGGGCGGCAGCATCGCCTATCTCGGCGGAAACGGCTTTGCCGGGACGGTCGCCTTCAAGGACGACCTGATGGAATTGCGCCGCTCGCCCCTGGAACCTGGCCGCACATGGGACGGCCCGGTCAGCGAACAATATCTGTCGATAACCAACGAGCCTGGCGGCCACCTTCGCTCCCGGGGCCGGGGCGAGTTTTCACTGGTCGGCGGCGCGATTTCGTTGATGGGTTTCGACGGCGCGCGCCCGTTCACGCGAACGCCCGAAAGCCACGCGCCGGAATGCGCATGGCTGTTTGAAGGCATCGAGGACGAAACCTTCGGTTCGGAAGGCATCGTATTGGGTGCCGCCGCGGGTTACGAGGTGGATGCGACGAACCCGGCCCTGGGCACGTCGGCCGACACCATTGTGATCGCCCGCGCGACGGACTTTCCGGCCGGCTTCTTCCAGGATCCCTCGCGCTGGTACGCGGGCGGGGATGAAGAGCGCGCCGGCCGTCGCTGCGCCGAAATGACCTTACGAAATCTTGCTGCGGGCGGCTTGATCTTTTCAGCAAGTTCGGTCGCCTGGTGCGGCGCGCTGCCTGCCGGCAAAGCAATGAACGACGTGGGGAGGATCACCCTCAACCTGCTCAACCGTCTCTCGGCATTGCAAAGCAGGAGGCCAACTCCGACGGTCTGGCCTGACGACGCTCTCAAAAGCAGATGCTTCAGCGATTGAGCACGATGTAGATAGATAGATAGATAGACAGATCAGCTTCATGCCGAGGTTTTCTATGAGCGAGCAAAATCGATGTTCCTGGCGGGAGCGCATGACGATCCTCGGCGATGTCCAGGTGGCATCCTTTCTTCCGTGGATCGAGCGCCATGCCGCCAAGCTCGGGCTCGCGCAGGAAATATGCTTTGCCGGTCCCGACCGCATTGAACTCGATATTGCCGGTCCGGCCGAACTCATCGACATGATGGAGATGGGGTGCTCTCTTGGACCAATCGATGTCTGGGTCGAGACCATCCGCCGGGCGCCGATCGAGAGCGAATCGGGCTAGGTTTCTGGGCCTGCGGCCCTCTGCTTGCCGAGGTGTCATGCACCTTTTTTAGGCATTATTGCCAGTGAGGAAATGTTGTGCAAACCTAACCCGGCGTATCGGCATATCCTTGACCGCGAAGCTTCGCTCGGGAAGATGCTGGTGCCGTTTTGAAAGTTGATGCATGCCGTCTTATCCCACCGGCTCATGGATGCCTGTTGCCCTCTCCGCGGACTTGCCGGCGGGAACCGTTATGCCGGCGCAATCCCCGGCCGGACCGGTTGCCCTTTGGCGAACCCGCTCCGGCCGTGCGGCGGCCTTCGCCGACAGATGCCCTCATCGCGGCATGCGCCTTTCCCACGGCTTCGTACGCGGTGAGACCCTGGCCTGCATCTATCACGGCTGGAGCTACGCCAAGGCGGGAAACTGCCAGCGCATTCCGGCCCATCCGGCATTGACGCCGCCGGACACGATTCGTGTCGCAACGCAGCACGTCGAGGATGGCGGCGGCATCATATGGATTTCGGTTGGCGAACCCGCCGCCGGGCCGCCGCGGTTCGAGGGCCTTGCGCCGCTCCGCTCCATGGTGGTGGAAGCGGGCATCGTGGCGCTGGAGGCGGCCGCGGGCACGACGGCCGCTGGAGACCTGCTCGACTACACCTATGATGACCGGACCGTCCGGCTGCTGCTTGCTCCCGATGGGCAGGCGCGCACGTTGATGCATGTTTTGGTGGACGAGGACAGCAATCCGGACGAGCGTATCGCCGCGTCGAGGGCCGCCGAGGCGCTGCGGCGGGCGGCCGAGGATATTGCACGCGCCGGGATCGCCCGATGACCCGCAACACGATGATCGACGGATGGTACCCTGTCGGCCTTGCTAGCCAGCTCGATGCGCATGGGCGCAGGACGGCCCTGATGGGCGAGCCGATCGCGGTGAGGCGCGGCGAAGATGGAAACGCGAAGGTCACGGGCGGCAACGGACGTGACCTGCCGGCCTGCATCCGCTATGGCCATGTCTGGTCGTCGCTCGGTAATCCACAAAAGCCGCTGTTTGCGATCCCCGAGGCCGATCAGCCGGGCCGCCGGCTCGTCGATGTCGGGGTGGTACGCGTGCGCTGCTCGCCATTGCGTGCGGTGGAGAATTTCCTGGACATCGCGCATTTTCCTTTCGTGCACACCGACATACTGGGGGCCGAGCCGCATACGGAGGTGCAGAACTATAAGGTCGAGATCCGAGAGGACGAAGACGAGGTTTGGGCCACTCAGGTGAAGTTCTACCAGCCGCAGGCCGCCAAGTCGGCGGAAGGTGGCATCACCACGGAATACATGTACCGCGTGCCCGCGCCGACCTGCTCGGTGCTCTACAAGACCTGCCCGCCTCGCCCGGCGGAATGGGACATCATCACACTTTTCGTGCAGCCACTTGCCGAAGACCTGTGCGACGTCTGGCCATGGATGGCGCTGTTCGATGACGAAACACCGATGGCCGACCTGATCCATTTCCAGCAGACGATCTTCGTTCAGGACCGATCGATCCTCGAAAACCAAATTCCGACGCTGCTCCCGCTCGATCCCGGCATGGAGATTCCCACGCGCGCCGACCTTACCTCGGTTGCCTACCGGCGCTGGCTGAAACGCCACGGCTACACCTACGGCGCGCAACTGGTGGCGCAATGAAGCTCTATGACTACGTGCTGTCGCCGAGCTGCTACAAGGTGCGCCTCATGGCTGCGCTGATCGGGGTGACGCTCGACATCCGTCCTGTCGACTTCCATCCCGGTCGCGAGCATCGCGGTCCTGAGCTCATGGCGCTCAATCCGGCCGGTTCGATCCCGATCCTGGAGGATGGCGACCTCGTGCTGACCGAATCCTCGGCCATGCTGGTCTATCTCGCCGTGAAGGCGGCACCCCAATGGCTGGGCAATGATACGGTTGGGCGGGCGGCGCGCGTCCAACAATGGCTCTCCTTCTCGCACCGGCTGACCGCGAGCCTTGGGGCGGCGCGCTTGCACGAGATGCTGCTGCGTCCGGGCAATATCGCCGCCCTTCGGGAGCAGGGAATAGCGGCCCTGCGGGAGCTGGAAGCCGGCCTCGTCGAACAGCATATCCGCGACCAGCGCTTCCTCGCGTCGGATCGACCGACGATCGCCGACATTGCCTGCTTTCCCTATGTTGCGCTGGCGCCGGACGGCGGCGTTTCGCTCGACCCCTATCCGGCGATCCGGCTCTGGTCACGGGCGGTCCGCAGTCTCGAGGGTTTCATCGAGATGCCGGGCATCCACCGGCTGCACGAACTGACGCCCGCGCCCGTCCTCGAAGTCGGCGAGGCCTGACGTGGCGGGCTATTTGCTGAAGGGCTGCGCTGCGGTTATCGTGGACGAGGGCAACGGTCCGGATATCCGACGCAATGTCGATGTCTTGACCGACGGCCCGGCAATACGGGCCATCGGCGCAGGCCTCGACAAGGCAGAGCTGCCCGTTGGAACAATCACGCAGGACGCCGCTGGCTGGTTCGTCTATCCCGGCCTCGTCAACACCCACCACCACTTCTTTCAATGCTTCGTGCGCAACCGCGCCGATCTGGACTGGACGAAGCTGTCGGTCATCGAATGGCTCGACCGCATCTATCCCATTTTCTCGCGGCTGACTGAGGAATGCTTCTACCATGCATCGGTCACGGCGATGGCCGAGCTGATAAAGCACGGCTGCACGACGGCATTCGACCATCAGTATTGCTTTCCGCGGCAGGCGGGCAAGCGGCTGATCGACCGGCAGTTCCAAGCAGCCGAACTGCTCGGCATGCGCTTCCATGCCGGACGTGGCGGCAACACGCTGCCCAAATCGGAAGGCTCGACCATCCCCGACGCCATGCTGGAAACGACCGACGAATTCATCGCCGACTGCGCCCGGCTGATCGACGCCTACCATGATGCCGGTCCCTTCGGCATGCGGCAGGTCGTCGTCGCGCCTTGCCAGCCAGTCAACTGCTATCGCGACACCTTCGTGGAATCGGTGGCGCTGGCGCGCGACCGTGGGGTGCGCATGCATACCCATGTCGGCGAGGGCGAAAGCCCGGTAATCGAGGCCCGTCACGGCATGCGCACGGTGGACTATTGCGCGGACATCGGCTTCTGCGGGCCGGATACCTTCTATGCCCATTGCTGGGAACTGACCCACGACGAGCTGCGCAAGATGGCCGCGAGCGGCACCGGCGTCGCCCACTGCCCGGAACCGGTCTATCTCGTCGGCGCCGAAATCACCGACATTCCGGCGATGTCGGCCTTCGGCCTCCGTGTGGGTCTGGGCTGCGACGGGGCCGCCTCAAACGACAATTCCAACCTGATGCACTGCATCCATTCCGCCTACATGCTGCAGTGCCTGTCGGCGTCGACGCGCGACCATCCGGTGCCGCCGCCGGCCGATTTTCTCGGTTTTGCGACGACCGGAGGCGCGGCATTGCTCGGACGCGGCGACATCGGCAGGCTGGCGCCCCGCATGGCCGCCGACCTTTTCGCCATCGACACGCGGCGCATGGACTATGTCGGCACACGGCACGATCCGCTGAGCCTGCTGGCCAAGGTGGGCATCGGCGCGCCGACCGACATGACCATGATCAACGGCCGCATCGTCTGGGCCAAAGGCGAATTCCCGGGGCTCGACGAGGCCAGACTGTTCGCGGAAGCCGAAGCGGCGCTTGCGACGGTGGAATTTTAGAAACCAAAACAAGGGGAACCGACATGCTGACAAATCTTACCCGCAGAACATTGATGAAAGGCGCGGCCGCCTCTGGGCTCGTCGTGGCAATGGGCGGCCGCGCGCTTGCCGCCGACGAACCTCTGGGCATCGTGCTCGTGGTCCCGTCGCCGGTCGGCGATGTCGGCTGGGGCCGTGCGCTCGCCGACGGGCTTGAGCCTGTGAAGGCAGCCTACGGCGACAAGGTGAAGGTGACCATCATCGAGAACATACAGGAAGGACCCGATGCCGATCGGATCATGAACAAGGCGGTCGCCGACGGGAACAAGTTCCTGGTCGCCGGCTCCTTCGGCTATCAGAACGGCGCCCTGCAGATCGCGCGCCGCAATCCCGACGTAACCGTGCTGCACGCTTCCGGTTTCCAGGTGGCGCCGAACTTCTCGCCCTTCGCGGCCCAATATTCCCAGGGTACCTACCTTATGGGCATGGCGGCAGCCGCGCTTTCGAAGACTGGCAAGCTCGGCTCGGTCTCTGCCTTCGCCATTCCCGAGCTGATCACCTCCATCAACGCTTTCACGCTGGGAGCGCAGGCGGTGAAGCCTGATGTCGAGGTTTCGGTCGTATGGGTGAACTCCTGGTTCGATCCGGCCAAGGAGCAGGAGGCCGCCAAGGCGCTGCTGGCGCAGAAATGCGACGTGATCTTCTCCAACGCGCAGGACACGCCCTCCGTCGTCTCGGCCTGCGAAGAGGCCGGCGTCCCCGCCTTCAACCTCAACTCGTCGATGAAGAAATACGCGCCCAAAACCTATCTCGGCTGCGTGGCGACCGACTGGTCGCCCTTCTTCAAGGCCTCGGTCGACGCCCACATCGCCGGCACCTTCAAGGGCGCAAACGCTTTCCTGGGTGTGGGCGACAAGGTGGTCGAGGTCGTTGACTGGAACCCGGGAATCCCGGCCGACATGATGGCCAGGATCAAGGACGTTGAAGCCAAGATCGCCGACGGCAGCTTCTCGCCCTTTACCGGTCCGATCGTCAAGGCCGACGGCAGCGAGGGCGTGCCCGCCGGCAAGACGATGACCGGGGCCGAGATCGTTGCCATGGACTGGCACGTCAAAGGCGTCACCACGCCGCTGCCCAAGTGACCGTGACCGTCCCGCTCCTGTCGCTGCGCGGCATCTCCAAGAGCTACGGCCAGATTCATGCCAATCGAGACATCGATCTGGATGTGGCTCCACGCTCGATCCATGCGATCCTCGGGGAAAATGGAGCGGGCAAGTCGACGCTGATGAAGCTGATCTACGGCGTCGAGCAGCCGGACGCCGGAATGGCGACCTGGAAAGGAGACCCCCTGGCCCTCGCTTCCCCCGCGGATGCGAGGCGCAAGGGGATCGGCATGGTCTTCCAGCATTTCTCCTTGTTCGAAACACTGACGGTGATGGAGAACATCCGCCTGGTCGTGCCCAAGGGCAAATCGGATCTCGCGGAACACATCCGTGCGCTCGGCCGCGACTTCGGACTCGAGGTCGATCCGCTTGCCCATGTGCACGCGCTCTCGGTGGGAGAACGGCAGCGGGTGGAGATCATTCGCTGCCTGATGACCGAACCCCAGCTTCTGATCCTCGACGAACCGACCTCCGTCCTGCCGCCGCAATCGGTGGACAAGCTGTTCGAGACTTTGCGGCGGCTGCGCGACGGCGGCGTTTCGATCCTGTTCATCTCGCACAAGCTGGAGGAGATCCGGGCGGTCTGCGATCGAGCGACCATCCTGCGCGGCGGGCGCGTCACCGGCCACGTGGACCCGCGCGACCATGACGCGCACGACCTCGCCCGCATGATGATCGGCCGCGACATGCCGCAGCCCATGCCGGCGTTGGCGCATTCCGGCGGCGAAAAGCGCCTCGAAATCGTGGGCCTGGACCATCAGCCTGACGATCCCTTCGCCGTGCCGCTTTGCGACGTCAATCTGACGGTGCGTGCCGGTGAGATCCTCGGCATAGCGGGCATATCGGGCAACGGGCAGAGCGAGCTCGCGGCGCTGATCTCGGGCGAAACGGTGCTGCCGCGCCAAAAGTCCGATTGCATCTACATGATGGGAAAGGATGTCGGCGCGCTCGATACGGCCGCCCGCCGCCGGCTGGGCTTCGCTTTCGTTCCGGAGGAACGGCTCGGCCGCGGCGCGGTGCCGGAAATGTCGCTCGTCCTCAACAGCCTTCTGACCGCCCATCCGTTCGGCCTGCTGAAACGCGGCCTTGTCGACACAGCCCGGGCGAAGGCTTTCACCGAGGACTGCATCCGGCAATACGACGTGCGCACGCCCGGTTCCGAAGCGGAGGCCGGCGCGCTTTCGGGGGGCAATCTGCAAAAGTTCATCGTCGGCCGCGAGATCATGCTGTCCCCGAAATTGCTGTTCGTGGCGCAACCCACCTGGGGCGTGGACATCGGCGCGGCCTCCGCCATCCGCCGGCGCCTTGTCGCGCTGCGCAACGAGGGCATGGGCATCCTCGTCATCTCGGAGGAGCTGGAGGAACTGTTCGAACTCTGCGATTCGATCCAGGTGATCCATCAGGGCCGGCTGAGCCCGCCGCTGGTGACGCGCGACACCAGACCCGAGGAGATCGGCCGCTACATGATCGGCGCGCAATCAATGGCCACGAAGGTCCCGGCATGAGCGCTCTTTCCAGGCCGTTCCTTCCGGTTCTGGTTCGCCGGGAGCATGCCTCGCTTACCGTGAAGCTGGTCGCCCCGCCCATGGCGCTCGCCCTGGCGACGCTGCTTAATCTCGGCCTCTACCTCCTGATGGGCCGCGATCCGGTCGCTATTTTCCACGCGATGCTCCTGGAGCCTTTCCTGTCCTGGGCCTCGTTCTCGGAAGTTCTGCTGAAGACGGGGCCGCTCCTGCTGATCGCGCAGGGGCTTGCGATCGGCTTTCGCGCGAAGGTCTTCAACATCGGCGCCGAGGGCCAGTTCATCCTCGGCGCGATCTTCGCATCCGCCATTCCCGTCTGGTTCCCGCAGGCAACGGGCCAGTGGATCTGGCCATCCATGCTGTTCATCGGCGCGCTGGGCGGCGCGCTGTGGGCGTCGCTAACGGCCTTCTGGCGCGTGAAGCTCAACGCAAACGAGATTCTCGTGTCGCTCATGCTGGCGCTCGTTGCCGCGCAATTGCTCAATTATCTGCTTCTCGGCCCCTGGAAGGATCCGAATGGCTTCAACTTCCCGCAATCGGTGATGTTCCAGTACGACGCGATGGTGCCGATCCTGATCCCCGGCACCCGCGTCAACCTCTCGCTGCTTGTCGCCTGCGCCTTCTCCCTCGGCGCCTGGGTGTTCATGCAGAGGAGTTTCGCAGGGTACAAGCTGCAGGTCGGCGGCCTCGCGCCGCGCGCCGCCGGATACGCTGGCTTCAACGAAGGACGCGCGATCTGGCTTTCGCTCCTCGTCGGTGGCTTCGCGGCAGGCCTCGCCGGAGCGGCCGAGGTCGCCGGGCCGCTCGGACAGTTGCAGCGCTCCATCTCGACCGGCTACGGCTATGCCGCCATCATCGTCGCCTATCTCGGAGGCCTTCACCCGGTCGGTATCGTCCTTTCCGCGTTGCTCATGGCGGCCCTCTATATCGGTGGCGATAACGCCATGGTCTCGGCAAATCTGCCGGTCGCTGCGGTCAGGGTCTTCCAGGGCAGCCTGCTGCTTGCCTATCTTGTCGCCATCGCCTTCGTCCGCTATCGGCTCGAATGGCGCCATGCCGCCCACGCAAGCACGCCATGAACGCCGTGGAGTTCATCATCGCCGGGATGTTGGCGGCGGCTACGCCGTTCCTTCTGGCGGCGCTCGGCGAACTGGTGGCAGAGCGCGCCGGGGTCCTCAATCTCGGTGTGGAGGGCCTGATGGCCCTCGGCGCAGTCATCGCCTTCATCATCGTCTATCAAGGCGGCGGGCATCTCCTGGGTTTCCTCGCCGCTGGTCTCGCCAGCGCCGCTCTTTCCCTTGTCTTTGCGGTCGTGGCGCTGGGATTCCGGGCGAACCAGGTTGCGACGGGCCTTGCCATAGGCATCCTCGGCCAGGGCCTGTCGGCGCTGTTCGGCAAGAGTTTTGAGAGCCTCACGGTCAAAGGGCTTCCGAAGCTCTCATTGCCCTGGCTTTCAGATATCCCGGTCATCGGCCGCCTGTTCAGCCAAGACATTGTCGTGTGGCTTTCGCTCGCTGCGACCGTCGCCATTTGGGCGGTGTTCGCCTACACCAAGACCGGCCTCGTCATCCGCGCCGTCGGCGAGAATCCCAAGGCGGCCCGTGCGCTCGGCTATCCGGTAATCGCCGTGCGCTTCGCCGCGGTCGCTTTCGGCGGCGCGTTGGCGGGTTTTGCCGGTGCCTACGCGGCCGTGGTCTACACTCCGCTCTGGGCCGATGGCATGATCGCCGGGCGCGGCTGGATAGCGATCGCGCTCGTCGTCTTCGGCACTTGGCTTGCCAGCCGTATCTTCCTTGGTGCTTGCCTCTTCGGCGCCGTGTCCCTCGCAAGCCTCGCGGCCCAGACAACTGGGCTCGACGTTTCCTCGCAACTTCTATCGAGCCTGCCTTATCTCGTGACAATCGTCGTGCTGGGCATCATTTCTTCGAACCGGCGTCTGCTCAAGCTCAACGGCGTGGCTTCGCTGGGAGAGCCTTTCGAACCATAGTGCCGCTCGCCGCCCGGGCGCTATAACCCGACATCTGAGCTCAGGTCGCACCATACCCCTGGCGCATGAAGGGTTGACGAGTTTGAGAATGCCGAGCAGCTCGCCGCATAGCTCGGCATGGACCTCGCCGCGCTTGTCGCCGGGCGTGAGCACGATCTCTCCTAACAACGAGCGCAGCGCAGCGGCGGCCGGACGTCCACGCTGGCCCTGGGCAGCGCGAAGCTGATGATAGATGGGCACCACCTCAATCATCCGCTCGGTTCAAGGCTGTCCGGCATCGCCCTTCGGCACTCTTGGTGGAGATTGGCAGCGCCTCTTTGGACACAATTGAGCCATCCGACACGACCGTGCGCTACCGTTAGCGAGCCTGAGCACTGGCGGCCGACGATGAGTGACTGACGAGGCAAGCTGGAACAACTGAGGCCCGCTTTGGTTTTCTCTTTGCTTTCCTCTTTTTTGGACGACTCACATGGAACCTGCTGTCACCGATCGCGTCGAGATCAAGAAATACAATCATCCGACCGGCGGATGGGGCTCGCTCAAGTCTTTGATCCGCAACGCGCGGGACCAGGGGCTGCTGCTGTCCGACATATGGAGCACGTTGCTGAAGCAGAACAAGGCGGACGGCTACATGTGCGTCTCCTGCTCATGGGCGAAGCCGGCCGAGCCGCGGCCTTTCGAGTTCTGCGAGAACGGCGCCAAGGCAACGATGTGGGAGCAGACCAGCAGGCGCTGCGAGCCGTCCTTCTTTGCCACCCATAGAGTGACCGAACTCCTGGATTGGCCGGATCACGATCTTGAGAAACAGGGACGCCTGACGGAGCCGATGCGCTATAATCGCGCCACCGACAGATACGAGCCTGTGGCGTGGCCGGACGCGTTCGGCGATATGGGCGCTCAGCTCAGGCGCCTCGACCCGAAGTCCGTGGTCTTCTACACGTCCGGACGCGCCTCGCTCGAGGCCTCGTTCATGTATCAGCTCTTCGCCCGCATCTACGGCTCTTCGAACCTGCCCGATTCCTCGAACATGTGTCACGAGTCGACGTCGGTCGGCCTACCGGAATCGATCGGCTCTCCTGTCGGCACGGTGCAATTGGAGGACTTCGCCAAATCCGACATGATGTTCTTCTTCGGCCACAATACCGGTGTCACCGCACCGCGCCTGTTACACCCCATCGAGGACGCTCGCCAGCGCGGTGTCCCGGTGATCACCTTCAACCCTCTGCGGGAGCGGGGCTTGGTGAGATTCAAGAACCCGCAGAACCCGGTCGAGATGCTGTCGCCAGGCCCAGGGACGAAAATGTCGAGCGATTTCTTCCAGATCCGGGCGGGCGGGGATATTGCGGCCATGACTGGTATCGCCAAGGCTGTGCTGGCGCTCGATGACGCAGCCCGAGAGCGAGGCGGAAAACGCGTCCTCGATACCGCTTTCATCGAGGAGCATACATACGGCTTTGCCGACTTCGAAGCCTATCTGCGCGCGACCGGTTGGGAAGACATCGTTCGACGTTCCGGCATCTCGCGGGCTGATCTCGAACATGTCGCTGAAATATACAGTTCGGCCAATGCGGTCATCGGCAATTACGGCATGGGGCTCACTCAGCATCGCCACGGCACCGAGAATGTGCAGATGCTGTGCAACCTGCTGCTCATGCGCGGCAATATCGGCAAGCCCGGAGCCGGCATATCGCCGTTGCGCGGACACTCCAACGTGCAGGGACAGCGAACGGTCGGCATTTCCGAAAAGCCGGAGCTTGTTCCGCTCGACAAATTTCGCGACTTCTACGGCTTCGAGCCGCCGCGGGATAAGGGGCTCGATACCGTCGAGACGTGCGAGGGCGTGATCGACGGGCGGGTTCGCGGTTTTGTCGGACTCGGCGGTAATTTCGTGCGGGCCGTTCCGGAAACCGGACTGGTCGAGAAGGCCTGGCGGAACCTCGACCTGCACGTCGAGATCGCGACCAAGCTCAACCGCAGCCATTTGATCGCCGGGAAAGTCACGTATCTGCTGCCATGCCTGTCTCGGCTGGAGAAGGACATTCAGGCCAGCGGGCCGCAATGGGTCTCGATGGAGGATTCGACCGCGTGCATTCACGGCTCCTTCGGGTCGCGGCAAAAACCGAGCGAGCATCTCATGTCCGAGCCGAGCATTGTCGCGGAACTCGCCAAGGCGACCGTCGCCGGCATGAGTTCGGTTCCCTGGGACGACTGGGTCGCTGACTATTCCCGCATCCGCGACGAGATCGAGCGCTGCTTCCCGGCACATTTCAAGGATTTCAACAAACGCTTCCTCACGCCAGGTGGATTCCATCGCGATATCAAGGCGTCGAAGCGCGTCTGGGAAACGCCGAACAAAAAGGCGAATTTCAAGCTGCCCACCACACTGGAAACCGACCCCGACATCGATGTGTCGGGCGAGGACGTACTGACGCTGATCACAGTTCGGTCGAACGACCAGTTCAACACGACCGTGTATGGTTATCGCGATCGGTTGCGCGGCATCATCGGAACGCGAATGGTCTTGCTGATGAACGAGGAAGACATCCGACGGATGGGGCTCAGCGCCGGGCAGGAAGTCGCTCTCGAGGCGCATGCCGATGACGGCGTCGAGCGGCGGGTGGGAGGCCTGCGGGTCACGCCTTACTCCATACCAAGCGGCAACTGCGCCGGCTATTATCCCGAACTCAATCCTTTGATTCCGCTGTGGCACCGGGCTCATAAAGCGCACGTCCCGGCGGCGAAGTCGGTGCCGGTGAGGATCGTCGCATAGCGTCAGGTCCAGGCCGAGAGAACCGTCTCCATGTCGACGGTCTCGACTTGTTGCGCGAAGCGCTGGTGGTAGACGGTCATCAGGCGTCGTGCGTAGCGTCGGAGGAACTGCGCGATCCCGGCCGTATCACAACCTCGGCAGCCAATAGAGCACGACGTAGAGGGGCAGCCATGAGAGCACGACGAAATACCAGTAGAAAGCATTGTCCTCGGCATCGCTGAAGCGTTTGCCCGTTCCATGCCGCGTGAACATCAGCACCGTCAGGACCAGCGTGTCGGCGACGTCTGTCAGCACATGCACGCCATGCAGGCCAAGAAGGAGCCAGACAAAGGAGCCATAGGCATTGTCGCTCCAGCGTACCGGCAAGGCCGAGAATTCCATGATGCGCAGCCCGATAAGCACCAGCCCGATCGCGCTCATGATCAGCAGCAGCAGACGGACCGAGCGCAAACTCTCCTGCGTCGCTGCTCGCTTGATCAGGAAATTCGGCAGTGCGCTGACAACAAGGACGAGCGTGAAGAGCGCCGACCAGAGCAGGCTCAAAGGCACCGCGTCCTTCGCCCAATCCTTGTTGGTGACGGCCAGGTAGAGATAACCGCCGATGCCGAGGGCGAAGCCAGTTCCCTCCAGCAGGCAGAACGAGAAGGTCCCCCACCAGGGGGTGACACGCGAACCGAAGGCATAGGTCGGCAAACCCGAGACATCGATGACGCTGCGGGCCATCTAGACATTCTCCTCGATGGTTTTCGGCCAGAACCAGGCGACCAGCACGATGGCGACGACGGGCGAACCCCAAGTAACCGCCCAGGGCGTGTAGATCGAGCCGATGAACGCGACGGCTGTGGCAAACGCCGCCAGAAAGGGCCAGATCGAGGGCGCCGGCGATTCCTCGCGAATGTCAGGCCGGGCCTCCGTGACGCTCGTCACGAGCAGTTCGCGCTCATCAACCTTGAGGCCGCCGACCACCGCCTTGTCATCGCCCTTATCCCATAGCGGCGAACCGCTTGTGACGCAGGGAATGCGATCGAAGTTCTGCGGCTGGGGCGGCGAACTGGTCGCCCACTCCAACGTGTCGGCGCCCCAGGGATTGTCGCCGGCAAGGGCGCCCGAGCGGGCGCTGGCAATCATGTTGTAGAGCATGAGCAGAAAGCTTGCGAAGAACAGCAGCGCGCCGGTGCTGGCGAGCAGGTTGAGCCCGCCCCAGCCCATCTCCGCGGGGTAGGTGTAGACCCTGCGCGGCATGCCGTGCAGGCCGAGCAGGTGCATCGGAAAAAACGTGACGTTGAAACCAGTGAAGGCGAGGACGAACTGCCATTTGCCGAGCCGCTCATCCATGAGCCGGCCCGTCACTTTCGGGAACCAGTAGTAGACGGCCGCGACAAGCGGAAAGACGGTGCCGCCTATAAGCACGTAGTGGAAATGGGCGACGACGAAATAGGTGTCGTGCACCTGCGTATCGATTGGCACTGACGCCAGCATCACACCCGAGAGCCCGCCGGCGACAAAGATGAAGAAGAAACCGAGCACGAAGATCAACGGCGCCTTGAGCACCGGCTTGCCGTCCCACAGCGTCGCGATCCAGCAGAATATCTGGACCCCGTTCGGAATGGCTATAGCCATGCTGGAGGCGGTGAAGAATGCGGCGCCGATTTCAGGCAGGCCGGTCACGAACATGTGGTGAACCCACAAGCCAAAGGACAAAAAGCCGATCGCGATCAGCGACAGCACCATCGGCAAATAGCCGAAGACCGGCCGCCGGGAGAATGTCGCCACGATCGCCGACACGAAAGCGGTTCCAGGCAGGAAGATGATGTAGACTTCGGGGTGACCAAAGAACCAGAAAAGGTGCTGCCAAAGCAGCGGATCGCCGCCCGCGTCCGGATTGAAAAACTGCGTGCCGACCAGCCGCTCCATGATCAGCATAGACGAGGCGAGCATGATCGCCGGCATGGCGAAGATGATGATGAAGGAATGGACGAGCATCGTCCATACGAAGAGTGGAATGCGGTCGAGCGTCATGCCCGGGGCGCGCTGCTTCAGGACTGTGACGACGATCTCCACCGAGACTGCGAGCGCTGCGACTTCGGTAAAAGTGATCATCTGCGCCCAATAGTCCGGCCCCTTGCCTGGAGTGAAATTCAGATTTGCGAGGGGTACGTAGGAGAACCACCCGACATCAGGGCGGATGCTCAACGCGAAACCGCCCCACAACATCAGGCCGCCGAACAGATAGACATAGTAGGAGAAGGCATTGAGACGCGGAAAGGCGATGTTGCGGGTGCCGACCATGAGCGGCACCAGATAGACGGCGAACGCCTCGCCGACCGGCACCCCGAACAGGAACATCATCGTTGTGCCATGCATGGTGAAAAGCTGGTTGTAGAGCTCGGCGTCGACGAAGTGGCTGTCCGGCCGTGCGAGCTGCAGCCGCATGATGATCGCCATGATGCCGCCGGCCAACAGGAAGACGAAGGCAGTGACGGCATAGCGGATGCCGATGATCTTGTGATCGACTGTCGAAAGAATGCCTATCAGACCACGCGCCGTGCCCCAGGTCTTGCTCAGCCTTGCGCGCAGCTCCTCGTCACCCAGATCGGTGTCACGGGTTTCGTGACGTTCTTCGACCGCCTGGCTCATCGCGAATGCTCCGAAAGGGCGGCGGACGGAGACGGTGCCGCGGAAGCAACGACATTTTGTTGCTTCGTAAGATGAGCCATCGGCCTTGCGGGCGCGGCCTGTTTTGCGCGCCAGCGTTCGAATTCGCTCGGCTCCAGTGCCACCACGAAGATCGCCATATGCGCATGCTGCTGACCGCAGAATTCGGCACATTGGCCGCGGTACACGCCGGGCTTGTCCGCTTGGATACGGAGTTCATTGCTTTTGCCTGGAATGAGATCGAGCTTGCCGGCAAGGCTCGGTATCCAGAACGAGTGGATCACGTCACCCGTGGTGAGCTTGATATCGACCGCGCTGCCTACCGGAATGCGAATCTCGTTTGCCGTCTCGAAACCATTCTTTCCTTCGTAGCGGACCTGCCACCACCATTGGTGCCCTATGACCGATATTGTTACGGCCGCCCCGGCCCCATCCCTGAAAACCATCCTTTGTCCGTCGAAGCTGAGCACGGTCAGGCCCGAGAGAATGATGACGGTCGATGCCAGCATCGCAGCAAAGGCGATACGCACCTGCCGTTTGACGGCTGGACGCGCTTGCGCCGGTTCGCCGCGACTATCTCGCCGGCGTGTCAGCGCGAAGAACAACCCGGCCATGGTGACCAGCCAGACAAGTCCGAGCACGGCCGTGAATATCCAGAACAGAACAGCCAGAGCGTCGGCCTGCTCGCCGTGCGGATCGAGGGCCGACTGCACACCCGTGCAGCGAGAGGCGAGAGCGGATCCGCCGGCGGCAGCCGTGAGGCGGGCCAACACCCGCCAATTGGGGGCTCTTCGAAACAGAGGAAACAGAGCATCCGGAACTCGCCGGTGCCGTTCCGTGTTGTGGGCTTCGTAGGGTGCCGAAGAGGCTGAGCCGTGAGTCTGAAACGCGATATCAGGATTTTCCGCGAACACGGGTTCTACGTTGCGACACTCCTCGCCTTCTGCCTGATCGGCGGCGTTCTTCTGTTCTGCGGCATCTACGCGCCATAGCTGCGACAGGAGGCCGGGACAGGCTGCAGTCCCGAAATTCCATGTCTCGTAAGGCCGCCGGAAGTGCATTCAGCCTGGTTCACCCGCAAAGGATGCTTCAGCCGGCTGTCTGCTCAGGCCGTCTGTGCGGAGTTGGAACTGGCAGGATGGGATAAAGTTCCTTGAACCGATTTCGAGGCGCCTTGTACAGCAGGCGCATTGTGCTCACCGAGGACCTTCAGCACGTCTGGAAAAATAGGCCGATACCGCCCGTATATCGTCGTCCGTGAGGCGTTGGGCTGCGGTAGCCATGATATGCCAGAACGGCGTGCCGCCTCGGTCCTCGGACCGGAACAGCTTCAGCTGCCGCTCCAGGTAAGCGGCATGCTGACCGTTAAGGCGTGGATAAACCTGATTTTTGTCGGAGCCGAGATGGCAGCCGGAACAGGCAGGCACGTTCCGCTCCGGAATTCCGGCCTCAGCGATTTGCTGTCCCTTGTTGATCACCTCCGCCGAAACTTGATCGCGGTCCGCTGATACCGACGGCTGCGCCGCGAAATACCGGGCAAGCGCAGCCAGATCGGCGGGGTCGACGCCAGTCACCGGCAGAGCCATGAAGCCGCTCGTGCGATCGCCTTTGGCATAGGCTTGAAGGCTGGCGAGCAGGTAAGCTTCTTTCTGCCCGGCCAGCACGGGCACGGCGTCACCCCTGCCCTCGCCGTCGCCTCCGTGGCAGCGCATGCAGTCGGAGAGAACATCCGGGGTGGCGGGTTGCCGATCGCTGCTGGTAGCATCGCTGCCATTGAAGGCAAGCGCTCGAAATTCATTCGGATTGAGCTTTGGCAGTTCCCGCAGGAAAGCAACCATTGCCCAGACCTCGTCATCGCGGTCGCGGGCCGGCCAGGCGGGCATGCCGGTGAACCGTATTCCATGCTTGACGATCCGAAAAAGCTGGGCGTCGGTCCAATCTCCGACCGTGAGCGCAAGATCCGGCGGTTGCGGAAGCATCCGCAGCACCGCCGGCGAGCGGAGCTCGCCGGGTGCGCCGTGGCAGATCGCGCAGCCTCGCGCGAAATGTCCGGCTGCCGCCGGGAGCCCCCGCCGGTCGAGCGTTTTCGGCGCGTCCACGGCCAATGCATAGGTGCGTACGGCCGAGCGCATGGCGAGTTGAAGGAACCAGGCCGTCACCTTCCAATGGCCGCTGCTGGCGCCGACGTTGAAAAAGCCGATCCATGCCCCAAGCAACAGGACGACAGGCAAACCGATGGCGCCGAATACGACATGCTTCACGCGGATCATCATCGGCTGGTTCGCCACGCGAACGGTGTCTTCTTCGGCAGTAGCATTGGACGACGCTGTCCCGAATTCGGTACGAGAACCAGGCGTCATTTCAAGGCTTTCAAATATCGCGCGATCGCCTGGATTTCGGTTTGCGGCAGCATGTCGAACGCCGGCATTTTCACGCCTGGCTTGAACAGATCAGGGCGAGCGACAAAACGTGCAATGGCTTCCTCGGTGTTAGGCAGGACCCCGGCGCCGATCGCTGATCGCGATCCGACATGGGAAAGGTCCGGGCCAATCGACCCGCGGGCCTCGGTGCCTCTTATGGTATGGCATGCACCACAACCGTTGCTCAGGAACAGCGACAGTTCGACGACCTTCGCTTGTTGATGCCCGAGTTCCTCGGCTGCGACCCAGTTGCTGGCATAGGCAAGGAACCAAAATGCGAAGCCTACCAGAAGGCCGGCGTTTGCTGACATGACAACCGCTCCCGCGCTTTAACTTTGCAGGATGGGCGAGGTTCCATTCCCGCGGGCGCCGGGGCTGCGGTCTTTTGGCGGTCAACCGCTAGCGAAGGCGGTGGTTCAGCCTGGAGACCTTTTCCAGTCGAACACGTCGAAGCCGATCACAGTTATTCGTCGAGAATCCGGGCAAGTTGCGCAAAAGACTGCTGCCACAGATTATCGAGAAGGCACCGATTGCGGCCGGGAGGCCCTGGGGTTGCCGCGGAAGGCGGTCCTACTTGGAATCTCGATTCTTGTTATGGGCACTTTCTTGATTTTTGCCGCGAAGGATATTGCGATCGTCTGGATCGACCAGGTCAGGCGTATCGCCCCTGAGGCTCGACCCCTTCCGCCGTGCCTCGCGCTCCGCCGCCGACCGCTTCAGCTCCGCTTTGGCCTCGAATTCCTTGGGCGCGTTCTTCGTATTCTCACGCTTCTCGATGACACGTATCTGCTGATCGTGGGTGGTGCGTCCAGTCATTGCTCGCTCCTGTCTTTTTGACGGTAACGGCAGTTGGACTCGATCGTTCCGCATACGAGGAGTTTCCTTGGGCATAAATGCAATATGGCAAGAGTAGCGGCCTTGGCGTCGGCAAGTCCGGGCTCATCTGGACAGACGGCGCGCCCGCGGGTCGGTGCAAAGCGTCTCGGACGACATCGGAAGACCGCTGCCTCAACTGTCGCGCTGATGGAGGGGAGCGGGACTTGTCCGAGAATTGCCAATATCTTCTAATCCCGAAAGCTCGTTATCCGAGCAGAGCAGCCGCGGGTGCGCCGGATCGGTAATGTCGAGCTTGTCCCAAGGTATGCGATAGAGGCCCGACCTGCGACGCAGCTTGAAAAAATCGAGCAATGCGGTGCCGACGGTCGACGCGGACAGACGTTCGAACGCCGCGAAGATGCCGATATGAAATTCGGTGACGACGAGATCGTCACCATCCTGCTCGGCGATGATCTCCTCGATGTAGCCGATGCTCTTGCCGCTTTCTGAGCACACGCGCCGACCGGCCAGATGCTCGAGGTTTACATTCGTCATCGTCAGGCTCCCGGGATCCGGCCGACGACGTGATCGCGCAACCAGTGCTGCCAGGCAAAGATCTTCGTCCTGCGAACGTCGATATCGAATTCGATGTCGACACCGATGTCGCGCACCTTGTGCCACGCGATCCGGTGCGGCCGTGCCTGGCGCTTGCCGCCAAGCTTTGCCGCGAGCCGCGCGGTCCATCGGCCGGGTCGCGCGCCAAGCCGACGCGCCAGCGCGATCGAGCCAAGCTCGATCGCAATGACCCTGGGCGGCTTGCCTTGCCTCAGCTCGGCGACCAGGCCATCAACCTTGCCGATCTTGACCTGCTCGCGATCGACGACCTGCTTGTCCAATATATCGCGCAGCAGCTGCATCATGTGCCTCCGAATATCTGCAGCGGAATGGTCACCACCGCCAGCACGAAGCCGAGCGCGATGACGAAGATCACGGCCGCGTTCGAAATGACACCGTTGCGATGCTTGCCGACATAGCGGTCGTCGTTCAGCAGGAAAAGGAACGGCACGACCGTCAGCGGCAGGCTGGCCGCGGTCAGCGCCATCGAGAAGATGGTGAGCTTCAACGGGTCCAGACCGAGCGCTATCGGGACGGCGGCGAGGAAGAGCGTCAATGTGTAGACGAGGCTGAATCCGGGATCATCGCGCGGCTTCAGATCCTCACCCCATGTCCAACCGAATCCCTGCGCGACCAGATAGGCCTGCTGCAAAGCTACTTCGAGAGCGGCTCCGAAACAGGCAATGCCCAGCGAAGCAACGAAAAGGACGAAGCCCCAGAAGCCGAAGATCGGGATCAGCATCAGCGGAAGCTGGTTATAGTCATCCACCTGGTTCACGCCATTGGCGCCGAGCACAAGCGCGGCCACGATCAGCACGGCGATCGAGATTGTCCCTCCGAAGCCCATGCCAAGGCCGGCAATCGCCCGATTGGCGCCGAGGTAACTCTTGTCCCATTGGTCCTCGATCGCGCCCGACGAATAGAACATGAAAAGATAAGGCGAGATCGATGCGCCGAGAATGCTGACGGCCATGAACCAGTAGGTCGCCGTGTCGTGCTGCGGCAGGCTGGGCACGGCCCCGACCGCCACCTCTTTCCAGTCGGGGCGGAGCATCACCGCCCCGACTACGAAGCAGAGCGTGACCAGGCCAAGCATCGATACCCCTTTCTCGATGAGGCCGAACGTGCCTTTCCACAGCAGCAGCCAGGCAAGGAAAGCGACCGGCAAGGCCCACCACTGGAAACCGATTCCTGTGGCAAGCTCGGCGGCAATGGCAACGCCGCCTAGCTCGGCGGACAGCACCAGGAAGTTGACCAGCAAGACCGTAAGCAGCGGCCAAATGAAAGCATGAAAGCCGAAACGTTCGCGAATACCGTCGGCAATGGTGTGATGGCTCACGGCGGCAAACCGGCCAGCCATCTCGACCAGGAAGGCTATGCAGACGGTGCCAAGTACAATCGCCCAGATGAGCTGGTAGCCGAACAATGCACCGGCCTGCGCCGCCGTCGCCATCGAGCCGACCTCCAGGAAGCCGCCGACGCTGGTCACGACACCGAGTGAAATTTCAAGCAGCTTCTTCATTGCTGCTGCGCAAAATACTGGCGATAGGCCGCGGCGAGATCCGCTTGCGCGGCGCGAAGATCCTGCCGCGCCTGTCTGGCCTGGATCTGCTGTTCAGCCTTAACGGCGCGCTCGGCCGCGGCTGCTGCGATCGTCAGCCGGCCGACCGCCGACTTCAGCGCGTCCCGCTTTGCGATATCGGATGAAGGGGCCGATTGAACTTGCCGGTCGGCGTCACCAAGCGTGCCAGCAAAGGATTGCAGGGCCGCAGATGCATAGTGCGGCGGTGCGGCGCCGGAAAGCCAGGCATTGATCACCAATACCGCCGCCTCCCCCGTCGAGGCGGCAAGCTTCGATTGCTGTTCGACGGTTTCAGATGAGGAGCAGGAGGCAAGCGCCAGTGCAAGCACCGGGAATAAAAGCAGACTCCGCCAGGCAATGCTGCTCAATTGCTTCCTCTCGCTGCTTCTTCAAACATGAAGATAAGGCAGCATCGATCGGAAGGTTCCACTCACTTGGACGGCAGTGTCCGTTGGCGCAGTTCCGGCAACTCGTCTACTGATGAGTTGCTCAACTTCGCTTCGAAAGCTGTAGTCATCGACCTGCCAGCTCGAGCGCTGGCGAAGACCTTTTCTCATGTAGCGAGACCGCTTGAGGACACGATGGGGTGGCTCGACTTTGACAGTGCGACCCAACAGAAGAATGCATGTTGATCGAACGATTTCTAAGCCTGAAGGTCGACCCAGAGTACCCTCTGACCTGACGCGACACACCGATGGAACATCTCGACGCAGATCGGCTCCGCGCTGTCATTGGAGCCATTTTCGAGCTGTTCGACGCTCTTTGGAGCTAATCGAAGTCTTCCATTTTCGCCAGATGAGAATGCAACGTTCAGGCCCGCCATCATGGCGGCCATGGGTCATTCGTCAAAAACCGTGACGGACAACTACGTCCCGAAGCAAACAAGAAGCGGATCGCGGTGGATATCGCTCGCACCAGAAATGATCGCGAGGCGAAACGCGATGCAATGAAGCAGCCAGCTGTCCTGCGAGTCATCAAATGATCAAATTGGCGACGCCCAGCGGCTCGGTCTGCTCGTCGGTCTTGACCAGGATGGCACGGTCGGCGCCCATGGCGAGCGCGGTGCGCAGCGTCTCCTGCGCCTGCTGCGGGCCGATCGAGACGACGATGATCTCTTCAGCCTTGCCGGCTTCCTTGATGCGGATGGCTTCTTCGATCGCGATCTCGTCAAACGGGTTCATCGCCATCTTGACGTTGGCAAGCTCGACGCCCAGTCCGTCGGCTTTCACCCGGACCTTGACGTTGGCGTCCACAACCCGCTTCACGGGCACAAGGATCTTCATTTCCGTTTTCCCTGAAATCAAATTGGGAGCGCCGGTCGGCTCAGTTTGACACGGCTCAAATCACCGCTTCTTCGAGAAACGGTTCATTCCGCGGTATGCGCTCGTAGCTGAACGGCGACAGGTCGAGCGTCTGAAAAGCCCCGTGGACAATCAGCTCCGAGACCGCCCGGCCGACGGCAGGCGACTGCTGCAGGCCATGGCCGGAGAAACCGTTGGCGAACATGAAGTTGGTCACCTCCGGGTGGAAGCCGACGATACCGTTGTGATCGAGCATGTTGTATTCGTAATGGCCGGTCCAACTGGTCTGCACCTTCAACGCGTCGAAGGCTGGAATGCGGTGCCAAAGCGCCGGCCAGATGTAGTCGTCGAACTCTTCAAAATGCATCTCGAAATCGTCGTATTCGGCCGGCCCGTCGCCCTGCGGCGTGTTGCCGGTGAGGAAGAGCTCGCCTTCGGGGCGTACGAATGTGCCGGAAAGATCGATGACATTGGGCATCCGCCCGGGGATGGGATTGGCGCTGGCGAAAACAAAACTGTAGCGCTTGTAGGGAGCAACCGGGATGGACAAGCCAGCCATGGCGGCGACCTGCTGTGCGCGTGGACCGGCGGCGTTGACTAGGGTTCCGCAACGAACCGTCTGGCCGGTCGAGAGACGGGCCGAGACGACCCGGCCTTCGGAAACATCCAAATCCGTCACGGCGTTGTCGATATATTCCACGCCGCTCGCTCGCGCCGCGCGGCGGAACCCATTAAGCAAGCCCATGGAGTCGAACCAGCCCTCTTCGCGCGAACCCCACGAACCTCCGCCGAGGTCGTCGACATTCAGCCAGGGAAAACGTTCCTTCAACGCGCCCGGTCCGAGGAAGACTGTGTGAGCCCCGAGGCTGCGCTGCAGCTCAACCCGCTCACGCGCCGCGTCCACGCCTTCGGGCGAGCAGCAGTAGAGATATCCGTGTTCCTTCAAGCCGAGATCAGGCGCGGGCTCATTGGTGTAGAACGGCGCCATCCGCTCCTGAAAACCGCGGATGATCTCGATGCCGAACTGGCTGATCTTCACATTGATCGGGTTGGAATACTGCTGGCGGATTGCGCTGGTGGAGAGCGCCGTCGAGGAGAACTCGTAGCTTGAGTCGCGTTCGACCACGAGGATCGACGCGCCGCTGCCCAGCGCCTGGCTCAGCCAGTAAGCGGTCGACGAACCGATCACCGCGCCACCGACGATGACGATGTCGTAGGCGTCCCGGGAAGGCGCCTTGTAAGGAGGAATTGCCATGACTTTTCCTACTGCCTGAACGAAGCGATCAGGGCATCCGAGCCCCGCGCCAGCAAACCGAGATCCGAGCCCACCGCAATCATGGTGAAGCCGTCGGCGACATAGCGGTCGGCGTCGGCCTTGACCGGCGCCAGGATGCCGCTGGCCTTGCCAGCGGCGGCCGCGGCCTTGCGCACCGAAGCGATCGCCTCCTGCACATGTGCAGCGCCTGGATTGCCCATCGCGCCCATATTGGTGGAGAGATCGCCGGGGCCGACGAAGAGCACATCGACGCCCGCGACAGCGGCGATCTCGCCCGCATTGGCGACGCCCGATTCGTCCTCGATCTGGACGGCCAGCAGTTGCTGCTCGCGTGCCTTGGCGTGGTAGCAGGCGATGCGGCCAAACGCATTGGCACGATGACCGACGGAAAAGCCGCGGAAGCCGCCTGGCGCATAGGTCATGGCTGCGACGATGGCGCGTGCCTGATCGGCCGTGCGCACATTGGGGATCATCAGACTGCGGGCGCCGACATCCAATGCCTGCTTCATGAGAATTGCATCATCCGACGGTAGGCGCACCACTGCCTCGCAAGGAAACGCTGCCGCGACCTGAAGCTGCGCCATGATGCTGCGCAGATCGTTCGGGCTGTGTTCGCCGTCGATCAGCAGCCAGCCCGTCCCGGAGCCGGCGACGACCTCGGTGGTCAGCGCCGAAGCCAGCGAGCACCAGATACCGATGTGGGGTTTACCCGCCTGCACGGCAGCCTTTAGCGAATTGACACGCTCCTGCATTTTGCGATTGGTCTCCAATGAGAAGAAGGTGTATTGAAATTTGTATGATGTCCTATATCATATGGCAAGCTTGGCCTGCAAGATGGCTCTGGCCGCAACGGAGTTGCAAATGAAGATGGGCTTTATCGGACTGGGCGTCATGGGGGCGCCGATGGCAGGGCATCTCGCCGACGGAGGGCATGAGGTCGTCACGGTGCTCAACCGCTCGCCTCTGCCTGCAGATCTGCGAGCATCGGTCGTCGCCTCCGCCGCCGAGGTAGCGCGGACCGCGGAGATCGTCATCACGATGCTGCCCGACACGCCTGACGTGGAGCGCGTCCTGTTGGGCCAGAACGGCGTGCTTGAAGGGATATCCGCCGGCAAGCTGGTGATCGACATGAGCTCGATCAGCCCGATCGCCACCGCCCAATTTGCGGCGAAAATCAGGGAAGCGGGGGGCGGCTATCTCGACGCGCCGGTCTCCGGCGGCGAGGTCGGCGCCAAGGCGGCGAGCCTCACCATCATGGTCGGCGGACCGGCCGCCGAGTTCGAGCGCGCGCTGCCGATCTTTGAGCAGCTCGGCAACAACATCACGCTGATCGGCGAAAAGAACGGCGCCGGCCAGACATGCAAGATCGCCAACCAGATCATCGTCGCGCTCAACATCGAAGCGGTTGCCGAAGCGCTGGTCTTTGCCGGCAAGGCCGGCTGCGATCCGGCGAAGGTGCGCACTGCCCTGATGGGCGGCTTCGCCTCATCGCGCGTGCTTGAAGTGCATGGCGAGCGCATGATCGCCCGCGCCTTCGCCCCGGGTTTCCGCATCCGGCTGCACCAGAAGGATCTCGGTCTTGCGCTCGAAAGTGCTCGCGCGCTTGGCGTTGCATTGCCGGGCACGGCAACGGCGCAGCAGCTGATGAACGCTTGCTCAGCGCGAACCGCCGGCGCGGACGCCGACCATTCTTCACTCGTGCGGGCGCTCGAAATCCTGAGTGATCACGAACTGTCAAACGGAAAGGAATAACCGATGCGCGGAACCGGCAAGGCCGACATCTTCGTCATGCTGGCCCATCCCGTGGGCCATGCGAAGAGCCCCGGCATATTCAACGAGATCTTCGAGCAGAAGGGGCTCGACAGCCTGATGGTGCCGCTGAGCTGCCGTCCGGAAGATTTCGACACTTTCTGGGCCGGCATCACGGCGGCCGAGAACATCAAGGGTGTGATCATCTCCGTGCCCTATAAAGTCCCGGTCTACCACAAATGCGCGGCCGCTCACGACCGCGCCGCGCGTGTGCAGAGCGCCAACTCGGTGCGCCGGCAGGCGGACGGTAGCTGGTATGCCGACAATTTCGACGGCGTCGGCTTCATCGATGGCTTGAAGGCAGGCGGACACCAGATCGCCGGCAAGCGCATCCTCCAAGTTGGCGCCGGCGGCGCCGGCTCCTCGCTGACCTATTGCCTGGCCGAAGAAGGCGCGGCGGAGATACGGCTGGCCGACATCGACCAAGACCGCGCGCAAAAGCTTGCCTCGCTGGTCAACAAGTCCTTCCCCGATTGTCGCATCGAGATCGGAGAGCCCGATCCGTCCGGCATGGACATGGCGATCAACGCCACGCCGTCCGGGCTGAAGGCCGGCGATCCGTTGCCGATGGATGTGAGCAAGCTGACGCCGGAGATGACGGTGGTCGACATCATTATGGAGCCCGCCGAGACGGCGCTGCTCAAGGCGGCGAAAGAGATCGGTTGCCGCATTCAGCCCGGACGCCCGATGATGGATTTCCAGGTCGAGGCCATGGCCGAATTCTTCGACATCGAGCGGAAGGACCGCCACCATGGCTGATGCGCTGACCGCCGTCGTAATCGGCGGCACATCCGGCATCGGCCGTGCGATCGCCGAGCGCTTCGCCGAGGACGGCTATCAGGTGGTCGTCGCCGGCCGCGATGCCATCCGTGGCAGGGAAACGGCGAGCGCCTGCGAGAGCGCCGGCGCGCCGCGTGCGCTCTTCGTGCAGACCGACGTCGCTGACCCCTCCTCGGTCGAGGCTCTGGCGACGGAAGTCGTGAGCGCGTTCGGCACGCCGCACATCCTGGTCAACTGCGCCGGTATCCTGCAGAGTGGCAAGCATGTGCTCGACCAGGACCTCGCCGAAGACGAAAAGATGTGGCGCATCAACTATCGCGGCACCCTGCTCGGCTGCCAGGTGTTCGGCCGGCTGATGTCGGCGGCCGGGCGCGGGGCGATCCTCAATGTCGGCTCGCTTGCCTCTTTCGCGCCGCTGTCGCTGCCGGCCTATACGCCGGGAAAACATGCGGTGCTGGCCCTCACCCAGATGTTGGCCGCCGAGCTCGGCCCGCACGGGGTACGCGTCAATGCCGTGGCTCCGGGTTACACGCTGTCGGACGGGCTGAAAGCAAAGATCGCCAAGGGCGAGCGCAACCCCGAAGCCATCCAGGCGACCACGGCTCTGCGCCGCTTCGTCGAGCCGCGCGACGTTGCCGAGGCCGCGCTGTTCCTGTGCTCCGACCGCGCCGCCTCGATAACCGGCGTGACCCTGCCCGTCGATGCCGGCTGGCTCGTCCAGGCGCCCTACGCGCAGTATCTGCAAGGCAATCCCATCCGGCTGACGCCGGCTACCTGAGAGAGAACCCGTGACCGACATCCAGCGCTTCGACTTCGACACCCGCGTTCATCACGGCGTCATCCACAACGGCACGCTTTACCTGACCGGCCAAGTCGCCAAACCGGGTCAATCCGCGTCCGACCAGATGCGCGAGGTGCTCGGCAAGATCGACACGTTGCTCGCCAAGGCTGGCACCGACAAAACCCGCATCCTGCACGTCCAGATGTGGCTGGACGACGTGCGGGATTTCGATGACGTGAACACGGTGTGGGACACCTGGATGCCGAAGGAGCATGCGCCGGCGCGCTCCTCCGGCGAAGGCCGGATGGCCAAGCCCGGCATGCTGGTCGAGCTGATCGTGACAGCCGCGGTTTGAATGGTCCTGCCGGTTCGGGCATCATCCCGAATCTGAGCTTGAACGGCCCTGATCTGATTTGAACGGAAGGACCTCAATGACGAAGCGCAAGCCGCTTTCCACCCTGGTGGCGGAGAGCCTGGCCGAAAAGATCCGCTCCGGTCAGTTGCCGCCCGGCGCGCAACTGCCGACCGAGGCGGAGCTTTGCGCCGAATACGATGTCAGCCGCACCGTCGTGCGCGAGGCGGTGGCGAGGCTGCGCTCAGAAGGCATGGTTGTGCCGCAACAGGGGCGCGGCATGTTCGTCAGCGAAACGCCGACCCCGCGCAGTTTCTCGATCCCGGACGAGGCACTCAGGACCCTGCCGGAAACCATCGCCTTGCTTGAACTCAGACTGAGCGTCGAGGTGGAATCCGCCGGGCTCTGCGCGGAACGCCGCACCGACAAGGAAGCAAGCGGCATCCGCGCCATAATGGATGACATCGACGCGCAGCAGGCCGACCCCGCCGCGGTCCAGATCCATTACGATTACGACTTCCACCTCGCGATCGCCAAGGCGGCGCGCAACGAATTCATCCACGGCTTCCTTGCCTATCTCGGGCCGATGATCGTGCCGAGATTCCAGCTCGGTTATGTTGTCGAGCCTGCCCTCAAGGACAGCTACTACGCGCGTATCCACAGCGAGCACAAAGCCATCGTCGATGCCATCGAAAGGCAGGACGGAAGCAAAGCCCGACAGGCGATGCGCAAGCATCTGCAGAACAGTTTGGGACGCGTGCGCGCGCTTGCCAAAGCCTCGGGCGTCGAGGCAACCGAGGCCGAGCAGAAGGCCGCGGCGGCCTCGCTTTTCACCAAGCTGAAAAAGCCTTTGCCGACCGCCGGGTAGGTTCACCGACTTCGACGTCGTTTGCCTCTGTCGCCGCGCGGGCGGCCGGTTGTTTACGAAAGCCATGTTTTTTCTCAGTTGGCGATCGGAAATCCGCCTTCGCGGGTTGAGGACATTGTTTTCCTTGGGATAGCAGCGTTTGTCGCCGCATAGGCACGCCGGAATGTTCCAGCCGCCGAAAGGCGTTCGAAAGTTTATCTTTCCTTTTTGCTGCTTTTCTTGGTTTCGCGGCATCGGCTCAGGCCGCAAACTGAAGCCCAAGCAATCGGGGAAGCCCAGGTGACGACAGCCTTCATAACAGGAGCGACGAGCGGCATAGGGCGGGCGATGGCAATTGCGCTGAGCGACGCCGGCTACGACGTCTATGCCGTCGGCCGCAGCCAGGCCGCGCTCAAGGAGCTACAGGCCGAGCGTCCGGGCATCGTGCCGATCGCCGTCGACGTCACCGACCGCGAGGCGCTGGAATCGGTGCTGGCCGATCTCACCGTCGACGTCTTGATCAACAATGCCGGCATCATGCCGCCGCTCGGCAATTTCGCCGATATGAACATCGCCGACATCGACACCACGCTCGAGGTGAACCTCAGCGCCGCGATCCTGCTCACCCGCCTCGTCGTGCCGCAGATGCGCGAGCGGCAGTCGGGCCATATCTTGTTCACCGGTTCCGTCGCCGGCCACACGGCATTCTCCAACATCGCCGTCTACGCGGCCACCAAGGCGGCGATCTCCGGCTTTGCCGGCGCGCTGCGCGCTGACCTCTCTGCGTCCGGCATACGCGTCACCGAGATCGTCGCCGGCCGTGTCGAGACGCAGCTCTATGAAGACATCCTCGACGCCAAGGCGCGCGAGGCCATGTACGCCAGCAAAGTGGTGCAGCCGGATGACGTGGCCAAGATGGTGACCGCGGTTCTCGCGCTCCCCGCATGGGCCGACGTTACCCGTTTTGACATCATGCCGACCTGGCCAACCTCGCCGAGCGGCACCAAGTAAGGGAAACAGGATGAAAGACCTTTCCGTTCTGATCGTTGGCGGCGGCGCAGGCCTCGGCGCTCTTCTCGCCCGCATGGCCGTGGAGGCCGGGGCGACAAAGATCGGTATCATCGACATCAACCAGGAAGCAGCGCAGAGCGCGCTCGATCCGGCAAAGGCCAAGAGCCTGCCAACCGCAGCGGCGACTTGCGACATCCAGGTCGGCCCGCAGTGCCATGCCGCTTTCGACGCCATCGTTTCAAAGCTCGGGCGCATCGACACGCTGATCAATTGCGCCGCCATCTATCCGCGCCGTCCGCTGCTCGAAATCACCGACGCCGATTGGGACGCCTCCAACGGCATCAACATCAAGGGCACCTATCACATGATGGTGGCCGCGGTTCGCCACATGCAGGCGCAAGAGCCGAAGAACCATGTCCGCGGGCGGATTGTGAACCTCACCTCGGTCGATGCCTTCAAGGCGCATCCGCAGAACGCCCATTATGCAGCGACGAAGGCAGCCGTCGTCAGCCTGACGCGCTCCTTTGCCCATCACGTCGCCAAGGACGGCATCCTGGTGAATTCCGTCGCACCCGCCGGCATGGCCACGGAGAAGGCAAAGGCGCTCGGTTTCCTCGAGGAGCTGGCTAAGGCAAGCCCTCTCGGCCGCGGCGCCGAGCCGACGGAAATCGCCGAGTGGGTACTCATGACGGGCGGACCCAAGAATACCTACATGACCGGTGAAAACGTCATTGTCTCAGGTGGTTACATCTACGCCTGAACCAATTTCATCAGCCCGGCCCGGCTGACATTCAGCAGTGCATGATCGACGGAGTCTCGAACGAAAGGAGGCGGAATTCCCATGACCGGCAAGCTTCGCCTCCCATCGCTCAATGCGCTGCGCGTTTTCCACGCCGTCGCGCAGCACAAGAGTTTTAGGCAGGCAGCCGACGAATTGCTGGTCACGCCGCAAGCGGTCGGGCAGCAGATCAAGCTGCTGGAGGACACGCTCCAGGTGACGCTGTTCGAGCGCAAGGGTCGTTCGATCGAGCTGACCGAATCCGCCATTTTGCTCTCGCACTACGTCAAGGCCGGCTTCGAGGAGTTTTCCGAAGGTGTCCGCCGCGTCACTAAGTCGAACTACCGCGACCGCATCAACCTGAATGCCAGCCCCTACTTCGCCACGCACTATTTACTGCCCAGGCTCTCGCTCTTCCGCGAGATGCTGCCGGGCGCCGATCTGCGGCTGACGACGATGGTCGACCTGCCTGACTTCGGGCGCGACGACATCGATATGACCGTGCAGTGGGGCTACGGCAACTGGCCGGACTACGAAACCACGCTCTTGGTGCCGGATCCGAAGATCATTTGCTGCACGCCGGCGATCGGCGAAAAGATCAAGTCGGCGCACGATCTCACGAAGTTCACGCTGCTCGACACCGTCAAGTCGAAGCGCCTGTGGCCGGATATTCTGCGGCACCTTGGCGTCGAGCTGACGGATGGAGACCGCAGCATCAGCTTCGACGATGCCGCGACCATGCGTCGGGCGACCCTGCAAGGCATCGGCGTCGGCCTGGTTTCCGTGATCGATGCCGAGGAAGATTTCCGCTCCGGCGCGCTGGTGGCGCCGATCGGCCGCGACGCCATTGCCGATATGAAGCCGGAGGAAGTGCCGGGTTTCTACCTCGTCGTCCCGCGCGGGCATCTGCGCGTGAAGGCGGTGGCAGCGCTCCATCGGTGGCTGGCCCAGGAGGATTGGCGGAGCGACCTGAAACTCTCCTTGCCGAAACCGACCCCGCTTTCCGACTGAGAGGCGGCTTCGAGACCGAGTCCCGAAGACATCTTGCGGGGCTCCAACAACAAGAAACGGAACAACCTCAACAGTGGAGACAACAACTATGAAAATGATCAAATGGGGGGCCGCCGCCATGGCCCTGGGCCTCGCGCATCTGGCGGCGCCGGCTGAAGCCGCCGGCGGCAAGACGCTGGAGACCGTGAAGGCCCGCGGCGTGCTCAACTGCACCGGCCATGACGGCTCCTATCTCGGCTTCGCCGAAGTGGACGACAAGGGCAACTGGAAGGGCATGGACATCGACCTCTGCAAGGCGGTGGCGACCGCCGTGTTCGGCGATCCGGCGAAGCTGAAGGTCGTGCCGATTAGTTGGGCGCAGCGCTGGCCCTCGCTTCAGTCGGGCGATGTCGACATTATCATCAAGGCCTCGGGCGGCACACTCAGCCGCGACACCGAGCTCGGCCTGCAATTCTCGATGTCCTACTACCTCGGCACCACCAAGGTGATGGCGCATAAGGAGCTCAACCTGAAATCGCTCAAGGATGCCAATGGCGGCACGATCTGCATTCCCGCCGGCACTTCGCAGGAACAGCAGGTCGCCGCCTACGCCCAGAAGCTCGGCATCAAGCTCGAGCCGGTGCTGATCGAAAAGACGGAAGAGTTGGAGCAGGCCTACTTCTCCGGCCGTTGCGATCTTTATGCGCAGTGGGGTCCGACATTGGCCATCGCCCGCATCGCCAAGAGCAAGGTCGAAGACCATGTCATCCTGCCCGACGTGCTCGCGGTAGAGCCGGAAGTCATGATCATGCGCCAGGGCGACGACAATTGGGTCGACATCGCCAACTGGACGCTGAGCACACTGATCTTCGCCGAGCAGGAAGGTATCACCTCCAAGAACGTCGACGAGATCAAGGCCAAGCCGACCTCGCCGCAGGTGGCGAAGTTCCTTGGCGTGACGCCCGGCATGGGCAAGGGCCTCGGACTCTCCGACGATTGGGCCTACAACGTGATCAAGAAGGTCGGCAATTACGGCGAGATCTTCGATCGCGACCTAGGCAAGGACTCGCCCTACAAGATGGATCGCGAGCTAACCAACCTCTGGAACAATGGCGGCGTCCTGTTCCCGCTGGTGATCGACTGATCCACGTCTGACGGTGTTACCGCTCAACGCTCCCGCCTGGCTTCGGCCGGGCGGAGCCGGCGGCAATTCGAGAAGGATTGGTCAATGGTCAGCCTGCTGAGAAATCAGAGGGTCCGCAGCGCGCTGTTGCAGGTCGTCTATGTCGGTTCGCTTGCGGCCCTGGTGCTCGCAGGCATCATCATCGCGCGGCGGAATCTCGCGGAGCAAGGGATCACCTCGGGATTCGATTTCCTCTACAAGTCGACGGGCTGGGACGTGAACTTCTCGTTGCTGCCGGCCACGGCCAACGATCCCTATTGGTGGTTCTTCCTCATCGGCATCATCAACACGCTGTTCCTGGGCTGCACCGGGCTGATCCTGGCAACGCTAGTCGGGACGATCGTCGGCCTGGCGCGGACCTCGTCCAACGAACTGGCGCAATTGCTCGGCCGCACCTATGTCGACATCTTCCGCAACATCCCGCTGATCCTCCAGGTCTTCTTCTGGTACGCTTTGATCACGCACCTGCCGACGCCGCGCGCTGCGCACGAAGCCTGGGGCTTTCTGCTGACCAGCCGCGGCCTCTACGTGCCGGCGCCGAATGTCGGCGGGGTGGCAATGGCGCTGGCCACATCGGCCGTGATCGCCGCCATCGCGCTGCCGGTCTGGCTGGGCAGGACGTCACGGCTCAGCCAGCCGTTCGGCCAGCGTGCCACCATTCAGCTTGCCGGTGCTGCTGCGGCGCTGGCCTGCGCGGCCGTCGTTTTGGTGGTAGGACGTCTGCCTGACGCACCGCTGCTCGATTTCCCGGCCCTAGAAGGCCTCAACCTGAGGGGCGGCCTGCGCGTTCCGCCGGAATTCTCCGCCTTGGCTATCGCGATCGCCATCTATGGCGGCTCCTACATCGCAGAAATCGTGCGCGGCGGCTTCAAATCTGTCGGCATGGGCCAGATGGAAGCCGCACGCTCGCTCGGTTTGAGCCCATGGCGCGTCTTCACGCTGGTGCGTCTGCCGCTGGCGTTACGGGCCATGCTGCCGATCCTTGCCAACCAGTATGTCTGGCTGATGAAGGCCACGACCATGGGCATTGCCGTCGGCTTCACCGACTTCTTCATGATCGTGGCTTTGACCATCAATCATTCCGGCCAGACCCTGGAAGTGATCGGCATCCTGATGGGAGGCTTCCTCGCCATCAATCTCAGCCTCGCCGCCGTCTTCAACCGCATCAACAAGGCCATTGCCCTCAAGGGCAATCAACTGAGGGGATGACAGAGATGGAGATGGTCATTGTCGCCCCCCCTGCCCCGGGCAGGCTCGAAGACCTGAAGCGCCGCTTCTTCGCGACGCCGCTCCAGGCGCTGCTGTCGCTGATCTCCTTGGCGATCATGGTCTCTATCGTCTGGAAACTGCTCAACTGGGCAGTCTTTTCTGCCGTCTTCACCACGAGTGGCGGGCCAGAGGCGTGCCAGGCGGCGGCAGGAGCCTGCTGGTCGGTCATCGCTGCCCGGTGGCGGATCATCCTGTTCGGCCTCTATCCCTTCGAGGAGCAATGGCGCTCCGCGCTCGCCTGCCTGACCGTGGTGGTGATGACGGTGCTGAGCTGTATTCCGGCCTTCTGGACCGGACGCCGGATCGCGCTGGTGTGGGGAGCAGGAGCAGCGTCGTACTACGTGCTGATGAAAGGCGGCGTGCTCGGCCTTTCCTATGTCGGCGAGGAAGCCTGGGGCGGGCTGGCGCTCACCCTCTTCATCTTCGTGACCACCTGTCTGATCGGCTTCCCGCTGGCGGTCTGCCTGGCGCTGCTGCGCCGCTCCGAGCTGCCATGGATATCCAGGACCACCGGTCTCATCATCGATGGGGTCCGGTCATTGCCGCTGATCTCGATCCTGTTCACCTTCGCCATCGTCCTGCCTTTCGCCTTGCCGCAGTGGCTGGCGGGCGACAAGCTCTACCGGGTGATCCTGGGTTCCGCCTTGTTCTTCTCCGCCTATCAGGCCGAGATCGTCAGAGGCGGCATGCAGGGCGTCCCGGCTGGGCAGGAAGAAGCCGCCATGGCGCTCGGCATGAGCTATTGGCAGCGTATCGGCCGCATCCTTCTGCCGCAGGCGATGCGCAACGCGCTGCCGGCCACGATCAACCAGTTCGTCATCTCGTTCAAGGAGACCTCGCTGGTGGTCATCGTCGGCTTCTTCGAGATCCTGGCCTCCGGCAATGCCGCCTATGGCACCGGCGAATGGCGCTTCGCCTATGTCGAGGTTTATGCCTTCATTGCCTTCATCTATTTCGTCTTCGTCTTCAGCCTGTCCCGCTACGGCGCTTACCTCGAGCGGCGCATGGCGGTCGGCGAGCGGTAGGAGGCACGCATGGATTCCACGCTCCCGTCCGGCCCGGCCGTGCATATCGAAGGCCTCGACAAACATTACGGGTCGTTCTACGCGCTGCGGAAGATAAACCTCTCCGTCGGGCGCGGCGAAAGGATCGTCATCTGCGGTCCGTCAGGCTCCGGCAAATCCACCCTGATCCGCTGCATCAACCGGCTCGAACAGCATGACGGCGGCCGCATCGCCGTGCTCGGCACCGAGCTCAACGACGACGTCGGCAATATCGACGGGATCAGGCGCGAAGTCGGCATGGTGTTCCAGCACTTCAATCTGTTCCCGCACATGACGGTGCTGGAGAACTGCATGATCGCGCCAATGATCGTCCGCAAGCGGCCGCGCGCGGCAGCCGAGACGACGGCCAGGCGCTTTCTGGAGAAGGTGCGAATCCCTGAGCAGGCGATGAAGTTTCCGAGCCAGCTTTCCGGCGGCCAGCAGCAGCGCGTCGCGATCGCCCGCGCGCTCTGCATGCAGCCGCAGATCATGCTGTTCGACGAGCCGACCTCGGCGCTCGACCCGGAGATGATAGCCGAGGTGCTGGATGTCATGGTGACGCTCGCTTCCGAAGGCATGACGATGATCTGCGTGACCCACGAAATGGGCTTCGCCCGTCGCGTCGCCGACCGGGTCATCTTCATGGACGGCGGCGAGATCGTCGAAGAGGCGCCGCCGGAGGTGTTCTTCGCGTCCTCCCGAAACGAGCGAACCCGTCAGTTCCTGTCGCAGGTGCTGGGTCATTGAACAGCATCCCGGGAGATGCAACGTTCGCGCGCACATCAGCAGGAATTTCAATGACCGATCCTATAGTCGCCCTGCGCGGGATACTCGGACCGAAAGGCTGGCTTTCGGGCGATGATGCCCAACCTTACCAGCGCGATTGGCTCAACCGCTACGGCGTCCGGCCCGTGGGCGTCGCCCGCCCCGCCAACACCGCGGAGGTGGCCGCGGTCGTCAAGGCTTGCCGGCAGGCAGGATTGGCAGTCGTGCCGCAAGGCGGCAATACCGGCCTGTGTGGTGGGGCCGTCGCCGAGCAGCCCGACGCGGTGATCGTCTCGCTGTCGCGCATGACGGCAATCGGCGAGCCGGATCCGGAGAGCGGCTCGATCGCGGTTGAGGCAGGCGTCGTGCTCGCCGCGCTGCACGAGGCACTGGAGCCGCATTGCCTGATGTTCCCGATGCATCTTGGGGCCGAAGGCAGCGCCAGGATCGGCGGTCTGATCGGCACCAATGCCGGCGGCAGCCAGGCCTTCCGGTTCGGCATGATGCAGGATCTGGTCCTCGGCCTCGAGGTCGTCATGGCGGACGGCACGGTGTGGGACGGAATGCGCGCGGTGCAGAAGGACAATGCAGGCTATCAGCTGCGCAAGCTGTTCTGCGGTTCGGAAGGCACGCTCGGCATCGTGACGCGAGCAATCCTCAGGCTCTATCCCTCGCCAAAGCAGCGGGCGAGCGCCCTCCTGGTGATGTCCGACTTCGCCGCCGCCGTGTCGTTCGGCGCGTTTCTGCGTGGCGAGGCCGGAGAGTTCCTTACCGGCTTTGAATTCTTTTCGGATGTCGGCCTGACGCTCGCGCTCAAGCATCTTCCAGACCTCGCCTATCAGCTGGAGACGCGGGGCGACGTCTATCTGCTTGTCGAGATGGCGTCGGGCTCGACGCGCGTTCCCCTCGACGACATCCTGGGTTCGGCGCTGGAATGGGGCATGGAGCAAGGCCTGGTCGTCGATGGCGCGCTGGCCAATTCGGGCGCGCAGCGGGCGCAGTTCTGGCGCCTGCGCGAGGAACAGCCGGAAGGCCAGCGGCTGGAGGGCGAGCAGCTCAAGCACGACATCTCCGTGCCGCCGGGCGCGATCGCGCGCTTCATCGAGGCGGGCGCGAAACTATGCCACGAGATTCTTCCGGGCGTGCGGATCAACCCGTTCGGCCATCTCGGCGACGGCAACATCCACTACAATCTGTCGCCGCCGGCGGGCCGCGCCGATTTCGATGGGAAAGCCGCGGTATTCGCTGAGGCGCTGGCCGCTTCAGCCACCGACATGGGCGGGAGCTTCGCCGCCGAGCATGGGCTCGGCCGCGCCAAGATCGCCATGGCCGACCGGAACAGAAGTCCAGTGGAGCGGGAGCTCATGGCCCGGCTGAAGGATGCATTCGATCCGTCGGGCATGATGAACCCCAGTGTTTTGGTGCGGATTTCATAGCGAAAGAAAAACTTTCGTATGGATCGCATTTCTTGATTTCGCGTCGACCGGCCGCAGTGCAGGTATAAATCCGAAAGGCAGGCTCGGTCCGCTTGCCACCGGCTTAAGAGGATGTCGAAGCATGGTCCGCAATGGCGGTCGCCTTCTTGTCGAATGCCTGATCGCCTTGGGCGCGACCAAGAGCTTTGGCGTGCCCGGCGAAAGCTATCTCGCCGTTCTCGACGCGCTGCACGATACCAAGGGCAGGCTGGACTATGTGCTTTGCCGCAATGAAGGCGGCGCCGCCTTCATGGCCTCGGCCTACGGCAAGCTGACGGGATCGCCCGGCATCTGCTTAGTGACCCGCGGCCCAGGCGTGACCAATGCCAGCATCGGCATCCACACCGCGATGCAGGATAGTTCGCCGATGATCCTCTTCGTCGGTCAGGTCGGCACCGATATGAAGGGCCGCGAGGCCTTCCAGGAGATCGACTACCGCGCCGTCTACGGCACCGTCGCCAAATGGGCGGTCGAGATCGACGACGTTGAGCGCCTGCCTGAAATCTTGGCGCGCGCCTGGACCACCGCCTTGACCGGCCGGCCCGGCCCCGTCGTCGTCGCGCTGCCCGAAGACATGCTGACGACCGCGACCGAGGCCGCGCCGCTCAGCGGCCCTGCTTCGATTTTCGAAGCCGCTCCGTCGCAGGATGCCCTTTCGTCGGCGCTTGAGATGCTGGCTGCGGCCGAGAGGCCGGTGCTGCTCATGGGCGGCGCCAACTGGACCGCCGACGGACGCGCCGCGCTCCAGGCCTTCGCCGAGGCTTCCGACATCCCCGTCATTGCCGCCTTCCGCTACCAGGACCGGTTCGACAACCATTCGCCAGTCTTCGTTGGCGAAGCCGGCGTCGGCATGGTGGCGCATGTCAAGACGCTGATCCGCGATGCTGACGTGATCTTGGCTGTCAATGTCCGCTTCGGCGAGATGACGACCGACGGCTACACGCTGCTCGACGTTCCGGTGCCGCGCCAGAAGCTGATCCATGTGCACGGCTCCGACCGCGAAATCGGCAAGATCTACGTGCCCGCGATCGGCGTCCATGCCGGACCGAACGCTTTCGCCAAGGCGCTGACGCCGGTGAAAGGTGGCTGGGCCAACTGGCGCGCGGCGGCGCGCAAGGCCTATGAAGCCACATTCGCGGCACCCGTCCAGCCCGGCCCGGTCGACATGGTCACGGTCACCGCCTGGTTGCGCGAGACCTTGCCGGCCGATGTCATCCTCACCAACGGCGCCGGCAATTTCACGGTCTGGCCGAACAAGCTCTTCAAGTTCGGGCCGGACGCGCGGCTGCTTGCCCCGCAATCCGGTGCCATGGGCTATGGCCTGCCTGCAGCCATCGCCGCGAAAGTCGCGTTTCCGCAGCGCACCGTCGTATGCTTTGCCGGCGACGGCGACTTCCAGATGAACTGCCAGGAGCTCGGCACGGCTATGCAGGCAGGCGCGCAGCCAATCGTGCTCATCATCAACAACGGCATATACGGCACGATCCGCGCGCATCAGGAACGCAACTATCCGGCCCGCGTCTCCGGCACCTCGCTGGAAAACCCGGACTTCGTGGCGCTGGCAAGGGCCTATGGTTTTCACGCCGAGCGCGTCGAAAGCACCGGGCATTTCGCGGCGGCGTTCCGGCGGGCCCAGCAGTCTGCGACCGGCGCCGTTCTCGACATCGCCATCTCGCCCGAAGCGCTCACGCCCCGGCAGACCCTATCCCAGATGCGCGACGCAGCACTCGCTTCGCAGAAGGCCACGGCATGACCTCCAGATCAGACGACATCCGCCTCGGCGCGGACATCGGTGGCACCTTCACCGACATCGCCCTCGATGTCAGGGGAACGATGTTTTCGACCAAGGTGCTGACCAATTATTCGGCGCCCGAGCAGGCGATCCTCGACGGCATCGACGTCGTCGTCCGCGATGCCGGAATTTCGGCAGCCGAGATCGGCATCATCATCCACGGCACGACGCTCGCCACCAATGCGCTGATCGAGCGGCGCGGCGCCAGGACCGCGCTCGTCACGACGGAAGGCTTTCGCGATGTGATCGAGATGCGGACGGAGAACCGGTTCGAGCAGTATGATCTGAACCTGCAGCTGCCGACGCCGCTGATCCCGCGTGAAGATCGTTTCACCGTCAAGGGCCGCATCGGCGCCGAGGGCCAGGAACTGCAGCCGCTCGACGAAGCGGCGCTGGAAGCAATCGCCGAGCGGATCTTGGCCGGCAATTTCGGCTCAGTGGCGATCGGCTTCATCCACGCTTACGCCAACCCCGACCACGAGCGCCGGGCGCGCCAGATCCTCGCTCGCAAGCTCACCATCCCGATCTCGATCAGCGCCGAGGTCTCGCCGCAGATGCGCGAATTCGAGCGCTTCAACACGGTCTGCGCCAACGCCTATGTGCGGCCGCAGATGGCCGACTATCTCGCCCGCCTGCAGACACGCCTCAAGGACATGGGCGCCGACTGCCCGGTCTTCATGATCCATTCCGGCGGCGGCCTGATCTCGGTGGAAACTGCTTCTGAATTCCCTGTCCGGCTGGTCGAGTCCGGTCCCGCGGGCGGCGCCATTTTTGCCGCCGACATCGCTCGGCGCTTCGGCCTGGAGAAGGTCGTCTCGTATGACATGGGCGGAACCACCGCCAAGATCTGCCTGATCGAGGATTTTGCGCCGCGCACGGCGAGAACCTTCGAAGTGGCGCGCACCTATCGCTTCTCCAAGGGCTCCGGCATGCCGATCTCGATCCCCGTGATCGAGATGATCGAGATCGGCGCCGGCGGCGGCTCGATCGCGTGGGTGGACGCTATGGGCCGTATCCAGACCGGGCCGGAAAGCGCGGGCTCGGAACCCGGCCCGGCCTGCTACGGCCGCGGCGGCAAACGCCCGGCGATCACCGACGCCGACCTGGTGCTCGGCAAGCTTGATCCGCACAATTTCGCCGGCGGCGCGATCAAGCTGGACATCTCCGCTTCCGAGCAGGCGATCCTGCGCGATGTCGGCGAGCGCCTGTCGCTGAATGCCATGTCGACCGCCTTCGGCATCTGCGAGGTGGTGGACGAGAACATGGCCAACGCCGCCCGCGTACACGCCGTTGAGAACGGCAAGAACATTTCCGACAATCTGATGATCGCCTTTGGCGGCGCAGCGCCTCTGCATGCGGCAAGGCTTTGCGAAAAGCTCGGCATCGATCAGTGCATCGTGCCGCGCGGCGCCGGCGTTGGATCGGCGATCGGTTTCCTCAAGGCGCCGTTCGGCTACGAGGCGCTGGCCTCGAAACTGACGCGCCTTTCGCGCTTCAAGCCGGCCGAAGTCAACGCCCTGCTCTCCGATCTCAAAGCCTCCGCCGAAGGCTTTGTCCGCACCGGCGCCAGTGGCCAGATCGTCTGCGAGATCACCGCCTTCATGCGCTATGCCGGCCAGGGCTGGGAAATCCCCGTGCCGGTATCGGACGAGCCGTTCGGCGACGATGCGGCCGCCAGGCTCAAGGCGCTGTTCGAGACCAGCTATCAGCGCTTCTTCGGCCGCGCCATCGACGGGCTCGACGGGCTGGAGATTGAGATCGTCACCTGGTCGGTGAAGGCGACCGATATTCGTCCGGCCGGCACCAGGCACGAGCTCACCGCAGGCAACAAGACCAGCCAACCGACGACGACCCGCGCGGTCTTCGATCCGGCAACGGGCGCGCCGCAGAGCTACGGCATCGTCGAACGCGAGGCGCTGTGCGCCGGCGATCGCATCGCTGGCCCGGCCGTCATCGTCGAGCGCGAGACATCGACCGTTGTCACCACCAGCTTCGACGCCGTCATCCAGAGCGACGGAGCGATCCTCCTGATCCGCAAAGGCAGCCAGGCATGAGCGATGTTGGCGAGATCCGCATGCAGGTCATGTGGAACCGGTTGATCTCGGTGGTCGAGGAGCAGGCGCTCACGCTTTTGCGCACCGCCTTTTCGACCTCGGTGCGCGAATCCGGCGACCTGTCGGCCGGCGTGTTCGATCCGCGCGGCCAGATGCTGGCGCAGGCGGTGACCGGCACGCCCGGCCACGTCAACACCATGGCCGAAGCCGTGCTGCATTTCATGAACGAGATCCCGCGCGATCAAATGTTCGAGGGCGACACTTACGTCACCAACGATCCCTGGCTCGGCACCGGCCACCTGCACGACATCACCATGGTCTCGCCGTCCTTCCTCAATGGCAAGCTCGTCGCCTTCTTCGCCTGCACGGCGCATGTGGTCGATGTCGGCGGCCGCGGCTTCGGCGCCGACGGCAAATCGGTCTATGAGGAAGGCATTCAGATCCCGATCATGAAGTTTGCCGAGAAGGGCAAGGTCAACCTTGACTTGGTCCGCATCCTGCGCGCCAATGTCCGCGAGCCCAACCAGGTCGTCGGCGATTTCTATTCGCTTGCAGCCTGCAACGAGGTCGGCCATCGCCGCCTCGTCGACATGATGAAGGAGATCGGCCTCACCTCGCTCGACGGGCTCGGCGACTTCATCTTCTCGCGCACCCGCGACGCGATGCTCGAGCGCATCGAGGCGCTACCGAAGGGAAGCTGGTCGAACGAGCTGGTGACCGACGGTTATGACGAGCCGGTCAAGCTCGCAGCGACGGTCTCGGTCCGCGACGACCATGTCGAAGTCGATTTCACGGGCACAGATCCGATGAGCCGCTGGGGCATCAACTGCCCGATCATCTACAGCAAGGCCTATGCCTGCTATGCGCTGAAATGCATGGTGGCGCCCGACATTCCCAACAATGCCGCCTCGCTCGCCTTCTTCACCGTATCCTCACCGGTCAACATCCTGAACGCCGTGCGACCGGCGCCGGTGGCCCTCAGGCATATTTTCGGCCACATGGTCCCTGATCTGGTGCTGGGCGCCTTCGCCAGGGCGCTGCCTGGCAAGATCCTCGCTGAAGGCGCCGGTGCTCTCTGGAACATCCACATTTCTGCGCGTCCTGTCGCAAGCGCGTCCGGTCGCCGGGCGGAAGTGCTGATGTTCAACTCCGGCGGCATGGGCGCACGCCCCGGGCTAGACGGCTTGTCGGCGACAGCCTTCCCGTCCGGCGTCCACACCATGCCGATCGAGGCCACCGAGCATACCGGCCCGATCGTCATCTGGCGCAAGGAGCTGCGGCCGAACTCCGGCGGCGACGGCGAATTCCGCGGCGGCCTCGGCCAGATCATCGAGATCGCAGCGACCGACGGCCACGAATTCGACTTCTCGGCCATGTTCGACCGCGTCAATCATCCGGCCCACGGCCGTAACGGCGGCAAGCCGGGCACTGCCGGCGTGGTCAAGCTCGACGACGGCACGAAGATGCGGCCCAAGGGCTGGCAGCATGTGCCGGCGGGACGCCGGCTGATCCTCGAACTGCCAGGCGGCGGCGGCTATGGCGATCCGGCCAAACGCCGTGCGGCCGCACGAGCCAATGATCGGTCCAAGGGTTACATCACGGAGAACGACTGATGAGCTATATTGCCTCGCGCCTTTCGGTGGTGAAGCCTTCGGCCTCGATGGCCGCTTCGCAGGCCGCCAAGGCGCTACGCGCCAGGGGCGTGGACGTGATCGATCTCGGCCTGGGCGAGCCCGACTTTCCGACGCCCCTCCACATCATCGATGCCGCGCATTTCGCGGCGAAAGCGGGACAAACCCTCTACACCGCCGCTGCCGGCACGGCCGAGGTGCGCCAGGCTGTGGTCGGCAAATTCCGACGCGAGAACGGCCTGGACTACACGGCCGATGACATCGTGGTGGCCAACGGCGCCAAGCAGATCATCTTCAACGCGCTGATGGCAACGCTGGAGACGGGCGACGAAGCAATCCTGCCGGCGCCCTACTTCGTCTCCTATCCCGAAATGGTGAAGCTGCTCGGCGGCACGCCGGTCGTCGTCGAATGCCCGGAGACCACCGGTTTCCGGCTGACGCCAGCGCTCTTGGAAAAGGCAATCACGCCGAGGACGAAATGGCTCTTCCTCAACATGCCGGGTAATCCATCCGGCGCGGTCTATTCGGAGCCGGATTTGCGCGCACTCGGCGCCATTCTAGCAATGCACCCGCAAGTGCTCGTCCTCTCCGACGAGATCTACGAGCACATCCTGTTCGACGGGCGCGAGTTCGTTTCCTTCGGCAAGGCCTGCCCCGAGCTCAAGGACCGCACTCTGATCGTCAACGGCGTCTCGAAATCCTACGCGATGACCGGGTGGCGCGTCGGTTACGCGGCGGGACCCGCGCCGCTCGTCAAGGCGATGTCGACGATCCAGAGCCAGTCCTGCACCTCGGTGTGCTCGATCGCGCAGGCCGCGACCGTAGCCGCGCTCAACGGTCCGCAGGACGAAGTCGCGCGCTTCCGCCAGGCTTTCGAGAGGCGCCGCGATCTGGTCGTGGACGGCATCGGGAAGATCAACGGGCTGACGCTGTCGCCGCCGGAAGGTGCCTTCTATGCCTATATCGGCTGCGCCAGCCTGATCGGCCGCAAGACCCCGAAGGGCGTCGTGCTGGAAGACGATACCGCGGTTGCGAATTACCTGCTGAGTGAAGGCCGGGTGGCGTCGGTGCCCGGCGTCGCCTACGGACTGTCACCCTATTTCCGCATCTCGACCGCGACCAGCGAAGAGGTGCTGGCCGACGCGATCTCGCGGATCAATACCGCCGTAGCGCAAGTGGAGTAAACGATGCCGCATTACGAACGTATCCTGATAACCGGCGCCGCCGGCCGGCTTGGATCGGAGCTGCGCAAGGGGCTGGTGCCGCTGGCCAAGACGATTCGCCTGGCGGGGCGCCACCCGTTCGGCGATCTCGCGCCTCACGAAGAGGAAGCGGTTTTCGATCTCGCCGACATGGAAGCCGCGATCGCGGCCACCAAGGATTGCGACGCGATCGTGCATTTCGGCGGCGCGCCGCTCGAATGCGAGTGGCAGACCATCCTCGATTCCAGTATCCGGGGCTCCTACCACATTTACGAAGGCGCGCGGAAACACGGCGTCAAGCGTGTCATCTATGCCTCATCGGTGCATGCCATCGGCTACCACGAGGTCGAGGCGCATATCGGCGTCGACGCGCCGGTGCGTCCCGACAGCCTCTACGGCGTGTCGAAAAACTTTGTCGAGAGTCTCAGCCGGCTCTATTGGGACAAGTTCGGCATCGAGACGGTATGCCTGCGCATCTTCTCGTCCTTCCCCGAGCCGGCCGACCGCCGCATGCTGTGGTCGTATCTCTCCTTCGCCGACTGCGTGCGCCTGGTCGAGGCATCGCTGACCGCGCCGCGCGTCGGCCACACGATTTCGTTCGGCATTTCCAACAACAAGCTGAAGATGGTCGACAACAGCGGCGCCAATCACCTGGGATTTATCCCGCAGGACAGCGCCGAACCATTTCGTGCCGCCGTCGAGGCGAAGACACCAGTTCCCGATCCAATCAAACCGTCGGTGAAGTATCTCGGAGGCTGGTTCTGCGAGCTTGGCCACCCTGACGACAAGCCGTCCTGAGGGTCGATCCGCAGGGCGCACGCATCCGTCTCCGCGTCACCAGTAGGGAGGCGCCGAACCAAGCGCACTGAGGGTGGCGGATTCGATTTCGCGTCGTCTGCCTCTGGAATACGACGACATCCGGCATTGTCACCCTGCGATGTCCGCTTCCGGGCGGAGGCAAAGCTCTGCTTGAATGGCCGGCATCAGGCGCAAAGCTGGGCGCCAAACTCAGGCAGCCGTTGTAAACTGCTCCTTCGACCTTCGAGATAAGAAAAGGCGAGCAGATTGAAGACGTGCTCGTCTTTTCTGGATAGCTATCTGGCGCTGAAAAGTCAGCGAGCTGTCCGTTGATCCCTGCGAAGGTGGTGGACCCAAGTCGCACCCTTGCTCCAACGCCCCCCAAAATCCTGATCTAATAATGATTGTGTTGAATGCGTTTCGCTGATTAGCTGTCTTGCATAAGTCCGGGACAAGGTTGGCAATGTTGTCCGGGGAGGACCGCGATGCCGGTGCTTGAAGTTCGCCATGTTTCCAAGAACTTTGGAGCCATCCAGGCCCTGACCGACGTCAGCTTCCAGGTAGAGCGGGGCGAAGTCGTGGGTCTCATGGGGGACAACGGCGCCGGCAAGTCGACGATAGTCAAGACAGTGGCCGGGAACTTCCCGCCGAACGACGGCGAAATCGTAGTGGACGGCGAGGTTTGTCAATTCCACAAACCCGTCCAAGCGCGTGCCAAAGGAATCGAAGTCGTCTACCAGGACCTGGCGCTCGCCGACAATCTAACGGCCGCGCAGAACGTCTTTCTTGGCCGTGAGATCAAGAAGGGCTTCTGGCCGATCAGGGTGCTCAATAAGCAGGCGATGATCGACCGCTCGGCAGCGCTGTTCGAAGAACTCAAATCGGAAACCCGACCGCGCGACCTGGTCAGGAAGATGTCGGGTGGGCAGCGCCAAGCGGTAGCCATCGCACGAACCCGGCTTTCGAACGCCAAGCTGGTGTTGATGGACGAGCCGACCGCCGCAATCTCCGTACGCCAGGTGGCGGAAGTGCTCGAATTGATCCGACGCCTCAAGGCGCAAGGGGTCGGGGTCATGTTGATCAGCCACCGCATGCCTGACGTTTTCGCCGTCGCAGATCGTATCATCGTGCTGAGGCGAGGTTCGAAGGTTGCCGACAAGCAGGTCGACAACACCTCGCCCGAGGAAATCACCGGACTAATAACGGGGGCCATCCGTGGCGAATAGTGCTCGGCAGTCGGTTAGCGTCAGGGAGTCGCTCGTGGAAACCAGCCGCCCGGCCATGGCGGACTTCATCCCGACCAAGGAGAAGACGGCGTTGCAGCGTGTGGTTTCAAGTCAGCCATTCTGGGTGACAATCGCGCTCATTGCTCTCGTCATGTTGATGACGGCCATCGAGCCGAGCTTCGGCACCTCCGAAAACGTCGCCAACGTCACGCGCAACTTCGCACCTTTCGGCCTCATGGCGCTCGGCATGACGGTGGTGATCATCACCGGTGGCATCGATCTGTCGGTCGGCTCGATCATGGGCCTGGTGGCCATCGTCGCCGGCCTGTTCCTGACCTGGCACTATCCTTGGTACGTCGCCTTCGCCATCGGCCTTTTCTCCGGTCTGGCCTGCGGCGCGGTCAACGGGTTCTTTGTTGCTTATGTCGGAATGCCGTCCTTCGTGGTCACCCTCGGGATGCTGTCCGTGGCGCGTTCGCTGGCGGTCGTGTTCTCGGCCAACCAGATGCTCTACCAGTTCGGGCCCGATGCTCCGATCGTGAAGGCGATCGGTCAGGCGAGATGGCCGCTGCATGGGCCGCAGGACTGGGCACCCCACTGGATACCGGGACTGTCATCGCAGTTTTGGACTATGGTGATTCTGGCCCTGATCGTCGGCTTCGTGTTCAATTTCACCGCCTGGGCCCGGCATCTCTTCGCCATCGGTGGTAACGAGGAGGCCGCCCGGCTTACCGGCGTGCCGGTCGACTGGATCAAATTCCAGGCCTATGTCTTCTCGGCTTTCACCGCCTCGCTCGCCTCGCTGCTGCTGCTTGGTTACAACGGCTCGGCCATCAACGCCATGGGCCAAGGTTATGAGCTGCGCGTGATCGCCGCGACAGTCATTGGCGGAGCCAGCCTCATGGGCGGCGCCGGCACGGCGTTCGGCGCGATAATCGGTTCGGCCTTCCTCGAGGTGATCAGGAATGCACTGCTGATGGCCGGCATCGATTCAAATTGGCAGGGTGCCTTCGTGGGCGCCTTCATCGTTCTTGCGGTTCTTTTGGGCATGCAAACCGGCGGCAGATCGATGCTCGCAGCGTCGCTGGCAGCCTTGATGCCCAAACGAAGCCGTTAGAAACCCGCCGGCGGGAGGCCTGCGGGATCACACCAAGGAGGAGAACGTCCCATGAAAAAACATCTGTTGACGGCGGCCGTGGCGCTTGGCGCAATGGTGCTCGCCGTTTCCGGCGCCCAGGCGAAATACACCTTCGCCCTGGTGCCGAAGAACATGAACAATCCTTTCTTCGACCAGGCACGCGACGGCTGCAAGAAAGCCGAAGCCGAATCGAATGGGGCCCTGGAGTGCATGTATATTGGCCCCGGAGAGCATGGCGGCGGCGACGAGCAGGTACAGATCGTGCAGGACCTCGTTGCCAAGAAGGTGGACGGCATCGCCGTGTCGCCATCGAATGCCGCGGCGATGGCAGTCGCGCTGCAGGCCGCCAAGGAAGCCGGCATCCCGGTCCTCACCTGGGATTCCGACCTCCTGCCCGAGAACAAGGATCTTCGCGCCGCCTATATCGGGACCCACAATTATGAGATCGGCGTGAACCTTGCCAAGCTTGCCATGCAGATTAAGCCCAAGGGCGGCACGATCTGTATCCAGTCGGGCGGCGCGGCGGCGGCCAATCACAACGAGCGCATGCAGGGCATTCGCGATACGCTTTCGGGCACCAAATCGGCAGCCTCGCCCGGGGATCGGCTGACGGGCCAGAATGGCTGGACCGAAATCGAAGGCTGTCCGCTCTATACCAACGATGATTTCCCGCTTTCGGTGCAGCAATTCGAGGACATCATGGGGAAAAACCCGAACCTCGACGCATTCATCCCAACGGGTGGCTTCCCGCAGTTCATCCCAGATGCCAACCGAGCTGCGGTAGCCCCGTATAAGGACAAGATCGCCTCGAAGGCCCTGGCCCTTGTCGTCGCCGACACGCTTCCCGTCCAGATCGATCAGATGAAGGAAGGTCTCTCCCTTGGCCAGGTCGGCCAGCGGCCGTTCGAAATGGGCTACAAGACGATGATGGCATTGAAGGATATGAAGGACGGCAAGGCTCCGCCGGCTGACCCGACCTACACCGGCCTCGACGTCTGCACTCCGCAGACGGCGGATACCTGCGTCGCCAAATAGGGTTTTTTGGGCGGGAGGTAACTCCCGCCCGTTCGTTGAAGCGAGATGCGGCTAGATTGAAGCATTCTCATCTCGCTCCAGGGGCTTCAATGTCGGAATTGTTCTCGCTCAAGGGCCGTGTCGCATTGGTCACGGGTGCTTCGCGCGGCCTCGGCTTCGCCATGGCCAAAGCACTTGCGGAAAACGGTGCGACGGTAATCGTCAACGCCCGCGGCACGAACGCCCTCTCCGCGGCGGCGGAAAGCATCGGGGCCGAAGCCCTGCCGTTCGACGTTGCCGACGCGGCGGTCTCAAGGGCGGCGCTCCAAGCAATCGTCGAACGCCACGGCCGCCTCGATATTCTGATCAACAACGCCGGCATCCAGCATCGCAGGCCTTTGGTCGAATGGGAGGACGAGGATTTCGACCGTGTGATTGCCGTCAATCTGTCGGCCTGCTTTCGCATGATGCGTGATGCAGTGCGTCTGATGCTGCCGAACAAATTCGGGCGCATCATAAACACTGGATCGGTTGCGGCGATCCTTGGCCGTCCCACCATTCACGCCTATGTGGCGGCAAAGGCGGGCCTGCATGGACTGACGCGCTCCGCCGCCGCCGAGATGGGCCGTCACGGCATAACAATCAACGCGATCGCTCCCGGCTATTTCGCCACCGAGCTCAATACCGCGCTTATCAACGACGAGGCTTTCACCAAATGGGTCGAGGCACGAACCCCTGCAGGCCGCTGGGCCAAGCCTGAGGAACTCGGCGGAGCCGTGGTGTTTCTCGCCTCTAACGCTGCCGGTTACGTCAATGGACATGTGCTGGCGGTTGACGGCGGACTATCGGTTTCCCTCTGACCTGCGAACCGCAGCCCATCAGAGCCTATTCCGGATGACACCGTCGGCTTCGGCCTCACGGCCGCGCCGGCGCGTTCATTAGGACCGGCCGACATGAGCCAGTGAGTTGGCTAGCAAGTACCGCGAGCAGGTTTGTTCTCTGCGGCGGGACATCTTGCCGACTTCAGTCAAGCCCGGGCAGACGCACTCCTGCCAAGCCGGCCAGCGGAGACCCGTTCTTTCTTCCGCTCGCCTGTCGTTTCGGGCGCAAGCTCGCTGATGTCGCCGGCCACGACGGCACGTGTGCGCTCCAGCATCGCGGGGATCTCCCGAGCCGGTAGTGGCCGACTGAACAGGAAGCCTTGCGCTTCCGTGCAGCCTTCTCTTCGCACCCGTTCCAGTTGCTCGGCCGTCTCTATCCCTTCGGCGGTGGTCTGCATCCCAAGGCTGTTGCCGAGGCTGGTGACGGCCCGTATGATGGCGACGGAGCTGTCGATATCCTCGGCGTCCTTTACGAAGGACTGGTCAATCTTGATCTTGTCGAACGGAAACGAGCGCAGATAGCTCAAACTCGAATATCCGGTCCCGAAGTCGTCCATCGCGATAAGGACACCCAGCAAGTGGATCTGTTGCAGCATCGCGAGAGTGGCCTGGGTGTTGGCCAGCAGCACGGTCTCGGTGATTTCAAGCTCGAGACGGCTCGCGGGCAATCCCGAGGCATCCAACGCTGCGACAATCGTCGAGAGCAAGCGGGCATTGCGAAACTGCGTCGGCGACAGGTTGACGGCAACCCTGATGCCTTCGGGCCAGCTTGCTGCGTCGAGACAGGCTTGCTTGATCACCCATTCCCCAATCGGAACAATCAAGCCGATCTCTTCAGCCAAGGGGATGAACTCGGACGGCGAAACGATGCCCCGCGTCGGGTGATGCCAGCGCAACAGCGCCTCGAAACAGCTGACCTCGCCGCTTTCGAGATTGAGGAGCGGCTGGTAGTAGATCTCGAACTGCTGCCGTCCCAACGCGTCGCGCAGATCGAGTTCGAGAACCCGCCGCGCCTGCATGCGGGCATCCATGTCTTGAGCAACTGGTCGGCGTTTGTGCCGTCGTCAGGCGCAATCGAGATGCCGACGCTGGCGCTGACGGTGACGCCATGGCCGTCGGCGATATAAGGCGCGCTCAGCGCGTCAATGACGCGTTGCGCAAGGGCGGTGGCCTCGACCGGCTGATCGACCCCATTTTGAATGATCACGAACTCGTCGCCACCTAGTCTGGCAACAGTGTCGTCCTCGCGCACGATCTGCCTCAGCCTTGCGGCGACCTCCTTGAGCAAGGCGTCGCCGACCGGATGCCCTAGCGTGTCGTTGACAGTCTTGAAATGATCGAGATCGAGGCAAAGGAAGGCGACCTTGCCATCTCTGCGAGCCATCTCGGTCAAGGCGTCCTCGGCGCGTTCGCGAAACAATATCCGGTTTGGAAGATCGGTAAGCCCGTCATGGCGAGCCATGTGCGATATGCGAGCCTCGCTGCGCCGCAAGTCGGTCACGTCGTGATGCGTGGCGAGCCATCCGCCGCCCGGCAGCGGCTGATGAATGAGGTCGATGGTGCGCCCGTCCCTGAGCTCCACCAGGCTCACGACGCGCTCGGCGCGGTCGATGGTCGCCGAGAGCTCTTCCAGATATCTGTCCGGGTCCTGGCCTACATAAAGTCCCGCCGCAATCCGGAAACGCATCAAATCGGCCCACCGGGAACCAGGGTGGGTCAGGGCCTCCGGCAGGCGATAGAAGTCGGCATAGGCCTGATTGCAGAAAACCAGCCGTCGGCCGGCATCGAACATACACAGGCCCACAGGCATGTTCGCGGCAGCGGCAGCCAGATTCTGCCGCTCCAACTCGGCATCACGAGCCAGGGCGATGCTGCGCTCCAGGCTGGCACGGTAGCCGGCAAAGGCCGTGAACAATATTCCGACCTCGTCGCGCCGACCCTTTCTGAGCGCAACCAGCGTCGAGCGGTGTTCCCCTCGCGTCAACCGGTGCATCGCTTCGCTCACGGCCAGGATCGGCTTGCTGACATTATGGCGAATCCAGGCGACAAGCACGCCAAGGCACACGGCAGCAAAGGCGATCGCGGCCCAAACGAGCCGCTGCGCGATGGTGTAGGTGCGGTCCGCCATGGCTGCGGCAGCCTTGCTGCGCTGATTGGTGAGTGCCAAGAGGCCATCCAGCCGCTGAGCCGCCGCCGCAATCGTGGGGAGCGACACCGCCTCGAACTCGTTAGCTGCCTTCGTTCGCTCCGCGGTATCGAGAAGTGGAATGATCGACGACAGAGAATCTTGATACGCCGTCCAGAGGTTGACGAATTGATCGAACAGCTCCTGCTCGGCGGGTGATCCGGCGCTCCTGCGGTAGGCGCGCCGATCTTGGAGCATTTCTTCGCTCTCTCTCGCCATCTCCTTGTCGATGTCAGCGATTTGCTGAGAGTTTTCGGCACGCATGCGCAGCGTCGCGTAGAGCCGGTGCTCCGCAAGGTTGCGCTTCATCTCGTCGACGATCTGCACCTGGGGCAACCAAACTCCGGTGATCTCGCTCGTGACCTTATTGAGCGACCGCAGCTGTGCGACCCCAAATACCCCGACCGTCACGGTGCAAAGCAGTGCCAATCCAAAGCCCAGCGTGAGCTTGCTGCCGACACTTATGTCCTTGAGCCGTTTCATGTTAACGCTGACCTGATGAGGTCAGTCCCGCCCGCAGGCGCCAATAGCGGGACTGATTGGAAGCGCCTCGCCAATCTCGCGCTGAAATGTATTAAGGCTGACTTAAGATGGCGTTTAGCGTAATCTGCACTTCGTCGTTGTCTGCTTCAACGATATGACGACCGGGGCACTTATCCTTTGCGCTTGTGAACAAAGAGATATTCGCCGCTCAACAGGGATGGCGGGTCAATACTCTTCTGGACGTTGAGGTAATCCGCTACATATTTAACGATCGGGCAGCTGTCGGAGGAGACCGCCTAGGCACGCGACTGCTGCCCAAAGGCATGATCCGCTGATTTCGGGATGGAGGAAGGCCGTGGAAAATCACGCCGGCTCGGCAGCCAATGTAGCTGACTTTGTCATTCACAAGGTTCTGGACACGTTCGAATACTCCGACCGCGGCGCGGTGGTCACGATGGTCGATCCGCGGGGCGCACGCATCCGTCTCCACGTCACCATCGTCACCGGGGAGTTGCTTTGCGAGCATATTGCCGAAGCGCTGGAGCAGCGATACGGGAAATAGAATGTCTCCTGCAACAGCACACTCATTCAACAGCGAGCCCTCGGAATCGAAGAGCAAGGCGCATGACACGGGCATTGCTCAACCTACGAATACCCCGGTGTAACAGCCACCTGCTACCAACGACATCCATTTCGGCACTAACTAATATGAATGGCGGACTCGACTGTGGCAGTGTAAGGTCTGCTGCAAGCAAGAAAAATTGCCATACCGGCACTGCCGACGAATCTGGGAGGATTCATGGTCGAGATCATCTCCAAGCGGGATGGCCCGCGGCGCGAGGATGCTCAAGTCAAAAGGCTGATTGAGCAGAACCGCTCAACCATCGTGCGCCTTGCCGACCAGCTCAGCGCCGGCGGTTATTCAGCTTCGAAACAGCCACGTCAGAAACCGAAGGCTCAAGGCCTTATCTTTCACGTTGGCGGCGCAACCGGATCTGTGGCCGAGGCCAACCCGTCCGTGCATGTCAGCCTCAATGGGCGTGTGATCTCGAAGGATCAAGACACAGGCCGTCAGCTTCATCATATCGGCGATATCCGCGATCGCGGCGGCGAGCACATTTTCGTATTGGCCACCAAGCAGAACGGCTACTTCGCGCCGGTCGACGAAGCCGTCGCCGCGAAGCTTGCCGAAATGGACGGGCGTCGCCTCACCGCCACCTACTCCGAAGAACAGCTCGCCACCGACATCGGCGCGAAACTAGGCATCAATTGACCGGTAAGCGATTGGACCGGCTTCGGCACGTCCGATCCAAGACAGCATACAGCATTGGCATGCCTCGAAGGTTCCGTAATGACTGAATGAAACGCGATCCTGGGCCTAATCAGATGAAGATCGATGCTCTTCCGACGCGTGCGTCGTTGGCCGGCAATCAAATCGCTCTGGGCAGCATCGACTATGACGAGCGCGCCACCATGCGCGCTTGGGAAGATTTTCTGGCGGACGAGCCCAAATGTGTCCGCGATCCGATCCGCCCAAGCCACGTCCGCTCCCTCATTCACGACTCCTGGTATCGCAGCGCCACCGGCGGCATCAACGCTCAGGGGATCGAAGCGCCGCTGAGCAGCGATCGCGACGAAATCGAGTATCTGACCCGGGCCAATGCCGAACTGCTCTCGGCGGCGCGCCGATCCTTCGCCTCCATCGGTCAGTTGCTGGAGGGCACCGGCGCGATGCTGGTTCTTGCCGACAGCGACGGCGTGCTGATCGATGCCATCGGCGACAAGAAGACCCTGCATGACGGCATGGATATTCATCTGGCCATCGGCGGCAAATGGAATGAGGGCGCCGTCGGGACCAACGGCATCGGCACGGCCCTGTGGACCGGGGAACCGACTTTCGTCCATGCGGCGGAGCACTTCTGCGCCGGCATCAAGTCCTGGACCTGCGCCGGGGCGCCGATCCGCGATCCGCTGGACGGCAAGATAGTCGGGGTCGTCGACTTGTCAGGCTACTCGCCGATCTTCCGACCGCACAACACCGCGCTTGTCGCCGCCACGGCCCGCCAGATCGAAAAAGCATTGGCAGAGCAGCAACAGGAGCAGCGCACACGCCTGCTCGAAGCTTTCATTTCCTCGGCTCCCGGCTATCGCCGAAAAGATGGACTGGTGATCGTCGATCATCGCGGGCGCGCGATCTACCGAAACAACCTGCCCGACGGCGAAGCGGCCGAAATGACCAGCGGCCCGATAGACGCGGGCCGCGGCCGCTGGCTGATGAACCTTCCGTCGTCGGGTTCGGAGGCCGATATCGCCAGGGCTCTGCCGGCTCATCTGCGCTCCTGCCACATCACACCGCTCAAGCTCGATGGCGACTTGCGCGGCGCGGCGCTGGTGTTCCCGTCGGCGCCGACAGTTTCGAGCCTGACCGTGATCAACCGGGAGGCGGACAAGCATCTTCAAGACGCAGCTGCAATGATAGTCGGCGAGAGCGAGGCACTGCTTGCCGCAGTCGATGTCGCCTGCCGCGTCGCGCGATCGAAAAGCGTCGCCTCACTGCTGGTCGAAGGCGAGACCGGCGTCGGCAAGGAGCTGTTCGCGCGGCTCGTCCATGCCGGCAGCCGGCGTACGGACAATGACCCGTTCATCGCGATGAATTGCGGCGCTATCACAAAGGACTTGTTCGGCAGCGAGCTGTTCGGCCATGTCGCCGGCGCCTTCACCGGCGCATCACGCGACGGCAAACCGGGTGTCTTCGAGCTTGCCAATGGCGGCGTGCTCAGCCTCGACGAGATCGGCGAGATGCCGCTCGAGATCCAGCCGTTTCTGTTGCGTGTCCTGGAAGAGCGCGTGGTCCACCGTATCGGCGACAACCGAGGCCGGCCAATCGACGTCCGGCTCGTCGCCTCGACCAATCGAGACCTCAAGCAGGAAGTCGCTGCGGGTCGTTTCCGCCGCGACCTCTATTATCGGATCGGCGCCGTCTCGATCACTGTGCCGCCGCTGCGCGATCGCGGCGAGGACGTGCTGCTGCTGATCGAACATTTCAACCGGAAGATCGCCGCTGCATCAGGCGACGAGCCGCTGGAATTCTCGCAGGAAGCTGTCGCTGCATTGCTCGCCTATCGGTGGCCGGGCAATGTGCGTGAGCTGAAGAACCTCGTCGGACGGCTGCACGTCCTGACGCGCGGCCGTGGTATCGGACTGCACGACCTTCCCGAGGAAATCACGGATGGCGGTTCCGAGCCGCAGCCGGGCAGCAACACGGCAGTCTCCCCCGAAGAGCCCGCTGGCACGCTAGCCGAGGCGGAACACCAAACGTTGAAGAATGCGCTGACCGCGGAGGGCGGCAATCTCAGCCGGGTGGCGCAGCGGCTGGGCATTTCCAGGCCAACGCTCTACCGCAAGCTCGAGCAATATGGCATCCGGCGCGGCTTCGTCTGAACACGCAGCAAAAAGAAACCCATGGCGTTCCGCCATGGGTTGGGGAACTCTTACCGACAAAAAGGCAGCGGCCGATCAGGCGAGCTGCGGTGCCGGTTCGCTGGCGCCGATCATCCCGGTGCGCAGCACCAGTCCGGCCGCGGCAGCGCCCAGGCAAGGCGCCACGATATAGAGCCAGAGCTGCGACAGCGCGCTTCCGCCGGCAAACAACGCGGGCCCTAGCGAGCGAGCCGGATTGACCGAAGACCCTGACACGGCAATGCCGGCGAGGTGGATCATGACCAGCGTCAAACCGATCGCCAGGCCAGCCAGAGCACCCGCGCCGTCCTCCGCGGTGGCACGCAAGATGACGAGCAGAAAGAGGAATGTGGCGACTGCCTCGAACAAGAACGCCGAAGTCGCCGAATAGGCCGACCAGCCGTTCTGGGCAAAACCATTCGCGGCGACGTCATAGCCGCCGCCTTTGCCTTGCGCCATCACGTAGAGCACCGCCGAGGCAGCGATCGCCCCCAGACATTGCGCGACCACGTAGCCGGCGAGATCGTTGGACTTCATCCGGCCCGAAACGAAGACGCCAAGGCTTACCGCCGGGTTGAGATGCGCGCCGGAAATCGGCCCGATCGAATAGGCCATCGCAATCACCGACAGGCCGAAGGCCATTGCAACACCGAGCAGTCCGACCTCGGAACGCATGAACAGAACCGTCGCGCAGCCGAAGAAGACCAGCGCGAAGGTTCCGACGAATTCACAGATGTATTTGTTCATTTTTCCTCTCCGGATTATGACGCCTGGACCGGATACCGCGGCTTTCCGCGCCCATCCGGGCCCAAGGTTTTCAGGGAACAATGACGCCGCGGCCGGTGAAGCGCCGGTTCTTGAAGTCATCGAGCGCGGTGTTGATGCTGGCGAGATTGTATTCGGTGTAGTGCATCTTGACCTTGCCGTCGGCGTTGAGCTCCATCAGCTCGACGAGCTCGGTGAAATTGCCGACCAGGCTGCCGCCGATGTTGATTTCCTCGATGACCAGATGCGCGGTCGGCACGTTGACGGCGCCGCCATAGCCTACCACGAACAGCTGGCCGCCCTTGCGCACCATCTTCCAGCAGATGTTTTCCACGCCAAGCTCGCCGACGAAATCGATGACCACATGGGCGCCGCCGCCAGTGATCGCCTTTACTTCTTCGACGACGTTCGGCCCGCCATCGAGGACGAAGTCGGCACCGAGATCCTTGGCCAGCACGCGCGCGGCAGGCTCACGATCGACGGCGATTATCCGGCAGCCTGAAATCGCATGCAGCGACTGCAGCGCGATGTGTCCGAGCCCGCCGATGCCGAGCAGGACGCAGTAGCTCCCCGGCCGCAAAAGCTTCGCCGCCCGTTTGGCTGCGCGATAAGCGGTGATGCCAGCATCTGCCAGCGGCGCCACTTCGATCGGCGTGACATTGACATTGAGCTTGATCAGCGAACGTTCACTGGTGATGAAATATTCGGCGAAGCCGCCATTCATGCCGAGCCCAGGGAACTGGCCATTGTCGCAGTACATATCCTCGCCGTGCCGGCAGTTGAGGCAGATGCCGCAAGAGCGGAACGGATGGCAGATCACGGCATCGCCGCGCTTGACCGATCTGACGCCGCTGCCGACCTCCTCGACCCAGCCGGCGTTCTCATGACCCATGATGTAAGGCAGAAGGCTGCCGTCGGGGTCCATGGTCGGTTTCCACACACCTTCAATGATATGGAGGTCGGTGCGGCAGAGGCCGGCGGCACCTACCCGCACGATGACCTCGTCCGGGGCCGTGATCGTCGGCGCCTTGACCTCCTCGATCTTGAGCTTGACGTTCATGTGCGGGTCGTATTCGTAAAGTCTTGCGGCTTTCATCGTCGTGTCCTTTCAGGTCCGGAATTGTTTCAGGCGCGGCCAAGCTTTTCCGCGCCGCCGCCGAGCGCCGGCCCGGCCGTCGGGTCCTCATCCTCGGCAAGATCGCCGATCAGTGTCTCGGTGGTCAGGATCAGCGTCGCCACGGAGGCGGCATTGGCCAGCGCGGTGTAGGTGACGCGGACAGGATCGATGATCCCGGCTTCGAACATGTTCTGGTAGCTGCCGGCGGATGCGTTATAGCCGTAGCCGCCGTTGATGCGCGTCACCTCGGCTACCACGGCTTCGGGATCGGCGCCGGCATTGGCGGCGATGCGCCAGAGCGGCCGTGTCAGCACCGACCGAACCAGGCGCACGCCTTCGGCGACATCGCCGTCGACACCGGTCGCCACCTTGTCGAGCAGCGGCGCGATCTGGGCCAACGCCGAGCCGCCACCGGCAACCACGCCCTCCTCGGACGCCGCGCGCACCGCATTCAGCGAGTCCTCGATCAGCTGGATGGTCCGCTTCTGCTCGACCGGCGTGACGCCGCCGGCATAGAGGATCGCGGTACCGCCGGAGAGCTTGGCCAGGCGCTCGCGCAGCTTGTCCTGCTCAATGTTCGGCGGCGCGGCCTCATACTGCCGCTGCACCTGGGCGCGGCGCGCCGCGATCGCGTCATGGTCGCCGCCGCCGCGAATGATCGAGGTGTAGGATGAGCTGGTTTTCACCCGGTCAGCGGTCCCAAGATCGTCGACTGTGATGTCCTCCAGCCGGCCGCCGAGGTCGCGGGCTATCACCCTACCGCCGGTGATGATCGCCAGGTCCTCCATCATGGCCTTTCGCCAATGGCCATATTCCGGCGGATGGACGACAAGGTATTTGCCTGGCCCCTGCTTGCCCAGCAGCGTGACCACAACTTCCGGCGACACTTCCTCGGAGACGATCAGCAACGGGCGCCCCGCCTCGTCGGCGATACGGCGCGCAGTCTCCAGCGCCGTGGGCTCCTTGATCTTGAGATCGGTCATCAGGATGAAGGGCCGCTCGAGCACGGCCTCCATCTTCTCCTGGTCCGTCACCATGTGATGCGAGAGGTAGCCGCGGTCGAAGGACATGCCCTCGACCACGTCCAGGGTGGTCTCGGTGGTCACGCTGAAATCGGTGGTAATGACGCCTTCCGCGCCGACGCGCTCATGCGCTTGCGCCACCAGCGCGCCAAGCTTGGCATCGGTTGCGGCGATGTTGGCAACCGAGGCGAGGACGCCATTGCCCTTGGCGGGCTTGGCCGATGCCTTGAGGGCCGTCACGACCGCCGCCACGGCAAGGTTGATGCCCTTGCAGAGATCGACTGATTTGGCGCCGCGCTCATTGGCCTCGATGCCGCCCTGGATCAGCGCGTTGGCGAGCACGATGGCGGTCGTCGTGCCGTCGCCGGCGACCTCGTTGGTCTGCATCGACACCTCGCGGACGACCTGCGCGCCCATGTTCTCGAAACGGTCATGCAGCTCGATTTCGGAAGCGATGCTGACGCCGTCGCGGGTCACCATAGGCGTTCCGATCGGCCGGTCGATCATGGCGTTCATGCCTTTGGGACCGAGCGTCGGTTCGACTGCCGCCGCCAGCCTGAAGACGCCACGGGCAAGGGCCCGGCGGGCCTCGGAATTGTGAAGCATAATTTTAGGCATGATTCCTCCTTCCGCCTTACGGGCGGGTTGTTGGTTGGGGGCCTCGTGCGAGGGAGGCCGTTGCTTTCGACGCTGCTTAGACGGCCGGCGCGTTTCGCGCCGGCACGCGATCCATGATGAAGTCGACCAGCGTCGGCTCGCCTTCGACCACGCTCAGTTCCCTGTATCTTGTCTGCTTGAGCCCACGGCAAAGCGCACCGTTGAACTCCATGTTGACACGCACACCGCGCAACTCGGCGAGATGGGCACTGAGCGCGGCAGGCGGAATTTGCCGCCCTTCCCAGGTGACGAAGACGGGATCGTCCATACGGCGATCGGGAAACCGCTCCAGCAGCGCTGCCCGGTACCGCGGCTTCTGCATGGCCGCCTCGCCCGGCTCGAAGCTGGCGGCATCGTATGCCGGCAGGTCCATGCCGAGGATTTCGACATCCGTCAGGCCGTGCTGCCGAAGTCCGCGCAGGACCGCTTCCTGGCGGCGCTTGAATGCCTTCATCCTGAAGGTTTCGCGCACGGCGCCGAGATCCGCGTCTGCGGCTAACTCGGCGAATATGTCGCCGAATGCCTTGCCGGCTTCGATGCCGCGATTGACCTCCTCCGCGAACATATGATCGTGCAGTTTCACGCGATAGGCGGGCGACCAGGAAAGCTGGTCGAGCGCCTTGCGGACGCCGTCGAGCATGAGGAAAGCGAAGTTGGGCGAGCACCAGTAGGTCGGCAGGCGGAAATCGACCTCCACGCTGCCGTCGCCCGTCATCTCGGCGCGCTCGACGAAACCCATCTCGGTGATCGGTTCGTCGAGTTCCGGGTCATTGACCTCGCCAAGGCGCCGCCAGAGTTCCTTCTCGCGGCTGTCGGAAACGCTGGCGGTTGCCATGGCCCTACTCCGCCGCGATGCTGAAGGGCGAACTTGCGAACGCCTTCTTCTTCGCTTCGACGTCGATCTCGTAGAGGCGCGCGGCATTGAGGCCGAGGATCTTTTCCTTGATCTCGTCGGTCAGCTGCACGCCGCGTTCCGCGGCGATGTCCTCGGGGATCTGATACGCCCAGAATTTCTCGACGAGCCAGCGCGGCGTCCAGATCGCATAGTCGGAGCCGAACAGGATCTTTTCCGGCCCGATCCAGAACAGCAGCTCGGCAATGACCTCGCCGAAATAGCGCGGGCGCGAATGGATGAAGGGCAGCGCCACGGCAAGGCCGCCATAGACATTGGTTTCCTGCGTCGCGATCCAGCAGAAATCGTCGAGGCGCGGCAGCCCGCAATGCTCGATGATCCAGTTCAAGCCCTGGAAATCCGTCGCCGCGTGGTCGACATCGTGCACGTCGAACGCGTCCTTGCTGAGCGGGATGATTGTCGGGCCCTTGTGGACGTGAATGTTTTTGATGCCGAGTTTTTCACAGAGCTCGAAGCACTTGTAGGCATCGGGATCGGTGAGCTTCCAGCCCTTGGAGGCGCCGTTCCACTCGGCCGTGTACATCTTCACGCCCTTGACGTCGTAAGTCTCCTTCATGAAGTGGATGTATTCCAGCGCCTTCTCGCCGTCGCGCGGATCGAAGGACCCATTGATGATGAAGCGCTCCGGGTAGCGCTTGGCGACCTCCGCGTTGCGCTCGATCGTGTTGAACCCGTTCTTGTAGAAATCCTTCAGATAGGTCGACTGGACGATCGCCACGTCGTCCGGACCGTCTATGAACAGGTCGCGATAGAGATCGTCGGCGCTGTATTTCTCGAACTTGCCCTTCTCCCAAAGCTGCTCCTTCGGGCTCAGCCCCGTATGATAGGCGTAAAAGCAGTCGATGAACTGCTTGCCGTGGATGTTCCTCTGATTCTCCGGGCTGCCGTCCCAGAAATGGGTGTGGCCATCGACCACGAAAATGTCTTTGCCTTCAGGTGTCCTGTACATTCTTGCCTCCGCAATCGTCGCGTTGATGCCGTCCTGTTGATGGAGCGGGCGCGCCGCGATTGGGCGGCGCGCCGGTGCCCGGCTTCCTCAGATGTATTCGAAGACCTCGTCCATGTTTCCGAACAGGATCACGGTGTTGTCGTCGACGCGCACCATGCGGCCGTAGTGGGTAGAGGTGTTGACCTCGAAGATCTCCGCGGTCATGTCGCGGCCGAGATATTCGCTGATCTCGTCCATCTTGAAGATCAGCTTGCCGTTGCCGTCGATGCGGATCATGGCCGGCTGGTAAGTGACGATAACCCCCGGCTTCTTGCCCATGAATTCGGCGATGGCGCGCGCCTCGACCGAGTCGTTCATGGTGACGCCGCACTGGTGCGAAATCGTCTGCTCAAAGGTGATGTCCTTCATCGATTTGAAGATGTTGGACTGCGAGGCGTCGCGTGCTGCTACTGACATGTTGGTCTTCTCCCTGTTCAGCGCTTGAGGCCGAGTTCGCCGAGGATCTGGCCGATCCGTTCCTCGGATTGGGCGCGAACGTCGGTGAAGGAAATCGGCTTGGAATGCGGCATCGACCAGATCGGCTGAAGGCCGGTGGCTGCCTTGTCGGCAAGCGCGCCGTGCTTGTTCACCCAGCCCTGGAAGAGCTTCCTGTTCGCCGCGCCATGCTTCTCGTCATTGGCAAGCAGGTAGGCCAGGTCGATGGTGTTGGCGAGGTTGCGCTCGTAGTCGGCTTCGGCCGCCGAGATCACCGGCGGTGTGATGAAGTCGTGGTTGGCGGCCGCGGCCTGCATCAGGAAGCCGGAGCGGAACAGTTCGCCGACCAGCGGTTCGAACACGATGTTGATGGCGAAGTACTGCTCCAGATAGTCGGTCGTGCCCATGATGGTTTCGACCGCCTCGCGGGTGCCCTGCCAGACACCGTCCTCCAGCCAGTGCTTCTTGCCGAGTTCGTCGTCCCAGCCGGCGATGTCCATGCCGATCTCAGCGAGATAGAGCGTGATGTCCTGGGCGAGCCTCAGCTTGTAGGACGAATTGGTCAGCGTGGCGTTGTTGATCATCTGCGTGTAGCCGTAGCGCTGCGCCTGCATCAGCGAAGTGCCTAGGCCGAACTCGGCATGTTTCCACGCTCCGAGATGCGCCTGCAGGAGCTTGGCCCACACCTTGTCGAAGGTCTTCGGCGCGCCGGCACGGCGGGCATTGGTGATCACGCTCTGCACCATCGTCTCGATTTTCGACTGGCGCTGATAATGCGTGCGCTCCCACTCCTGGTCGGGAGCCCGGAAGGCATGCCAGTTCGAGCTCTTGGCAGCCGTATTGTCCTTGATGTAGGCGCCCTTGCCGTTCGAGAAGGAGATGATCCAGTCCTGGATCAGGTAGCGCTCGGGGTCGGGCTGCACGTCGACCGTGACATCCTCGTAATGGGTGGCGCGCTGGCCTTTCGGATCGAAATACCGATATTTGCGGCTGTCGGAATCGGCGAAGATCGCGGCTCCCGCGGCTCCCGATCCGACTGAACTCGACGTTGCTACCATTGTCTTCACTCCCTTGTTGCAGTTGCTTTGGTGTCGCTGGCTCCGGGCCGTCTCAATGGCCCGGGGTGGCGCTGGACGACGTGGTGAACCGGTCGAAGAAGATGCGTTCGCTCTCGAAGCCGTTCATGAACAGGACCGGCTGCAGCGCATCGATCATGGGCGGCGGACCGCAGGCGTAGACGTCGCCCTGCCCGTCGACCGCCAGTTGCTTGAGCTTGGCATCGACGCTCTGGTGGACGAAGCCGCGCTCGCCGTCCCACGCCTCGCCATTCACATGCGACAGCACCGGGATGAAGTTCAGCTCCGGGTGCCGGCCGGCAAGCTCGGCGATCCTGTCGAGATAGAACAGGTCGGTCGGGGTCCGCGCGCCGTAGAAGAAGAACACGTCCCGCTTCTCGCCGCTCTTCAGGTGATCGTTGAGGATCGACCAAACCGGCGACATGCCGGAGCCGGCGCCGACCAGGATCAGGGGACCTTGCCGTTCCTCCCGCCGGAAGCAGGTTCCATAGGGTCCGGCGACAGTGACTTCGGCTCCGACGCGGATGCCTCCGGAATCAAGCTCTCCGGAGAACTTTCCTTCGGGATATTTCTTGATGATGAAGGAAAGTTTTTGGGTTTGGTCCGGCGTATTTGCCATGGAGAACGAGCGCGTAATCGTCTCCCCTTTTTGCGTGGTGACCGTGATGTCGACATATTGCCCAGCCCAGAATTTTATCGGCGAGCCGAGCTCGATCTCGATGCCGCGGATGTCATGGGTCAGATGTTCGAATTTTGAGATCCGGCCTTTGAATGTCTTCACCGCGATTGATTTCGCCAGCACCTCCTCGTCGTAGTTGAGAAGCTCGACATGCATGTCGGAATAGGCGATGGACCGGCACAACAGGATGTGCCCGGTATCCTTCTCCGTGTCGTTGAGGGCGAAGGTCGAGTATTTCAGCATGTCGACCTCGCCTTCGAGCAGCACGCATTTGCAGGCCGAGCATTGCCCTTCCTTGCAGCCATGCGGCAGCGCAATGCCTTGGCGGAATGCCGCGTTCAGGACCGTCTCGCCGTTTTCGACCTCGAACTCGACGCCGACCGGCTCCAGGCGCACGGTGTGAGCACCAGTCATCGATAACCTCCCAATTCCTCTCCGGCCCGTCCGCAGGACAGGAGATGGCCTTCCTCTGGAATGTCGCGGGGGTCGGAACCCGGCCCCCGCGCTCGTATGGTCAGTTGAAGGGCGTGATCGTGAAGCCGGCCCGATACTCGGCCAGATGCTTCTCACGATCGGCCGGCGACATGCCGCGAAGCGCCTTGAGCGGCGATCCGAGGACGTTGCCGCGCACGTCGTCGAGCGTCCACTGCTCGTCGGCGCCGAAGCGCAAATGCGGCTGCGGGATCAGCGTCTTGCCATCGGAACGGACGAAGTTGAGGTCCTTGATCGCATCGGCGAGATCCCAGCCGTCATAGAGCGTCTCCCACTCGCGTTTGCCGCTGAAGCGGCCCATCGCGGGCGTCGGACGGCCTTGATACTCGTCGGCGAAGGCTTCGACAGCGGTCCAGCGGTCGAGCTCGTGGGCGAAGGTATGCAGCTGTCCGTCGATCTCGTCGACCACGATGTCCTCGCGGATCAGGCAAGGCACGAGGCAGGACCAGCAGCGGTGCGGATAGACGTAACCGACATCGCTGTTGAACAAGAGTACCTTCTCGCCCTTGTGGCTGAGCTTGGCATACCATTTCCAGAAGTCGCCGAACTCGGCGTACCAGCCCGGATATTTGTGCTCGAACCACTCGAAGTCCTTGTCGGTCTGGGCCTCGATGCGCCAGAAGTTGACCGGCCAGCCGACCGCGAAGAACTGGCCGACCTTATGGACGTAGTTCTTCTTGGTGATGCGCTCCCAGGCTGCCTGGACATCGTCATGGTGGATCTTGATGCCGTACTTCTCGAGCGGCAGCATGTAGGTGCGATAGTAGTCTTCGTAGATCCAGCGGTGCCACATCTCCGCGTAGGATTCCTTGTTCTTGTCGCGATTGGTGGTGCCGTATTCGATGAAGGTGCCGATGGCGGCGTCGACGATGGCGTGGTTCTGCCAGAAGGCGTAGCGCATGTCGCGCTCGAGCAGCAGGTGGTTCTCAGGCTCCTTCAGCGCGGCCATCAGCAGCGAGTGGCCGTTGCCGATGTGCCGGCTCTCGTCGGACTGCACCGAAAGGAACACGGTCGGCAGCGCGTAATCGCCGTTGCGGGCGGCCTCCGAGGGCATGGCGACGAAGAGCGTGTTGGTGAACGCCGTCTCGGCCACGACGGTCAGGTACATGCACGCGGCCGTCATCGTGTCGCCGGTGATGAAGCCTTCGCCGAACTGGCGGCCGATGGTCGTCGCATAGCACTTGCCGAAGGCTTCCTCGGTGATGTCGAAGCCCGCCGGATCGATGTAGTTCTCCATGTACCACTTCTTGAGGTTCATCTGGATCGTGGAGTGGCGGAACTCGTCGACCATCTGCATGGTGAAGCCGGTCCTGAGATCTTCGCCCGGCGCCAGCCGCGCCACCATCGCCATCGAACGGGCGGCGGAGATTTCCGGGAAGGGAATGATGGCGAGGAAGAGCTTCATCCATTCCACCCAGCGCGGCTCGACATTGCGGAACATGTCGCCGCGAAGAGCGGCATCGAGCGCGCCATAGACGCGATTGTCCTTCTCCTCCTGCATGGGGAAGTAAGAGCGCAGCACCTGCTTCATCGGATCGCGCGGCGCCTTGGCGATCTTGTAGTCGGTCGGAAACGTCATCGCTTCCTGGACATAGGTCGGGTTCCAACCGAGGTCGGAAATCTTCTTCGTCGCCTCGCCTACGGAAATGCCGCGTTGCGAGGTAATCTTGTTGAGCGTCAAAGACGACATCGTCATAAGCCTCCACCAGGTTTGAGCCGCGGATCCCTTGATCCGGGCGTGAGACGGCAAACAGCGCCGCCAGTGAGAGTGCGAACGGCACGACAAAGGGTTGCGCATTCAGGCGCGACCGACGGCCGGCTGTTCAAGTGGATCGCGGCAAAGGTTTGTGAGGGGTCTGGCGCGGCTCGCTACGCCAACCGCACTTGCGATGGCGTATCGAAGCGGACCTGCTTCCTCCGTTCCTTCGTTCTTTTAGCACCGCGACGAGAGCGCGATGGGCTTCTTATGGAAATAGACAAAGCAAGCACCGTGCCAGTTTGGAAATAAGGGCGCATCCGGCCGCTGGAAACAACCCACGCGCATTTCGACGGCAGAGATCGCCATCAACTGTAACGTTATTTTACAATTGTAACTTACGGCTGTAATGATTTTCTTCTATTCGCAATTGCAATATATTTACTTAGCACCTGCAGCATGCAGAAAAATACACGACATCTATTCAATTCTTCTGGTCACTCTATTATTTCAACGTGACGGCCCATGCGGCTCAGCAGGAGAGAGGCTATGCCGAACGACAGGGACAACCGGAGCCGTCCGCCGCCAACATCCGATCTGTCCGACGGCGTTGCCGGCGATCTGGTAAGGCTGATGCCCCGTGATCTGGTGTTTGTCATGCGTTTCATGGGCGAGAGCCAATTGCGCCTGCAGAGCCACTTCCAGAGCTTCATCCGGGCCGAACTTGCGGCCCGCGGCGTCACCGCCGAAACGCATCCGATGATCCATCTGTTCATCGAGAGCCACGCCATCCTGCTGCGCGACTTCGTATTTTCCGGCGTTTCGCTGTCGCGCCAGTTTCGCGTCGAAGAAATCGAGCGCCTCACCGGGGACACGACTGCGATGATGCGCGTCGACATCTGGGACCAGCTCAAGAGCCACATCGAGACGGCCGAAAAGCAGTTCCAGTCACAGGCCGGCACACTGCCCGGGCTGCTGGCGGCATTCGAGCAACCGCCAGGTCCGGTGCCTGGAAACGAAAAGTGACAGGAGGGTCCGATGGGGCAAACCGAAAGCCGTGACGCGCTGCTCGCCCGCCGCCTCGATCTCGTCGCGAGCGTCTGCGCGCTCACCGCCGAGGCGCAGCGTCTCAACCAGAAACTTGCCGGCGTCGAGATGGATGTGCTGCGCCTGGAACTCGAGATCGGCAGACGCGGCACGAACGCGCAACTGGTGCAGGACTTGCATGAAGCCGAGGAGAGTGCCGCGGCATTCAGGAACGCATGCACGGCGTGCGAGGAACGTATCGCGGCCGCCGAAGGTGACATTGACGATGTCGACCGTCGCCTGGCGAAGACCGTGAACTGACGAAGGGAGTGGCCATGAACCAGCACGCGATACAGAACCTCACCTTGTTCGACCTGCTGGCGAGAAGCTGGTGCCGTCCATCGGCGATCGCCGATCTGCGCTTCAGCGCCGATGGCTCGACCGTCGCCTTCACGTGCATCGATGGAACGGTTGCCATAGCGGCAGTCGCGGACCAGGAACCGCCGGAGCAGCGGATCAGGGTGAGCGGCGATCTCGGCCAAACGACGATCCGCCCAAGGGAAAAGCCGCCAGTGCCACTGGTAGCGACCGCCGTTCTGGCTGATGGCGATGTTCCGCTCGCAAGCTATCTTGGGTCCGATTTTCTCGTCGGGACGGCGGCCGGCGATGTGGCCCGGCTGAACGCGGACGGCTCTGTGATGGAGACGCTGGTCAAGATCGCCGGACCTGCCGTCGCAATCGACTATAGTCCTCGGACGGGCATGGTGGCCGTCAGCAGCGGGCAGGACATCTTTTTGGCGCGCGGCGGGATCGAAGCAGTGAGGCTGCAACGCGACGCGCCACCATCCACGGACGCGCTTGCCTTCTCACCAGGCGGGAGGAGGCTTGCCTGCGGTCAGGAGCACAGGTTGTCGACCTGGATGGTCGAAGGCGAGCCCACCCCGATGCGCGATTTCGCCTTTTCAGCGCACCCGATGTCAATTTGCTGGAGTGGCGACGGCGCCTGGCTGGCCTGTGGGCTCGAAACCGGAGGCCTTGCTCTGGTCAGCGCAAGTGATGACCGAACTGCAATCGTGGCGGGATTTCCATCGTCAGTCCGGACGGTATGCTGGAGCGCGCCGGGGGACGCGCTGTTTGCGTCGGGCGCATTCCGGATTGCCGGCTGGTCGATGACCGCGCCGCCACTTGACGGCGAAACCTCCGGCGCTCTGGAGACGGGCCGCGCCGGGTTGGTTCCGGTCGAGGCCGTGGCCGCCCATCCGCAGAAGAAACTGATTGCGGCCGGCTATGCCAACGGTCGGATCACCGTCGCCCAGATCGGAACGCGGGACGAACTCCTCGTCAGACCCCTGGGCAGCGCGGTGACCGCGCTTGCTTGGTCCGGCGACGGACGGCACCTGGCGCTAGGCACCGTCGACGGTACCGCCGCGATCATCACCTTTCCCGCCCAGATGTTCAAATAGGCCAATGCGGGCCGCAAGCGACAGGAGAAGAAGGATGCAGACCGAACTTACCCCTGAGGACAAGAGCAAGGATGAATTCTTCGAACGGCTCGCCAAACTGTCGGAAGAAATGGTCGCCAAGCACGGTAAGGATTTCAGCATGGGCGCGCTGGTGCTGGCTGCCCGCTGGATTGCCGAGAACCGTGTCGGTCAATTGAAGACCAATTGACCATCAAGACGCTCGTGACAGGTCGCGCTCCAACATCAACTCCTCGAAATTCGCTGGAAAGATCGAAACAGCCTATTGTCTCGAAAGGTGCTGTGCCGACCAAACTTCCGAAGCGGCGATCGAGGGGGGTTCGAGCCTACGTTTTGGGCCATATCTCTCAGCCCAAGGCGCTGAAGAGGTCGGCGACGCTCTGAGGAGCCTCGGGTCCGAAGAACCGAGTGAGGTTCTGCGCGCTGGTTTGCGCAACGCTGGTGCTGCGAGGGAACAGACGCTGTTCGTATTCGGCGATGGCGGCTTCGTTGTCGTTTTTGACGGCGATCGCAACAGCCAGCTCAGCGGCGTCATACATCGCCAAGTTGGCGCCTTCACCAGCGAAGGGAGACATTAGGTGCGCGGCATCGCCGAGCAGCGTCGCGCCTGGCACGTGACGCCAGCGATGGTCGACCGGCAGCGCGTAGATCGGCCGTATCACGGGCGAGATATCGGTGTTTGTGATCAGCGCGACCAGCGGTGCGGCCCAACCGTCGAACTGCTCGGCGACCCGGGCGAGACCGGCGCGTGCCTCCGTGAAGTCGATGCTTGATGCCCAGCTTTCCGGCTTGTTGATCGCGACATAGACGTGAACACTGCCGTCCGCGTTGCGATGGGCAAGAATGCCCTTGCCCGGCGCCACTGCCATCAGCGTGCCTGTGCCGATGATCTCAGCGTTTGCGACGCTGCGCGGATCGTCCGCCGACAGATGCGTCTCGATGAAGCAGGTCCCGGAATATTCAGGCTTCGTCTGGGACAAGAGCGGCCGCACCCTCGACCACGCGCCATCGGCGCCTACGAGCAGCGACGTCGTCGTGCCAGTGCCGTCGACGAATCGGAGCTCGTTTCGGCCGTCGCCTCTCGACGACACCGACGCGACCTTGTGTTCCCAATGGATCGTGCCCTGCGGCAGGGCATCGATCAGCATCTTCCGCAGCTCACCGCGGTCCACCTCCGGGCGCTTGCTGAAGGGATTACCGGGCTTGTCGAGCAGCACTGTGCCATCTCGATCGACGACGCGCTTCGCGTCCTCGCTGGGACGCACCAGCCGCTCGAACTGCTCGAACAGACCGGCCACCCTCAGAGCATGCTGGCCGGTAGCTTCATGCATGTCGAGCAGCCCGCCCTGCACGCGGGCGCTGGGCGATGCCTCTGCCTCGTAGATCACGGCGGCGATGCCATTGAGATTGAGAATGCGGGCCAGGGTGAGGCCACCCAAACCTGCGCCCACAATCGTGATGGGATACTGCATAGCGCGCTCCATGTCTTGCGATCCGTGCCGACGGAGCACGAAATCGGGAGCCCAATCTGTCGTCAGGCTCGTGCTGTTGGAGCCGCTGGCCGACCGCGAAACGGTCGGCGTATGCGCGAAGCCCAGTGATGCGGGCGTCGTTTTTCGCGACGTGCAGGTCTTACGGCTTTGCACCCGACAACGCAAGTCGGGTGTCTGCTTCGCCCAAGCTCGACGTTGGCGCCCTCGTCGGCTTCAACGACCGGGGGCCGACGTCCATGCAGGCCGCCGACATTGTGGTGCGACTTGATTGTCACCGACGGGCCGCCCGAGAAGGAGACGCTCTCGACGACCGGCTGGGCGTCTGCCCCCGGCACGCGGAAAGTACCGAGGCCGAGCCGAGGGATTGCGACGCCCCTTGTGATGATGGTGTCCATGAACTCGCTTTTCTGAGTTGATGCTTCGGGGGGACGCTGCACCGCCGGTGTTTCGTGCCCGCAGCTATCGACCTCAGCCAGCCGCCTCGGAGCAGTTCTGGCCGACGAGGTCCGTGACAACGTCTTCGAGTGTCACGGTACCATTCATCGCCGACCTGCCGTCGTCGCGGAACGCGATCCAGCCCTCGTTGAAGCCGTCGATCATGCGAATTCGGGGCAGCGGATTGCGCGTGCCTTGCCCGCGGAAGAGCGCTTCCCAACTGTCGCGCGTCACGATCTCGACCCGCACCGGATGGTCCAGCGCCTTGGCGAAGGCATGGGCGAGGTCGTTTGGCGACACGCGCTGAGGCCCTTCCAGCTCGACGATCCGCGTTCCGGTCCAGTCCTCGCGCAAGAGCGCAGCTGCGGTGCGCCCGACATCCTGCGTCGCGACCATCGGGAAGGCCTTGTCGGCTGGCTGCAGGCAGCTGCGCAGCACGCTTTCATCACGCGCGGCGGCAACGTCCCACAGCGCATTCTCCATGAACCAGGCGGGCCGAAGGAAGGTTATCGGCAAGTCGAGCTCGCCGAGCGCTTCCTCAAGCAGGGTGCGCTGGGTCAGCAGGTTCTCGTGCGCAGCGTCGGCGCCGATGGTCGACAGGCACACCACCTTGCCGGGACGGGCCGCGATGAGGGCCGCCGCCAGCGCCGCGATCACGCGCCGCGCCTCGGGAAAGCCTGGCTCGGGATCGAATTCCGACGGCGGCAGGATGAAGACGCCCTCGACACTGCGGAAGGCGGCTGTGAGGCCCTCCGCATCATTCATCTCGGCAAGGGCGACCTCACAGCCCTGTCTGATCCATGGCCCAGACTTAGCCTCGTCGCGCAAGACGGCGCGGACGGAAAGCCCGTCGGCAAGCAAAGTGCGCGCCAAGGCGCCGCCGACTTTGCCGGTGATTCCGGTGATTGCAAACATATCGGTTCTCCTTTGGTTGGGATCGCGCCGACTCAGGCGAGTCCGGCATAGAGCTCGCGCTCGAAGGCACCGTAGAGGGCGACGACCCGCTCGTCGTAAAAGGGCAGGATCTGTGTGAAGAGCGCGCCGGTGACATGCTTGACCGGATCGAGCCAGAAATAGCAGTTGAGCAGGCCGGCCCATGAGATGCTGCCCGCAGAGCGGCCGTTCGGCCCAGGCTGCGTGTTGATGTCGAAGGAGAGGCCCCATTTGTGCGGCTGGCCGGGGAATTGGTCGAAGCTGCGCGAATAGGACGGATGCGCCGAGCGCATCTCGTGGACGTTCAGTTCGCTGATCTGGTTCTGCATCATCAGCGAGACCGTCTCCGGACGGAGGATACGCGCGCCATTTAGCGTCCCGCCGTTCAACAGGGCCTGCAGGAACGTCATGTAGTCGCGCGGGGTCGAGAAGGCGCCGCCGCCGCCCATGAAGAATTCCGGCCGCTGCGGCATCTCAAACGGCGCCGGCTCCAACCCGCCATCTGCGCGCCGGTTCTGGAAGGTGGCGACATGCTTCTTCTGTTCGCTCCCGATCAGGAAACCGGAGTTCCGCATGCCGAGCGGCGCGAAGATGTTTTCGCGGAAATAGACTTCCAGCGACTGGTCCGAGACGGCTTCCACCAGCTTGCCGACCCAATCCATGCTGATGCCGTATTCCCAGCGTTCGCCGGGATCGAATTCGAGCGGCGCCGTGAAGGCGGCATTCTTGCAGGTGGCGATGTCGGGCATGCCGGTGACCTGCTCGTAGCGGCTCAGCGCCTCGCTCCAGACCGAATAGGTGAAGCCGGAGGTGTGGGTAAGCAGATGCCGCACCTTGATGGCGCATTTGGCGGGGCGCAGGCGCGGCGCACCGTCGGCGGCGAAGCCTTCAAGGACCTGGGGCGCGGTAAGTTCGGGCAGATACTTGGCCGCGTCGTCATCGAGGTCGATGCGGCCCTGTTCGATCAACTGCATGCAGGCGGTGGCCGTGAAGGCCTTGGTCATGGAGAGCAGCCAGAACACCGTGTCGGCCGTCATCGGCGCGCCGGTCGCAACGTTCGACCTGCCGAAGCTGCCTTCGTAAACGAGGCCATTGCGGGTGGCTGCCATGGCGACGACGCCGGAGACGTCGTCACGGGAGACGCCGGCGCGCAAGGCGGCGTCGATTGCGCTCGCGCTCAGAAGGGATGCGACGGGCTTCGTTGCAGCCAGAGCGGGGCTTACGGTGTCGAGCGCCAGAATGGCACCGAGCAGGCCTCCGCGCTGGAGAATGGTTCTGCGTGTCAACTGGTTCATGACTGGCTCCTTTGAAGGTTCTCAGGAGGGCGGCCGATGGCTGCTCACCCGACAATGGAGCCGTGTGTATGCCGAGATATAACGTGATTCACGCGCATTAAGATCAGTGCTACGGTGACTCAAAATCATTGCGGTTTCGAGGTGGCGTCCGTTAGTGGACGGTAAGGAGAAGGAATGGTTTTCGACACGCGGCTCCTCACCGGCGTCGGCGTCCTTGCGGCGGTGACGGAGGCCGGGAATTTCGCCCGGGCGGCCGAAATGCTCGGCGTAACGCCCTCAGGCGTGAGCCGGGCGGTGGCGCGCCTGGAAGCGAGGGTCGGCGTCCGCCTCTTCGACCGCAATCCGCGCGAGGTAAGCCTCACCGAAGAAGGGCGGCGCTTCCATGCGCAGGTAATGCCATTGCTTGCCGGCCTCGACGAGGCGGCAGCCGAGGTGGCAGGTGCCGCTGCGGTCGTGCGCGGCAGGCTGCGCGTATCAGTCGATCCCTGGTTCGCGCGCATGGTGCTCGCGCCGACGCTTAGGCAGTTCCTGGCACGCTATCCAATGCTGCAACTCGATCTATCCACAAGCAACTATCGCGAGGAGATGATGGCGGGGATAGACGTCGCGGTACGCTTCGGCCCCCCGGACGATTCAACGCTCATCGTACAAAAACTCCTCGAAACGCCGATCCTGACGGTCGCCGCGCCGGTATATCTCGATCGTCATGGCGAGCCGCGCTCGCCTCATGACCTCGTCCATCACGAGGCTTTGCTCTTCCGCGATCCTCAGACGGGACTGCCATTTTCGTGGGAATTCTATCGCGGCGGCGAGATCGTTGAGGTCAAGGTCACAAGCCGCCTGGTGCTCGACGATCCTTCCGTCGCGGTCTCCGCCTGCGTGGCGGGTCAAGGGGTGTTCCAGAGCCTTGCCGTGGGTCTCGCGCCCTTCATAGCACGCGGCGAATTGGTGCGGATTTTGCCGGATTGGTCGGAGGAGCTTTATCCACTCTATGCCTACCATCCCTCGCGCCATCTACCCCCTGCAAAGGTCAGAGCGTTTCTGGACTTCATCCAAGAGGTCGCTGCCGGATTGTGATTTGCTTTTATTTCACGCGCCCCCTTCGGGCTATCGCCGTTAGACACTGCGAATATTAAGCCTGCGAGGAACTTTGGTTCTGCCGTGCCCTCTTGCCGAGATAGAGCTCCTGCATGACCGACGACTGTTGCAACTCTTCGATGCCGCCTGAAGCTACGATGCGCCCGGAATTCATGAGATAGCCTTGCTCGGCCACCGAGAGTGCCAGTCCGGCGTTCTGCTCGACGAGCAGCACCGCGGCGCGGAACTTCTCGCGCACGTCGATGATGATGCCCTGCAGCTCCGAGACCAGCAATGGCGATAGCCCGAGCGACGGCTCGTCGAGCAACAGGATGCGTGGCCTGGCCATAAGGCCGCGCGCGATGGCCAGCATCTGCTGCTGGCCTCCGCTGAGCGTCCCGGCCTTGGCGCCGCGCTTCTTGGCAAGGATGGTGAAATAGCTTTCCATCAAGGCGATGTCGGCTTCGATAGCATCCCGGTCGTTGCGGCAGTAGGCGCCGAGCAAAAGGTTCTCGCGCACACTCATGTCGGCGAACACACGGCGGCCTTCCGGCACCATCACGATGCCGAGCGTTGCTTTTTCGTCGGCGTGAAGCTTGGTGACGTCGCGGCTCTCGAAGGTCACCGTGCCGCGCCGCGGCTTCACCACGCCGGCGATGCAACGCAGCAGCGTCGTCTTGCCGGCGCCGTTGGGTCCCAGAATGGTGACGATCCCGTTTTGGCCGACCGCGAGCGAGACGTCGCGATTGACGGCGACGGGCCCGTAGCCGGTGTCGACATGCTCGACGGCAAGCAGGCTCATGACGCGGCCGCCTTCTTGTCGGGACCGAGATAGACCTCGCGGACCTTGGGATCGGCGAGCACCTCGCCCGGCGGGCCTTCCGCAATCTTGGTGCCGAAGTCGAGCACGACAAGCCGGTCGCAAAGCTCCGACATCATGTCCATGTCATGGTCGATCAGGCACACGCCGATGCCTTGCGGCGGCAGCTGCGCGATGACCGCCGCGAAGGCCTGCGCTTCGCTGTCGTTCAGCCCGGCGCCGGGCTCGTCCAGGAGCAGGAGTTCGGGCGACACACCGAGCGCGACGGCCAGCCCAAGGCGTCTCAGGCTGCCGAAGGGCAGCGATCCCGCAATCGCCTTGCTAAGCGGCGCCAGGCCGACAAACTCGAGGATCATGCCCGGTGACGCCCAGCGGCCGTCTCCCTTCCTGCCCTGCTCCCAGGCGATCCGGACGTTCTCGTCGACGGTCAGGCCCGGAAACGACATCGCCTGCTGGAACGTCCGCACCAGCCGCTTTCGCGCGATGCGATGCGCGCCGATATTGGTGATGTCCTGCCCATGCCAGAACACCGTGCCGCCGGTCGCCGGATGGACGCCGGTGACGACGTTGAACAAAGTTGTCTTGCCGGAGCCGTTAGGGCCAACGATACCGACGACACGGTCGGTGTCGATGTCGAGATCGATGCCGTTGAGCGCGACGACGCCGCCGAACTGCTTGCGCAGGCTCCTCACCTCAAGCGCGGCCATTCGAACCTCTTTGCTTTTGCGTCTCGAAGCCGCCGGTAATCGCGCAGTAGATGTTCTTGATGCCGGCGCCGACGCCGCCCGGCAGCAGCAGGATTACCAGGAGCAGACAGACGCCGTATGCGATGCGGGAATCGACCGGATCGAGGTTCAGCACCTCGGGCAGGAAATTGACGACGACCGCGCCGATCAGCGGCCCGTAGAGATAGCGGGCGCCGCCCAGCATGACCATCAGCGCGAGGTAGAGGCTGGGAAACGCGCCGAACAGTGTCGGCGAGATGTGGCGCAGATAGTAGAGCTGCAGCACCCCGGCGAGGCCCGCGAACAGGCCCGAGACCATCAGCACGCCGAGCTTGTGCAGGTCGACATTGATGCCGACCGAACGCGCCAGTTGCTCGTTCTCGCGGATGGCCCGCAACGTCCGCCCGTAGCGCGAATTGCCGATGAGATAGGTTGCCACAACCGCCAGGAACAGCGCCGCCAGGACCAGGTAGTAATTGTTGGAGAGCTTGTCGAAATTGATGCCAGGCAAGGGTGTCACCGAGTCGACGTCGAGGCCGGTCGCCGATCCGGTGAAGGTGCCGCCATTGGTCAGCACGATGACGAACAGCGCGCAGAAGCAGAAGGTGATGATGATGTAATGCTGGCCGCCGACCCTCAGCGTCGGCAGGCCGATGACGCCGCCGACGATCGCCGACAGCGCCATGGCGAAGGGCAGCGATGCCCACAAACCCAGGCCGAGCTGCACCGACAGGATCGCCGAGGCATAGGCGCCGACGCCCATCAGCGCCGCATGGCCGACCGACATGATGCCGGCCTGGCCGAACTGCAGGCCGAGGCCGTAGAGCCCGATCGCCGTATAGAGCGTGGTGATGGCGATCGACAGGAAGCGGTAGCCGAGGCCGAGCCAGGGCAAGGCGATGAGCAGCACCGCCAAAAGGATGGCCGTGATCGCCTGGACGCCGGCCGGCAGGGGAACGGCGGCGTTGTCCGCCGTCAGAAGCGCCAGGCGATCCCGTGCTCTGGCGCCTTCTGGCGCGGCGCCTGTCTTGCCGGCGCTGTTGTCGGTCACTGGCATCGACATCTCACGATGCCTTGGGGCCGAGCGTGCCGCCGAGCAGGCCCTGCGGCCGCAGCACCAGGATCAGGATCATCACGACCAGCGAATAGGCGTCGGTCCATTCCGGATAGCCGTAGCCGGCGCTGAGACCGTCGACCAAGCCGAGCACCAGGCCGCCGACGACCGCGCCGCCGACATTGCCGAGGCCGCCGATCAGCGAGACGGCGAAACCACGGATGATGATGACGCTGCCGGTAAACGGTGTGATCGGAAACAGCGAGATCATCAAGGCGCCGCCTATTCCGGCAAGCAGGCTGCCATAAATGAAGACGCCGGTGACGTAGCGGCGCACCGGAATGCCCATCAGCTCGGCGGTGTCGCGGTCCGCAACGCTCGCCCGCAACGCCATCCCATAGCGGCTGCGGGAGATGCCGAAATAGGTGATCGCCACGATGACGGCCGTTATCGCGACGACGATCGCGCGCATGGCGATGATGTCGACGCCGCCGATCGTCCAGACCAGGCCGACCGGGTCGGTGATGCTTTTCTGGAATTCGTTGAACACGCGGATGACCGCGTGCTGCAGGATCACGCTGAGGCCGATCGACATGATGAAGCCGTTCATCGGCCGGTCGAGCGTGAAGCGGAACAGGCATCTTTCGGCGGCAAAGCCGAACGCGCCGACCAGCAGTCCGGCGAGCACAAGGGCCACGAAGAAGTTCATGCCCATGCCGACCATGAACCAGGTCGCCATGCCGCCGACCATCAGGAACTCGCCATGCGCGAAATTGACGATGCCGGCGAGACCGAAGATCAGCGTGATGCCGATGCCGATGAGAATGGTGACGCTGGCAACCGAGAGGCTGTTCACCAGTTGCTGCACAAAAATGTCCATAATCAAATCCGGGTGGCGAGCCTGCAAGGGGAGGATGGGCGGAACCTCGCCGCCCATCCCGATGTCGGATTTTGTCGGGGGCCGGTTCAGCCGCCGTTGTCGCCGGGCGGCGGAGCGGCCGGCGGCTGCTCGACCGCGCATTTGAACTGGTCGGATGTGTTGGGCTCGACCATGCAAACCTCGGTGGCGAAGGTGACCTGGTGGTGCTTGTTGAATACAAGCGGCACCGGCGACACGACGCCCTTGTAGTCCGACTTCAGGAGCTCCGCGACCACCGCGTCCGGATCGTCGATCTTGCCGACCTTCTCCAGCGCCTTGGCGTACCAGAAGAAGTAATCGTAATAGAGCAGCGAGACCGAGGACTGCGGGCCCTTGGCGGCGCCGAGGCCGAAATACTTGTCGAAATACTGCTTCACTTCGGAGTATGGCGATGAACCCCAGCAGACCGGCACGCAGCTCAGCGTCACCGGCACATCAGCCTTCAGGCTGCGCTCCTGATAGATGCCCGGATCGACGCCGAACAGGAAATAGGACGGCGCCACGCCGAGCTTGAGAGCCTGCGGGAAAGCGGTGAGCGTTGAATCGCCATTGTACCAGAAATGCACGATATCGGGCTTCATGCCCTTGATGCGGGTAAGCAGCGGCGAAAAGTCGGTCGTATCCGGCGGATACTGCACAAGGTCGACTTTCTGGCCTTCCGCCTCGAGCGCCTTGACATAGTGCGACGACAGATACTGCCCGGTCGCGTCATTGCCGACGAACACCACCGAATGCTTCGGCGGCGACTTCAGCTGCGGCGTCAGAAGCGAGAGCACGCCCTTGGCGGTGCTGCCGCTGCGCTGCCATTCCTGCGGCTCGCTCTGGAACGTGTAGTGAAGCCAGCCATCCTCGGCGACGGCCTTGTCGTCGAGCACGGCGCCGAGCGAGCTGTTGCCGGAAAACTGCAGGACCTTGGCCGGGCCGGTGATCTTGGCCATGGATACCGAGAAGTCATGCGTCTCGGTGCCCCAGATCGCCTTGACGCCGATGTCGTTGACCAGCTCGCGCGCGGCCGCGATAGTGACGTTCACATCCGTGCGGTTGTCGCGGACATAGAGCTTGATCTTGTAGGTCTTGTCGCCGACCTTGATGCCGCCGGCGTCGTTGATCTGCTGCGCCGCCAGGTTCGCGGCGCCGACGATGGTGTTGCCGGCCGAAACGAACGAGCCCGATTGCGCGGCGATGACGCCGATGGGCAGCTCCTCGTCGGCGCGGGCCGTCTGCAAAGCCATGGCGAGCCCCGCGGCCGCGATGGTCAATCCAAGTCCTAGCTGTCTCATGCATGTTCCTCCCGTTACATGGCCAACTTGTCATACAACCCTATTACCATGTAACAGTGGTGTCAACTCCGGCGCGGAGTGCGCGGCCGGGAGGCGTCGTGTCGCCCCCTTTGGTTCTTCCGTATCTGATCTCAGCTTGGGCGAGGAAGTTCATTGCAGTCGGTGCGAGGCGCTGGACAAAGATGCCCAACGCAGAGACATGCGCCGCGATCATGTGCTGATGAATGTGGCCCGGCAACCGCAAGGCGGGAGGGCTCAGAGCCTTGCCACCGTCACAGCGACAAGCGGTAGGCCTCGACGGCAGAAGCGCCAAAAATGTGCGAACGTTCCTCTTCGGTCAGCCCGGAGAGGCAATCGTCGAAGGCGCGTTTGACCGTCTGATAGTCGGCTGCGACCAGGCAGACCGGCCAATCCGAGCCGAATAGGCATCGCGACGGGCCGAAAATGGAAAGGACCTCGTCCACATAGGGCTGCAGATCCTGTTGCTTCCAGTGCCGCCAGTCGGCTTCCGTGACCATTCCGGACAGCTTGCACCAGACGTGGTCCCGATGGGCCTTGAAGCCTTGCATCAATCCGGCCCATGGCTCCATCGCGTGCTGCGCAATGCGCGGTTTTGCGATGTGGTCGACCACGAAACGCAAATTGCGATGCCGCGCCACCGTCTCCAGGGCAGCCGGAATCTGCGGCTCCTTCAACAGCAGGTCATAGGCGAGCCCCGCTTCGGCGACAGCCGCCAGCCCGCGCTGGACATCGGCGCGCAAGAGCCAGTTCGGATCCGCCTCGTTGTGCACGAGGTGACGGATGCCGACCAGGTAACGGCCATCTGGCCGCGCCTTCAGCTCGGACAGTGTGGCCGCCACCTCGGGATCGGCGAGGTCCACCCATCCCACGACGCCAGCGACGAAATTGGTCCGGCTGGCTGTCTCCAGGAATGCGCGCGTCTCGTCGAGCGAATGCCATGTCTGGACAAGGATGGTCTTGTCCACGCCGGCCGCCGCAAGCGCTGGCCGAAGATCGTCGGGCGAAAACACCCGGCGGATGGCGGCGTAATCCTCCGTCATCCAGCCACAGGACCCGTCCACCGGATCCCAGAAATGCTGATGTCCGTCGATCACCAGTTGCTTACCAGAAACCGGTTGCTTACCAGCAACCAGGCGTTCGCCGCTGCGCATGGCGCTCACCAGCGCTGGTGGACGGAGGCCTTGATGCGCCGCTCATAGATGTCGGCGATGCGCTCCATCAATTGCGGCGACAACGCCGGCAGGTCGGACGCGGCGGCGTTCTCTTGCGCCTGCCTGACCGATTTGGCGCCCGGAATGGTGACCGTCACCGCCGGGTTCATCAGGATCCAGCGCAGCGCCCATTGCGCCATGGTGGCGCCTGGCGGCAGCAGCGCCCGCAATTCCTCGACCGCTTGCAGGCCTTCCTCGTAATTCACGCCGGCGAATGTCTCGCCGACGTCGAAGGCCTCGCCCTTCCGGTTGTAGCTGCGGTGGTCCTTGGCGCTGAAGCTGGAATCGCTCTTGAACTTGCCGGACAGGAGCCCGCTGGCCAGCGGCACCCTGACGATGATGGCAACGTCCTTCTGGCGCGCCATGTCGAAGAACAGTTCCGCGGGCCGCTGCCGGAAAATGTTGTAGATGATCTGGACGCTGACGACGCCGGGGTATTGCAGCGCCTTGATGCCTTCCTCGACCTTCTCGACACTGACGCCGTAGTGACGGATCTTGCCTTCCTCAACCAGCTTCTCCAGCGCATCGAAGGTCTCGGGCTGATAGAAGACTTCTGTCATCGGACAATGGAGCTGCACCAGGTCCAGCACGTCGACCTCGAGATAGCGCAGGCTGCGCTCGACGAAGCTGGTCAGGTTCTGGCGGTTGTAGCCTGAGGCGACATGCGGGTTCAGCCGCTTGCCGGCCTTGGTGGCGACCATCGGCCTCGCGCCGCCCCGCCCCTTCAGCGTCTTGGCGATCAGCTTTTCCGCCCGGCCGTCGCCATAGACATCGGCCGTGTCGATCATCGTCACGCCTGAATCGAGCGCCGCATTAAGCGCCGCGATGGCGTCCTTCTCCTCGACGTCGCCCCAATCGGCCCCGATCGCCCAACTGCCGAAGCCGATTTCCGACACTTGCCAGCCGGTGCGGCCAAATCGCCTTTGATGCATAGAAACCACTCCTGAAAAACCGCGTCCTCTTGACGGGTCATCCCCACAGGAATATCAGATCGAATGGTTGTATGACAACCCTGTAAGCATGCAAAAGGTGATGACCGAAATGCTGGTTTTGGATCTACCGGCGGGCTGGAGGACGACGGAATGTTCCTGGCATGGGCGCATAATGCCAATCACGGCCGGCCGCACTTTGAAAGCCGCGTCGTAGCTGCCTCTCGCGAAGCGCCATGCGCCGCTCGGGCGACCTCGCCCGATCTACTTCAGATGTGCGGTTCCGTCTCGGAGCTGCTCGAAGCGCTTGTAGGAACGGGAAAGATGCAGCCGCATCGCGCGCTGCGCCGCCTTGGCGTCGCGTGCTGCGATGGCATCATGGATCGCCCGGTGCTCGCGCCGCGTCCGCTCGAAATGCCGCTCGCGCTCGTCGGGCTCCATCTGGTCGAATTGCGTCCATTGGCGCGGGATCATCGCAGTGCCGAACGTGTCGAAGAGCCGGCTGAAGTAGGCGTTGTGCGAGGCGAGCGAAATCGCCCGATGGAAAGCCGCATCCTCGGTCGCGGCGAGACCCGTTTCGGCGATCGCCCGGTCGATTGCGTCGAGCTGCTTAGCCATAAGCCCAAGGTCCTTGGCGGTCCGGCGCGTGGCCGCCAGCGCCGCCGCCTCCGCCTCGACGCCCATGCGCAGCTCCAGCACCGCCAGGATCTCGTCGATCGATTCGACATCCGTCGGCACGATCGAAAAGGTTTTCGGCGGGGGCTCCTGGGCCACAAAGGCGCCGAGGCCCTGCCGTGTCGTGATCAGCCCCCGTGCGCGCAACGATGCCAGCGCCTCGCGAACCACCGTCCGGCTGACGCCCGTCGCGTTGACGATCTCCTGCTCGGTGGGAAGCCGCTGGCCAGGCGCAAGATCGCCGGCCTCGATCTGCGCGGCAAATTTCTCCACCAGTTCGCCCCTGAGATTGGGGGACTGGCGAATGGCGCCGAACATTGCTCCCTGGCGATCCGTCATCGGAAAACCGGCCTCTTAAATCGATTCTCAGGCCAAGGATCGCACCGCTTGGTTGCAACGGCAATCTTTCGTTTCCAATGCATGCCCCCCGGAAGTGCACAGCGGTTCCCGGACAACGACATGCATCAAAACAGAAATTCCAACAGCACTGGAAGACCAACATGAAGCAGAAAATCGGCTTTATCGGCCTGGGCGCGATGGGCTCGGGCATGGCTGCCAACCTTCTGGCTAAGGGCTGGCCGCTGACCGTCTGGGTACACCGCAACCAGGAGGCGGCGCTGAAGCTTGTCAGCGCCGGGGCCCGCCAGGCGGCGACACTACGCGCGCTCGCTGAAGGTTGCGACATCGTTTTGATCTGCGTTACCGGTTCGCCGCAGGTCGAGGCGGTCGTGAAAGGACCGGACGGGCTTGCAGCCTCCGGCAAGCCGCTATTGATAGTCGACTGCTCGACCTCTAACCCCTCCTCGACGATAGCGCTTGCCGCCGAACTCGCCGCCAATGGCGTGACGTTGATCGACGCGCCGTTGGCGCGCACGCCCAAGGAAGCCGCCGAAGGCAAGCTCGATGTCATGGTCGGCGGCGCGGCGGAAGCGGTCGCCCGCGCGCGACCAGTGCTCGAAGCCTTCGCCGCGCGAATTATCCACACCGGCCCGACCGGCAGCGGCCACACCATGAAGCTGCTCAACAATTTCGTCTCTATGGGTTATTCGGCGATCTATTCCGAAGCGCTGACGCTGGGAGCAAAGGCCGGGCTGACGCCGCAGGTCTTCAACAGCGTCATTTCCGGCAGCCGCATGGACTGCGGCTTTTACCAGGCCTTCTTCGACTTCGTGCTCAACCGCAACGAGAACGCCCAGCGCTTCGCCATCGCCAATGCGCTGAAGGACATGACCTATCTCGCCTCTTTCGCCCAGGCCGCCGGTATTGCCAACCCGGTCGGCGCCGTGGTCCGCAACGGTTTTGCCACGGCGGTCGCTACGGGGCACGGAGAAAAATTCGTGCCGGCGCTGTCGGATATTGTTGCTGAGCTCAACGGCGTTTCATTGATTGAGGCTGCGGCCGAGTGAGGGAGGTGGCTGCGCGGCCCTACCCCGCCGCCCGCCCGCGCACGGCCTTTCGCAACCTCGAATGCCGTGTCGGCGACGCGGCCACAGCGTCGCCGCCTGGCAGTCCAACGCGTGAGGCCGCACCGGCCAGATGCCGCGTCATTGCCGCGCTCGCGCCCTTCGCGTCGCCGGCCTTGATCGCCGCCAGGATGCGTTCGTGCTCGCCCAGGGTCGTGCGCGCCATGTCGTCGGACTTCTGCTGATTGCCGGCGGCCAGGATGCTTTCGCGCACCCGCTCCGAAACGAAGACGAGAAACTGGCCCATATAGGGGTTCTGGGTCGCATCGGCGACCGCACGGTGGAAACCGAGATCGTTCTTCAGCCAGGCAACGCTGCCATAGGGAGCCATGCGCATACCGTCGAGCGCCTGTTCCATCGCCACGATATCCGCATCGGAACGGCGGGTCGCGGCCAGCGCGGCGATCTGCACTTCCAGCATGCCGCGCAGCTCGAAAAGATTGCGAAAGGAATCCGCCCGCTGCAAGGTCTCATAGTCGATCGTCAGCACCGTCGCGTTGGTAGCGTCGGCAACGAAGGCGCCCCTGCCCTGCTGCGACCAGATGCGGCCTTCGGAGCGCAGCCTTGCGATCGCCTCGCGCACCACGTTGCGGCTGACCCCGAACGTGGTCGCCAGTGCCTGTTCGGTCGGCAGCTGATCGCCGGGTTTGAGGCGTCCTTGCGCGATCTCGCGCGAGATGGAACTCGCCACGAGCGTGGAGAGGTGCGGACCGCGATTGACCTTGTCGAGCTTCAGCGTCATCGCTCACCTATAGTCGAGCGCGGATGCGGACGCCAGAATGCGGCCGTTGCTCAATATATGGCGCGGATCGAAAGCATCCTTGATGCCTGCGGCGAGATCGAGCGTCACCGGATCGATGCGGTCGAGGAAGGCCCGCTGCTTGACCCGGCCGATGCCGTGCTCGGCGCTGATCGAGCCGCCATAGCGGTCGACGACGGCGAAAATCTCCGCTTCCGCCTCCTCGAACAGATGCTCGATCGCCTCGGCCCCCATGCCCTCCGGCGGCACGACGTTGAGATGGATGTTGCCGTCGCCGACATGGCCGTAGGTGACGGGCAGCGCGTCGGGTCTCGCCCGTCCAAGTTCGGTGAGCGCGTCGGCGACAAAATCGGCAAGCTTGGAGATCGGCACCGAGACATCGGTGCGCAGATAGCGGCCGCCGCGGCCCTGCCGCTCGACCATGATCTCGCGGTAAAGCCACAGGCGCTCGGCCTGCGCCCGGGTCGATGCCACAATGCCGTCCTCGACAAGATCCTCGACGCCGGCGAGAAAACTCAAAAGCATATCCTTGAGGGCGATCAGCCCACCGGACGAAACCTCGATCAGCACATAGGCGGGATAAGGCTTGCCGAGCGGATCGGGGAAATCCTTGCCCTCGCGCATGGTGATCTCGATACCGCCGCGCAGGATCAACTCGAAGGCGGTTAGCAAGTCGCTACAACCGCGCCGCGCCCGCGCATAGAGCGCCATTGCATCCTCGACGGAGCGTAGGCCGACAAGCGCCGTTTCGATCTGCGTCGGCTTGGGGAAGAGTTTCAGCGCCGCCGCGGTGACGATGCCGAGCGTGCCTTCCGAGCCGATGAAGACCTGCTTCAAATCGTAGCCGCGATTGTCCTTGCGCAGCACCTTCAGCCCGTTCCAGATCCGGCCGTCGGCCAGCACGACTTCGAGGCCAAGCACCAGGTCGCGCGTCATGCCGTAGCGCAGCACGTTGAAGCCGCCGGCATTGGTGGCGACATTGCCGCCGATGCGGCAGCTGCCTTGCGCTCCGAAGGTGATCGGCAGGATGCAGTCGCTCTCCTCCGCCGCGCGCTTGGCGTCCTCGAGGATGCAGCCGGCTTCGACCACCATGGCGAAGTCGATCGGACTGATCGAGCGGATCCTGTTCATGCGCTCCAGCGAGACGACGACCTCATTGCCGTCAGCCGCCACCGCCGCGCCGACAAGGCCGGTCAGCCCGCCCTGCGGCACGACGGGGATGCGCTCGGCATGACAGTGCCGCATCAGCGCCGACATTTCTTCCACCGAGCTGGGCCGCGCCACCGCCAGCGGGCGGCCGACATGGTCGCCCGACCAGTCGCGGCTGTAGCGCGCCAGGTCTTGCGGTTCGGTCAGCAGCCCGCCATCAGACAGCACGCCGGCTAGGGCGGCGATCAGCGATGCGGAAATGGGCGGCACTGCATTCATGAATTGAACCTGGACCTTCCGGAAACGACTGGACAACCACTAATCTTGTCGTGTTATCATACAACCCTGATTGAGAACATCAAGCGATAGCATGCTTCTTCCCGAAGCCGCTTGATGTGGATGGTCAGACCGGCAAATCACTGAATTCGGAGGACTTTCCCAATGAGCGACGCCCCCGGCTTTCGCTATATGCACACCATGATCAGGGTGCTCGACCTCGACAAGTCGATCGCCTTCTACACCGAGGTGCTCGGCATGACATTGCTGCGCCGCGACGATTATCCCGGCGGCAAGTTCACCAATGCCTTTGTCGGCTATGGACCCGAGGACAAGGAAGCCGTCGTTGAGCTGACGCTGAACTGGGGCCGCGAGGAACCCTATGAGATCGGCACCGGCTTTGGCCATCTGGCGCTCGGCGTCAACGATATCTACGCCGTCTGCGCCGAGCTCGAGAGGCGCGGTGCCAAGATCCCGCGCAAGCCCGGACCGATGCAGCACGGCACCACTCACATCGCCTTCGTCGAGGATCCCGACGGCTACAAGATCGAGCTGATCGGCCTGGACACGATGCAGTAAATTCAGCCCGGACCGCACCGGCTCATTGCCGATGCGGTCCCACTGCGTCCGCGTTTGCTTGGGAGGCGGTGCGGATCGGTTCGTCACTTGATGACCGCGATCTTGCTGCGGTCGATGGTTATGGCGACGGCGGCGATCAGCACCGCGCCGAACACCATGTTTTCCAGGAAGATGTTGACGCCGACGAAGGTCATGCCGATGCGCACGATCGAGATGATCAGCGCGCCGACCGCGGTGCGCGCCACGCCGCCCAACCCGCCGGTGATGGCCGTGCCGCCGACGATGACGGCGGCGATGGCGGGGAGCAGCAGCTGGTTGGCGAGCACCGGCGAGCCGCTGGACAGCCTGGCCGCCAGCACGACGCCGGCGATGGCCGCCAGAATGCCCGATGCGGCAAAGGCGATGATCTTGGTGCGGTCGACATTAATGCCGGCCGCCCACGCCGCCGGTTCGCCGGCCCCGACCGCGATCGCCTGGCGGCCGAAGCGGGTGTAACGCAGCGCGAGGAAGCTGACGATGCCGATCAGGGCCGAAATCAGCACCACCATCGGCAGGCCGAAAATCGTAGCGTTGATCCACGCCGTCTTTTCACGCCCGGCTTCCTCGATGGTGATGGCGCGGCCGTTGGAGACCCAGAGCGCCAGGCCCGTGACCACGCCGCCGGTAGCCAATGTCGCCACGAAGGACGGCACGCGCAGCTTGACATGTACGATGCCGCTCAGCAGCCCGAAGGCGAGGCCAGACAGGATCGCCACCGGGAACGCGGCGAAGCCGAGCGAGGGCAACAATTGCGCCAGCATCACACTCGCCAGCGAGGCGACCGCCTGGATCGACAGGTCGATGCCGCCGAGCAGGATGGCGAAGGTGACGCCGGTCGCCAGCATAAACAGCACGGCGGTGTTGGCAAAGAGCAGCGCCAGCGTCTCGCCGGTCAGGAAGCCGGGCGCGGCGATCTCGATGATCAGCAAAAGGGCGACAAGCAGCACCAGCGGGATGGCGCCTTGCGTCCACTTGCCCTCGAAGACCTGCTTGATGGAAAAACCTTCATTCATCGGCTTACACCATCGCTCGTAGCAACTCGACCTGATCCGGCTTGTTGCCGGGGCTGGCATCGAAGCGCGCGGTGATCTCGCCGTCGCGCATCACCAGAACCTGGTGCGACAGGCCGATCGTCTCCTCCAGTGTGTCGGAGATCAGAAGGATCGCCACGCCTTGGTCCGAGAGGTCGCGCACCAGCTCGTAAACCTCTTCCTTGGCGCCGACATCAAGCCCGCGCGTCGGGTGGTCGAGCACCAAGATGCGCGAGCCCGCCGTCATCCAGCGCGCCAGCACCACCTTCTGCTGGTTGCCGCCACTGAGCTTGCGGCAGGCGGCGTCCGGTCCTGGCGCCTTGATGCTGAGCCGCTTGATCCAGTCAGCGGCAAGCCGCCGCTCCTTGCCGTAATCGATGGCCCCGTTGCGCATGACGCTCGAGAGATCCGCCAGCGAAATGTTCTCGGCGATCGACAGGAACATCACCAGGCCTTCGAGCCTGCGCTCGCGCGGCACATAGCCGATGCCCTTGCGCACCGCCGGCTCTGGCGAGCTGAAGCGAACCGTCTCGCCGGCGATCTTCATCTCGCCCGCATCATGTGGCAGGAAGCCGCCGACCGTACGGGTAACCTCCTCGCGTCCGGAGCCGACGACGCCGGCGATGCCGACGATCTCGCCGGTCCGGATGGTGAGATCAACGCCCTTATAAAAGCCATTCGCGCCCAGCCCCTTCGCCTCGACCATGATCTTTTCGCGCGGCGGCTGCTGACGGGCCTCGCGATAATATTCGGCCTGCAGCCCGCGCCCGACCATGATCTCGTGCAGCTCCGGCGCGGTGACTTCCGCCGCGCGGTGTTCGGCCACGACCGCGCCGTCCTTCATCGTGTAGACGCGGTCGGAAATCGCCAGCACTTCGTCGAGGCGATGCGACACGAAGACGAAGCTGGCGCGGGATTTCAGCGAGCGTACCCGCGCGAATAGAACCTCGATATCGGCGGCGTTGAGCACCGAGGTCGGCTCGTCGAGCAGGATGAGCAATGGACGTTCGACCATCTCCTCCAGCGTCAGCGCCTTGGCAAGCTCGACCATCTGGCGCGCGGCGAAGGTCAGTTCGGAGGTGCGCGCGGTGACGTCGATGTCGACGCCGATCTTGGCCAGTTGCCGGCGCGCCGCAGCATTCATGGCGCGCCAGTTGACAAGACCGAAGCGGGTGAAGCGGTCTTCTTCGCCGAGATAGATGTTTTCGGCGACGGTCAGGTTGAGCACCAGCGATTGTTCCTGGAACACCATGCCGATGCCGTTCCTGGCCGCGTCGCGGGCGTTGCGTAGCTTGAGCTGTTCGCCGTCGAGGGTGATCGTACCACCATCCGGCCGATAGCCGCCGGCCAGCAGGCGCATCAGCGTCGACTTGCCGGCGCCGTTCTCGCCGATCAGTCCGACCACCTCGTTCGGCCGCACCTCTATGGAGACGTCGCGCAACGCCTGGACGCCGGGGAAATTCTTGATGATGCCGGTTGCCTGCAGCATGGCGCTTACTTCACGATCTTCAGGCGAACGCGGTCGAGCGACAGCGCCACCGCCGCGATGATCATCAGGCCCTGCACCGTCTGCTGGATGTAAGGCGAGATGCCGAGCAGGATCATGCCATTGGCCAAAACGGTGACGATCAGCACACCGATCAGCGTATTGACGACGCCACCCTCGCCCCCGGTCAGCGCCGTGCCGCCGACGACCACCGCGGTGACCCCGGCAAACAGCCTGCCGTCGCCGATGACGGCATGCGACTGACCGAGCTGCGCCGCGGCAAGCACACCGGCAATGCCGAAGAAGAAGCCCGCCAGCGCGAACGCCGCTATGCGCACGCGCGTGACGTTGACGCCGGAGAGCCTGGTCACGTCCTCGTCGCCGCCGATCGCCAATATGTGGCGGCCAAGCCTGGTGTGATACTGGATGACCGCTGCAAGCGCGAACGCGCCGAGCGCGACCCAGACCGCCAGCGGCAGGCCGAGGAAACGGTGCAAGGCGAGATTGCGGATCGAGGCGTCGTTCAGTCGTATGGCCGAGCCGCCCAGCATATAGACCGACAGGCCAAGTCCGATGAACCACATGCCGAGCGTCGCCATGAAGGACGGGATGCGCAGCATCGTCTGGACGAGACCGCTGATGAGGCCCATGACCGTGCCGGCGGTGATCGCCGCCAGAACTGCCCACCAACCATAATCGTTGCCGTTGCTGTCATTGGCGGCGAGCAGCACCACCACCATCGCCGCCACCGACAGCGTGCCCTCGACGGAAAGGTCGATGCTGCCCATCAGAATGATGAATGTCAGGCCCATCGCCAGTGTCAGCGGCACGGCGGCGGAGTTCGCTAGCCGCACCAGATTGCGCAGCTCGATGAAATTGGGATTGGCGATGGTGATCAGAACGCACAGCACGACCAGCACCGCCAACGGCGCGAGCCTGCGCCAGCGCCTGCCGCCGAGCATGATGGCGATGCGGCCGGGGAGGAATGTCATAAGCGTTGTCCGCTCGATGTCCGAAACGGACTTCAGAGGTTCTGTATCGATTGTCAACAAACCGCTTCCCGTCTCCTGGTGACAGGCGTCGTGGCCGCGGGCGCAAGACGCCGGCAAAAAGGGGCGGGCCGTCGCCAGGGAGAAGCCGGCCCGCCCCAAACGGGTCAGGCCCGGATCGCTCCGGTCACCCGGCCCCAGAGATCGTTCCAGTTGATCTCGGGCTTCGCCTCGACATTGGTCTTGTAATATTCCTCAACATTGTCGTGCGAGATCAGCACCGCCTTGCCGTAGAATTCGCGGTGTTCCGGCGGCTCCTTGGCCGGGTCGAACTTGCCAGTCTTGGCGTTGTAGCCGATGGCGAGCCCCATGCCACCCTGCCAGAACGGATCCGAGGTGATCGTGCAGGCGAACTCGCCGGTGCGCACCGCGTCGACCGCCGTCTTGATGCCGTCGACACCGACGATCGGCACCTTGCCGGCGAGGTTTTCGGCGCGCAGCGCTTCGAGCGCACCGGAGCCCATGTCGTCATTGGCGGCCCAGATGCCCTTGATGTCGTCACCGAAGCGGGTCAGCAGATTGCCCATCAGGTCGAAGGCCTCGGTGGATTTCCAGTTTGCGACCTGGAAGTCGAGCAGCTTGATGTCGGGGTTCGCGGCGAGCGCAGCATCGAGGCCCTTCTTGCGTTCAATCGCGGCCGTGGTCGAGATCAGGCCGCCGAGCGCGACGATGCCGCCCTTGCCGCCGATGGCCTTGAACAGGATCTCGGCGATGGTCTTGCCGCTGGCGATGCCGTCGAACTCGATATGCGAGACATAGTTCGGGTTGAAGTCCTTGGGGTGCAGGTCGGCAGGCTTGTTCCACTGCGTCACCACATAGGCGCCGGCCTTGGCGCAGGCTTCGACGATCGGGCGCGCGTCGGGCGTGTCGTTGGGATCGGAGTTGAGCACCATGTTGCCGTTGGTCTTGGCCAGCATCGCTTTGATATCGGCGATGCCCTTCTCGCTGTTGCCTTCCGAGACCAGCGTGACGTGCTCCAGCCCGGCCCATTTGGCATAAGCCTCGGCGCCGGTCTTCCACACCGCGTGGTAGGGATTGGACAATGAGCGGATCGACGTCACCAGCGTCGGCTTGTCGGCCGCGCGCAGCACATTCGGCATCGCCAGCGTCGCCGCCCCGGCGGCAGCGCCCAGCATCAAGGTCCGGCGGCTCAGCCTGCCGGAAAAAACAAGACCATTGCTGTCCTTCATTTCGAACCTCCCGATTGAATTGTTTCCGCCCGGCTCGTGCGCAGGGAGCGCGGCCGGGTCCTCCGGAGACGGGCCGTCAAGTTCCTCTACTTGTACGACAACCCTTCAACACGGCAACCATACCCTTTCTCTTGACGTGGCACAAGCGACTTGAGATCGTCGCGCGTAAAAGCGCGAGGCCGGATTTGCCTCGGCAAGGGAGCAAGAATGGCGGACTATATCATCGTTGGCGGCGGCTCGGCCGGCTGCGTGCTTGCCGCGAGGCTGAGCGAGGATCCAGGCCTGTCCGTCGTCCTGCTCGAGGCCGGGCCGCCCGACACCGACCGATACATCCACATGCCGGTGGGCTTCTTCAAGATGACGTCCGGGCCGCTGATCTGGGGTTATGACGCGGCACCGGGCAAGGAGATCGACGGCCGCGTCATGGTCTACCCGCAGGCGCGCGTGCTCGGCGGCGGCTCCTCGATCAACGCCCAGGTGTTCACGCGCGGCTGCCCACAGGACTATGACGACTGGGCGGCCGACTTCGGCTGCGCGGGATGGAGCTACGCCGATGTGCTGCCATATTTCGTTCGTTCCGAGGGCAACGACACTTTTGCCGGTTCCCAGCACGGCATCGACGGACCGCTCGGCGTTTCCAGCGGCACGCCGCACCCGCTGACCAGGATCTTCGTCAAGGCGGCGCAGCAGGCTGGCCTGCCCTTCCGCGCCGACTTCAATGCCGGCGAGCAGGAAGGCGCCGGCTTCTACCAGACGACGACGCGCAATGGCAGGCGCTCGAGCACCGCGGTCGCCTATCTGAAACCGGCGCTCGGCCGCGGGAACCTGACGCTGCGCACCGGCGCCACGGTCAGCCGCGTCGTCGTCGAGAAGGGTCGGGCCGTCGGCGTCGAGATCATCGCCAATGGTCGCGCCGAGTTGCTGCACGCCGAGCGCGAGGTGATCGTCACCGCCGGCGCCATCGGCTCGCCGAAACTCCTGATGCTGTCCGGCATCGGCCCTGCCACGCATCTAGAAAAGCATGGCATCAAAACTGTGCATGATCTCGCCGGCGTCGGCCAGAACCTCCACGACCATATGGACGTCGACGTCGTCGCGGAACTCAACGGGCCGCACGGCATCGACCGCTACAAGAAGAAGCGTTGGCAGGCCGTCGCCGGCCTCGAATATGCGCTCTTCGGCAAAGGACCGGTTGCCTCCAACATCGTCGAAGCCGGCGGTTTCTGGTGGGGCGACCGCTCGGAAAAGACGCCAGATATACAATTTCATTTCCTGCCCGGCGCCGGTGTCGAGGAAGGCATCGGCTCGGTCCCCGGCGGCAATGGCTGCACGTTGAACTCCTACCATGTGCGGCCGCGTTCGCGCGGCAGCGTCACTTTGCGCTCGGCGGATTTGCGCGATGCGCCGGTCATCGACCCCAATCCCTTCGCCGAACGCTACGACCTTGAACGCGCCATCGATGGCATCGAGATCAGTCGCGAGATCCTCTCTCAGCCGGCCTTCGCCAAATACATCAGCCGCGAGCATTTGCCTGGAGCGGCGACAAAGGGCCGCGCGGCGCTCGAAGCCTTTGCCCGCCAGTATGGCCGCAGCGCCTACCATCCGGTCGGCACCTGCCGCATGGGCGGCGATGCCGACAGCGTCGTTGATCCGGAACTGCGCCTGCGCGGGCTGCAAGGCTTACGCGTCTGCGACAGCTCGGTGATGCCACGCATCGTATCATCGAACACCAACGCAGCGGTGATCATGATGGCCGAGAAGGCGGCGGATATGATCACCGGGAGGACACCAGCGGCATAGCTCACTCGAAGCGGGACAATCCGGAGAGGACAGGCTCCTTTAGTTTATCCTCCTGCCGCTCTCGGCGTCGAACAGATGTACCTTATGCATCATGATCTCCAGGTTCACCTCCTGATCCGGCTTGAAGGGCGGCCGGTCCCGGATCTCCGCCATCAGGTCGACGCCATCGGCGGTCAAGGTGATTTCCTGCGCTTCACCGGTCGGCTCGACAACCTGGACTCTCGCCTGTGCGTGGTTGCCTCCGACAGCGATATGCTGAGGACGAATCCCGTAAACCACACCTTGCTTGTCCCCCACCCCTGCCACGTGAGGCAAGGGCAGGCGTAGGCCCTGCTCCGCGATGAATGCGCCACTCTGGATGCGGCCGTTGATAAGATTCATTTCCGGCGAGCCGATAAAACCTGCGACAAACAGATTCGCCGGGTTGTCGTAGAGTTCGGAAGGGGTGCCGATCTGTTCGATGCGGCCCTTGTTCAACACCACGATGCGGTCGGCGAGCGTCATTGCTTCTGTCTGGTCATGGGTGACGTAGATGCTGGTTCGTCCCAGCCGTTGGTGCAGCTTCTTGATCTCGGCACGCATCTTCACGCGCAGCTTGGCATCGAGATTGCTGAGCGGCTCGTCGAACAAGAAGGCCGCAGGGTCGCGGACGATGGCGCGGCCCATGGCCACACGCTGGCGCTGGCCGCCGGACAGTTGACGCGGCATGCGCCCGAGCAGGTCCTGCAGACCGAGGATCTCGGCCGCGGCCTTCACTCTGGAAACGATCTCTTCCCGGGGAACCTTGGCCAGCCGCAGCGCGAAGCTCATATTGTCGGCCACGCTCATATGCGGATAGAGGGCATAGCTTTGGAACACCATGGCTATGTCGCGCGACTTGGCCGGCATCTCGTCGACGACGCGTCCGCCGATGCGGATCTCGCCAGTCGTATGCTCTTCGAGCCCCGCGATGATGCGCAGCAACGTTGACTTGCCGCAGCCCGACGGACCGACCAGGACCACGAACTCGCCGCTGGCGATCTCGATGTTGACGTCGCGCAGAACTTCCACCGCCCCGAAGCTCTTGCCGAGCTGTTCTATCTCGATTGCAGACACCTATTCTTCTCCCGTACCGGCACGGCTCATTTTCGTTGAGCCTGCCGCCATGCGCGGTATTCAGCCTCGCCCTCGGGGCTCAACGGGTAGTATTTCCGCAGGTCTCCTCCTTGCGCGAGCCGCAAGCGCGAAAACTCTTCCCACTCGATATGCGCGCCGGCGAGTTCGACCAGTTTGGGGGCAAGGCCGACCGGCACGACGACCACGCCATCGTCGTCGGCGACGATGATATCGCCCGGGATGACCAGCACGTTCGAGCAGGCGATCGGAACGTTGACGGCGAAGGGAACGATGTTGGTCTGGGCATGGAAATTCGGTGTGACGCCCCTCACCCAGACGCCGATGTCGAGCGCCGCCGCCTGGGCGGAATCGCGAATACAGCCGTCGATAACGACGCCGGCGCCGCCACGCCCGGCGAAATAGGTCAGCATCATCTCGCCGAAGATGCCGCTGCCCATGTCGCCACGGGCATCGACCACCACCATGTCGCCGGGCTGAGTGGGATAAAGCACGTGCCGGTGCAGTTGCCGCTCCGGCTCCTCGTATTCCGTCTCGTTGTACAGATCCTCGCGCTTTGGCATGCACTGGAGCGTGAGCGCCGGGCCGGCCGCCGTGCTGCCAAGCCGCAGTGGGCGGGGCCCGCGGATCTGCGGGTCGCGAATGCCCATCTTGTGGTAGAGCTCACTGGCCAGCGTCGCCGAACCGATCGCCGCCAGCGCGTCGACCAGTTCTCGTGGCGGCCGGGAAATGTCCGGTATCGCCGGTATCTGGTCAGCTTCCATTCTATTTCCTCCAATGCGCGGTGAGTTCTAACCTCATCGATCGCACTCAGTTGCGTTCAACGCCCAGCAAAGCCGTCGAGCGCGTTTTGGCCCATGTCCGCTACTCAGCCGCGAACCGCGCCGGTCGTGAGCCCCTTGACCAGCAGCCCCTGGGCAAACCAGACGAACACCAAAGTCGGGATGACCATGAGCACGCCGGCAGCCGACATGGCGCCCCAGTCGATGCCGAACTGCGAGACGAAATTGGTGAGACCGACCGGCAGCGTCTGCGCGGCCTTGCTCGAGGTCAGCGTTAGCGCGAGCAGCAGGTCGTTCCAGGTGAAGAGGAAGGTGATGACAGCGCTGGCGCCGATGCCCGGCGCAATCAGAGGCGCGACGATCTGGACCAGCGTGCGCACGGTGCCGGCGCCATCCGACTGGGCGGCCTCCTCGATCTCTTTCGGCACATCCTGGATGAAGCCCAGAAGCAGCCAAATGGCAACCGGCAGCTTGGCGGCCGTATGGCTGAGGATCAGCGCCCAGACAGTGTCGAGCAGGCCCATGGCGGCGAACACGGCGAAGAGCGGGATAGCAAGCGCGATGACCGGGATCATGCGCATGATCAAAAGCAGCCCGAAGATCAGCATGGCGCCCGGCATCCTGAAGCGCGACAGCGCATAGGCGCAGGGGATGGCCAGCAGATGGACAAGAATGACCGTCGCCACCGAGACAATGACGGTGTTCCAGACATAGCCCATCGTGTCGTACTGGGCGAAGACCGCGACATACTGCGTCAGCGTCGCTGTCTCGGGGATGATGTGCACCGGAACCGAGAAGATATCGGCCGAGCTTCGGATCGAGGTCAGGAACAGCCACACCAGCGGAAAGACGGTGAGCGCGACTGTGACGACTAGCGCCAAATACTGACCGGCGATTCCCGCCGTGAACCGGCGGCGCCGGCGCTTTGGCATGGAACGTGCGCTGACGATGACAGCTTCGCTCATATCGCCCTCCGTTTCGCAATCAGCCACGGCACTCCGTAGAGCAGGGCGAGCACGAACAGCGACATGCCCAGCGCGATGTAGGAGACCGCCGCCGCGTGTCCGAAATCCACCGCCTGAAACGCCAGCAGGTAGGAATAGACCGTGAGCAGATTGGTGGCGCCGCCCGGGCCGCCCTGCGTCATCAGCCAGACGACGTCGAAGGTGCGGAAGGTGTCGATGATGCGCAGCATCAGCGCGATCATGATGACCGGGCGCATCAGCGGCAGAACGATGTGCCAGAAGCGCTGCCACGGCGTCGCGCCATCCACCGTGGCTGCCTCGAGCGGCTCCTGCGGCAGGGATTGCAGGCCGGCAAGGAACAGAAGCACCATCAGTGGCGTGTTCTGCCAGACGTCGGCGACGATCACCGAGACGAGCGCCCAGGTCGGGTGGTTGAGCCACGGAATGTCAGGCAGGTTGAACATGCGCAGCAGCGCGTCGACCAAGCCGTATTGGGTGTTGAACAGCCATCGGAAGTTCAGGCCGACGACGGCGGGCGCAATCATCGGGGGAACCAAAAGCAACGTGCGCGCAAGCCGCATGCCGCGCAATTTGCCGTTGACCAGCACGGCGATCGCCATGCCAGCCACCACTTCGATCGTGATGGAAACGACGCTGAAAATGGTCTGGTTTCGCAGCGCCTGGTTGAACTGGCGGCCAAAGAGCTCGTCGGTGTAGTTTCCCGTTCCGATGAATGGCGCCGACCCGCTCAGATCCCAGCGGAAGAAGCTCATGACGAAGGAGTATCCGAGCGGATAGATCAGGATGGCCAGCATCACGAGAAGCGCCGGGCTGGCCAGGAGGTAACCTCTCTGCCAGGTGTAGGGCAGCGGCGAACGCCGCCGGCGCCCTGGCGCCTGGTGCTGCGCTGCGGCCGACATTCTCAGTCGTAAGCTCCGGCCCGGCGCATGATCTCTTCCGCCTCCTTCGCCGCCTGATTGAGCGAGTCGGCGGGCGAAACCTGATCTGACAGGGCTTGCTCGATGGCCGAGAACATCAAGGTGCAGACCTTCGAGAAGCCGGCGAGCTTGGGCCATTCCTTACCGTTCGCGATCGTCGTCTCGAGCTGCTGCAGCCAAGTGGCCTGCGGGCCCTTGGCCGCAGCGATCACTTCCTTGGCCAGACTCTGGCTGCTCGGGAAGTTGGTGAACTGGTCGAACTGGAGCCGCTGGGCGTCGGTACTGACCGTGTATTTGATGAACTCGACGGCGGGTTCCTTGCGTCCGGATTGGCCGTTCAGCGCCATGGCGTGCGAGATGGCGCATGAGATCGCCTCCTTGTCCCGCACATAGGGCGCCGTCGACCATTTACCGACGACGCGCGAGGTTTCCGGATTAGACAGGGTGGCGAAGGCGCCCGGCCAATCGAAAGTGGCATAGACCGTACCGGACGAGAATTCGGTCGAGTTCTCGTTCCATTGATAGCCAACGGCGTCGGGCGGCACGATTTTGTGCTTCTGGATCAGATCGCGATAGAAGGTGAGCGCCTTGATGCCGGCTTCGGAATTGAACGCCGGCTTGTTGGCCTGGTCGACCCAGTCGCCGCCTGCCTGCCAAAGCAGGTCGCTGAAGGTGCGCTGGGCGGGGTCCCCCTGCCCCGGCACGACAAGGCCATAGTGCCCGTTGCCAGTGAGTTTTAGCCCGACATCGACGAGTTCTTCCCAGGTTCCGGCCGGCTTCAGGCCCTTCTCTTGATAGATGTCGCTGCGGTAATACTGAACGCGCGCATCCATGTTGCGCGGAATCGCCGCCAGATTTCCGTTCTTGGGATCGCGCAGGTATTTAACCGCGACGGGATAGAAGTCTGCCAGCTCGGAGTCGCTGAAATAGCTGTTCAGCGGCGCGAAATGGTTGAAGTAGGAATCGATCTGCGCGGTGTGGGTGCTGTAGACATCGTACTGGCTCGACCGTGCCGCGCTCAACGTGACCACCTTCGCCGTCAGGGGCGTGAATTCCAGGAGGTCGTAGCGAACCTTGATGCCGGTCTTGGCGGTGAAGTCCTGGACGATCTTCTCCCAATATTTGGGATAGAGCGGGCCGCCCGTGATCAGCAATGCGGTGATCTCTTTAGCGTCTGCCCTGGCAACCCACGGCGCGGCAAGCGAGCCGGCCGTCACCGCCGCGCTCGCGGCAAGGAATTTGCGTCTCGATAAGGTTCCGGACATCACAATCTCCTCCTGGTTTGATGGATCGGTCCGTCCAGGGACGGCCGACGACTTTCGCCCTCGACAGTCCGCCGGCGTGCTCCTCCCGCGGCGAGACTGCCTGTATGGGTTCCCGGACGACGCTTGCGAGCCTCCGGGCGATCGGGCACTTGCGCTCCAACACGCCTCAGTTGGTAAGGCGTATCGATCTTGATCTCGGACGGCGGCAACAGGGCACGGCGACTGGACACCGCTCGATCCCTTTCCGCAGGCCGTGTTATAGGCTAGTGAGCGTTTTTATGAGATAAGTTGACTGCATATCTAGCTATCAGCCTATAAGCTTATCAGACAAGTGGATGTTAGTGATGGATACCGTCGAGGTCAAGCTTCAAACTTTGCCCAAGCAGGTAGCTGGTGTGCTGGCGCGACGCATCGCCGGCAGCGGTGTCGCCGGCGCCCAGGGGCCGTCGGAACAGCAGATCCTTCAGGAGTTCGGAGTCTCGCGCGCGGTCGCGCGAGAGGCGCTGAAGATCCTGGCGTCGCTCGATATGATCGAGATCGCGCAGGGACGGCGCGTGGTGCTGCGCCCCGCCGAGGAGTGGGATTACCTCAGCCCATTGCTCATCGACTGGCTGCCGCCCGAGCAGATGCGCGAGATCCTGGCCGAAGCGCACGCGACGCGGATAATCATCGAGCCGGCGATCGCCGCCATCGCGGCCAAGCACATGACCAAGGAGAACCTCGAGCGTCTCGGCACCTTGCTGGCGGCGATGTCGGCGAGCGAAGACAATCCGGATGCCTATCTGAAGCTCGACCTGGATTTCCACATGGAGATTTGCCGGGCAGCGCAGAACAGGATTCTCGACCGCTTCATGTATTCGTCTCGGTGGTGGCAGATGGCAAGCAGGCGCATCAGCAATCAGATGCCGCATGCGCTCCCCTCGGCAACCGAAATGCACAGGGCAATCTACGAGGCGCTCGTGGCGCGCGATGAAAAGAGAGCCGAAGAAGCGATGCGCCGGCACCTCAAGAAAACCACCGCGGTCGGCTTGCCTCGGTGAAGAAGCAGCGCAGCCAGCATTTGCGCTGGCCGCGCCGCAGCGTGCCGGGAGGACACGGCGTTGAATTGAGAGGGGGCCCTAGGCCCTCTTCGCTTGTTGTTCCTGGCGCTGGCGTGCGCGGAAACCGAACATGTCGCCCTTGTCCTTGATTTCCGCCCAGATCGGGGCCGTGATCCTGTCGATGGCGGCAATGTCCGCGTCGGGAATCGTCCAGCCGGCGCTCTCGACGTTTTCCTCCAGCTCCTTGACGGTGCGGGCGCCGACCAGCGGCGAGCTGACGCCCGGCCTGCTGGTGAGCCACTGGATCGCAAGCTGCGGAACCGTCTTGCCGTAGCGCGCCGCGATCGGCTTGAGGAGGTCGACGGCATTCACCGCCCGCTCATAGGTGCCCGGCTGGAACAGCACCGTTGTGCGCCGCTCATCGCCCTCGACGAATTTCGTGTCCGGTGACAGCGTGCCGGTGAGCAGTCCCTGAGCCAGGCCGCTGTATGGCATGACGCCGATATTGTGCTTGCGGCAATAGGGCAGCGTTTCGGCCTCAACCTCGCGCCAGAGCATGTTGTAGGGCGGCTGCAGCACGTCGATGACGCCATGCTGGCGGGCGCTGTCCATGTCGGCGGTGCTGAAATTCGAGACGCCGACCGCCTTGATCCGTCCTGACGCGCGCAGCCGCTCCATCATCTCCATGGTCGGGCCGATCGGAAACTCCGAGTTCGGCCAGTGGACGAAATAGACGTCGACATGGTCTGTCTGCATGCGCTTCAGCGAACCGTCGAGCGCCGCCTCTATCGCGGCGGGTTCCAGATGATTGGGCGCGACCTTGGTCGCGATGACGGCCTTGTCGCGGCGGCCGGCCAGTGCCTCGCCGACGACTTCCTCGGCATGGCCGTGTCCATAGGCCTCGGCCGTATCGATTAGCGTGATGCCAAGCTCGAGCGCGCGTCGGATCACCCGGATCGATTCCTTATCGTCGGCCGCGCCCCAAAACGCGCCCGACATGCCCCAAGTCCCAAGTCCGATTTCCGATACCTTGACCGGCGACGATCCCAGCTGTCGCTGTTGCATCCTGTTCCTCCCGATTGCCGGCATATATGGGCCATGGCCCTGCCGTTACCCAATTTATACGCTTATATACTCGTCTAACAAGTGCGTTCTCCGGGAATCGCAATTTGTCGCCAAAAACCGCAAATTCCCAAATAATTCAAGGTAAGGCGGGAGGCTCTGAAGCCGGCTGACGCAAAATCTCTCAAAGGGGGTTTACGCCTTATTCGGCAATCTTGTATGCTTATTAGACAAGTTGGCATTTAGCCAGAATTGTGTGCTGTAAAGTGCGGCGCCATTACGGGGAGAAGGATCCGATGAAGATCGTGGATATCAAGACAGCGGTCGTCGCCTATCACGGCAAGGCGACGCTGATCCGGATCGATACGGACGCCGGTATCTCCGGTTATGGCGAAGCCAACCCCGATGCAGGTGCCGCCGCAATCGTCGGGTTGATTTCGGAACTGAAGTCGGAATTGATCGGCGAGGATCCGCGCAATGTCGAATATTGCTGGGACAAGATCCGCCGCGATCACGTGTTTTCCGGCGCGCAGGCCGGCGTCTTTCTCATCGCCCTCACCGGGCTCGAAATGGCGCTGTGGGACGTGGCGGCGAAAGCCGCCGGCCAGCCGCTTTACCGCATGTTTGGCGGCAAGTTCCGCGACCGGATAAGGCTCTATGCCGATTGCGGCGACGGCGATGACGAATCGGGATCGCCGCAGGGATGTGCGGCCCGCGCCCGCCGCATGGTTGCGGAGGGCTTCACGGCGCTTAAGTTCGATATCGACAATCTGCACCATCCAACGAAATTCGACCGGATGAACCACACCATCAACGGCGCGGAACTCCGCTTCATGGTGGAACGTGTGGCGGCGGTGCGCGACGCTGTTGGTCCCGACGTCGATCTCTGCATCGATTTGCATGCGCGCTACGATGTGTTGAGCGCCAGCCGCATCGCCGCCGAGATGGAGCGCTTCAATCTTCTGTGGCTCGAAGAGCCGATCCCGGCGGAAAATGTCGAGGCTCTGAAGCAGATCAGAATGCGTACGAAAACGCCGATCTGCGTCGGTGAAAACCTCTATCTGCGCTGGGGCTTTCGCGAGCTGTTCCAGAATTACGGGGCCGACGTCGTCATGCCCGATGTGCCGAAATGCGGCGGCCTTGCGGAAAGCCGCAAGATCGCCAACCTCGCCGAGATGTATTATGTGCCCTTCGCGCCGCATCTGGTGTCGACGCCGCTGGGCACGATGGCGACCTGCCATGTCTGCGCCAGCGTGCCGAACTTCCTGGTGCTGGAATGGCACGCGCTTGAGGAACGGGACGCGTGGGACAGCTATGTCCGCCTGCCGGACGGCGCAAGGTCCATCGTCGAGGACGGCCATATCGCGGTGTCCGACGTTCCCGGCATCGGCGTCGAGCTCGACATGGATGGTGTGCGCAAGCACGCGGTTCCTGGCTTCGGCATATTTGAATAGCGGGCGACCCGCCGGCTGGCGGGATCCGCTGCTCGACCAATAAATTCTTTTGGAGGAAACCATGGGCAAGCGAATCATCTTCACCGGCGGCAGCGGCAAGATCGGTCGGCACGTCATACCCTATCTGCTGAAACGCGGGCATCAGGTCCTCAACCTCGACCTGACTCCGCTCGATCTGCCGGGTGTCGACACCGTCATCACCGACCTTGCCGACGCCGGCGAAGCCTACAATGCGCTGACGCTGCATTTCGGGTTCAATGAATATTTCGGCGGCAAGGGCCGCCGGCCGGTCGATGCGGTGGTCCATTTCGCGGCGCTGCCGCGGATATTCCTGCGGCCGGACAACGCCATGTTCGCCGCCAATGTGCAGTCGACCTACAATGTGGTCGAGGCCGCCACCAAGCTCGGCATACGCAAGATCATCACGGCTTCCAGCGAGACGGTCTATGGCGTCTGCTTTGCCGAAGGCGAACGCGATTTCAAGTCGTTTCCGATGGATGAGGACTACGACGCCGATCCGACCGACAGCTACGGCCTTTCCAAACTGCTCGGCGAGAAGATCGCGCGGTCTTTCGCCTCTCGCACCGGAGTCGACATTTATGCCCTGCGGATCGGTGGCGTCGTCGAGCCGAAGGACTATGCCCGCTTTCCGGAATTCCTGGCCGATCCCTCGAAGCGGCGGCGCGACGCCTGGACCTATATGGACGTGCGCGATCTCGGTCAGATCGTCGACCTGTGCGTCGAGAGGGACGGCTTGGGATTCCAGATATTCAACGCCGTCAACGACACCATCGTGTCTGAATTGCCGACGGCGGAGTTTCTCAGGAAGCATGTGCCCAACATACCGGTCACCCGCGCCATGGACGCATTTGAGGGACCGATCTCCAACCGGAAGCTGCGCGACGTCCTTGGGTTCCGGCAAGAGTATGACTGGCGGACCCAGTGACCCGATCGTGCTCCACGGGCAGCGGCGACCGGCTTGATAGAGCCACTATATCCGGCTGATCTCTGACCAGCTCGTTCCAGGCGTCAGGCCGGTGACAAGCCACCCAGGCCGAATGCCGCGCCGTATCACAATCGGCAGAGCGTCAACATGATTTCTCTTCCGAGCTTACTAGCGATGAAGGTACCTCTCACCTCGGGCAAGGTCCGTCCGCGCAGTCAGTTCTTGTCGAGATCGAGAGATTTACAGCGACTAACCTGTAGGGACGTTTCAACCCCCGGAAGTCAAAGGATAAGCTGCGGTCGGCGTTTGGGCCGCAAGCGGGCCGGCAGCTTAGGGCAGCGGAACCTTCAAGAACGGACATTATTCTCGCATTGTGATCTGGTTCAGAACCGATATCCGGCCGCAAGAGCATTGAATCGATCCGGTTCAGCGATTTCGCTGCTCCTGACCGATGTCAGCTACGCTGCTGGACCCAGATGTTGGAAGAACTGCAGGAACAATTCACGCTCGGTGGTGATGTCGAGCTTTTCATAGATGCGGCGGCGGTGGTTCTTCACCGTGCCGACGGTGATGCCGAGCCGCTCGGCAATGTTGGCGGTGGGATGGCCGGCGAGGATGAGCTGCACCAGTTCGCGCTCGCGCGATGAAAGCTCGGGCCAGAGGCTTTCCGGAATTCTGGGCTTCTGCTGCGGCGAGGCGCCGGGACCACTGGGCGCCGAGGTGCGGGAGAAGTCTGAGCCGCGTGCTTTGATGTCCAGCGCATGCAGCGCCTCGAACACCGGCAATCGCTCGGTGAGCAGCGCGATCTCGCTGTCCTTGAACGACACCGTCGAGCGGTCGAGGAAGATGCCGAGGCACCAGTCGCCGCCATCGGCCAACATGATGCCGACCTCGTCGCAGATTTCCGACTGCGCCAGGAAACCGGCTATGTACTGCCCGCGTTTGGCCTCCTCGTTGGCCAGACCTTTCAGCGGCATGATGCCTAGCCGGCGCTGGCTGCGCCACGAGGCATAGAACGGATCGAAGACGTAGTAATTGTCGAGATAGCGCCGCACCATCTCGTCGGAGAAGCGCCGGTGCTTGACGAATTCCGGCGTCTTGGTCGCCGAGTAGCGCGTCACCGTCACCAGGTCATGCGCGATGTCGGCGCCGATCAGGTCGATCAGGCAGTCGACATGCCGGTCGGTGCCGGTGGCGGCGATCGCCTTGGCCAGCGGCGCCCAGATGTTGCCCATGCGCATGCCCTTTTCTCGGCGAACCCGGCCCAAGCGTCATTGTGTCTTTAGGCATATGGCGCGATCCGGCTTTGGGAATCTAGCCTGCGGTCACTCTCGGCAAGGGAAAGCGACCCGTGGACCAGATTACCACCAACCCAATCGTCATCGGCATCGACGCTGGCGGCACCATGACCGACACGATCCTTGTCGATCAGGACGGCCACTTCAAGATCGGCAAGTCGGCGACCACTCCGAAGAACGAGGCCGAGGGCTTCCTCGCCTCCGCCGAGGATGCGGCCGATGCCTGGGGCATCTCGCTGCAGGACCTGTTCTCAGGCGTCAACGTCGTGCTCTATTCCGGCACCGGCATGCTCAACACGCTGTTGTCGCGCACCGGCCGCAAGCTCGGGCTGATCACCACCAAGGGCCTCGAGGACATGATCCTCATGGGCCGCGGCCTGCAGGCCTGGGCCGACTATTCTTATGCCGACCGCCTGCACGCGGTCACCCATCACCATCCCGATCCGCTGGTGCCGCGCCGCCGCACCCATGGCGTCACCGAGCGCATCGACCAGTTCGGCGACGTCATCCTGCCGCTCTACGAGCACGAGGTGCATGCGGCCGCCAAGAAGCTGATTGCCGACAAGGTCGAGGCGATCTGCATCATGACCATCTTCTCTCACGTCAATCCGGCGCATGAGAAACGCATTGCCGAGATCTGTCGCGAGGAGATCGCCACCGCCGGCGCCGACATCCTCGTCTACACCAGCCATGAGGTGCGTCCGGTCATCCGCGAGCAGTCGCGGCTGAACTCGGTGCTGATCGAGGCCTACGCCACTTCGCGCGGCCGCAAGCAGCTCAAAGGCATTGAGGACGTCTCCAAGAAATACGGCTTCAAATATGGCGTGCAGACGCTGCTCTCCTTCGGTGGCCTGACCTCGATCGACCATCCGCGCCTGCACGAGACGATGATCTCCGGGCCGATCGGCGGCATTCTCGGCGCGGCCTATGTCGGCAAGCTGATTGGCAACGACTCGCTGATCTGCTCGGATATGGGCGGCACGTCCTTCGACATGGGCGTCATCACGCGCGGCCAGACGCGGATCGAGAACGAGCCGCTGATGGACCGCTTCAAGCTCAACGTGCCGACGCTGCATCTCGACACGATCGGCGCTGGCGCCGGCATGATCCTGAAGGTCGACCCGCTGACCCGAAAAGTCTCGCTCGGACCGGAAAGCGCCGGTTCCGATCCCGGCCCGATCTGCTTCGCCAAGGGCGGCACCGAACCAACCATCGCCGATTGCGATGCTATCCTCGGCCGCTTGAACCCGCATTACTTCCTCGGCGGCAAGGTCGTGCTGCAGGTCGAGAAGGCGCGCAAAGCCTTCGAGGAGAAATGCGCCCGCGTGCTCGGCGTCGGTGTCGAGGAAGCTGCCGAAGGCATGATCGACATGCTGGAGGCCGACGCTAACAATGCGCTCCGCCGCGTCATCTCCGGCCAGGGCATTCACCCCTCGGAATTCACGCTTCTGTCCTATGGCGGCTCGGGGCCATTGCATCTCGCCGGCTGCTCCAGGGGCATCGGCTTCAAGGACATCATCACCTTCCAGTTCGCCGCAGCCTTCTCGGCCTTCGGCTGCACCACGGCCGATTTCATGCGCCGCCATTCGGTGTCGACGCAGATCGACATCGGCGCCCGCGCCAGCGATGACGAATTGCAGGCCTTTGGCAAGAAGGTGACCAATGTCTGGGACGATCTCACCAAGGCTGCGGTCGACGAAATGATCGCCGACGGCCACAGCCACGACAAGATCAAGACCGTGCCGTTCCTGATGATGCGCTACACCGGCCAGCTCGAGGACGTCGAGGTCATGGCGCCGCTGTCGGCGGTTCGCTCGGCCGACGACATGCGCAAGGTCATCGCCGAGTTCGAGGCGGTCTATGCCAAGGTCAACCACCGCGTCTCGCGCTATGGCGAGGCCGGCTTCTCGATCACCGAGCTCGGGCTGATCGCCACCGCCGACAAGGTCAAGCCGATGCTGGTCAAGCGGCCGCTCGGCAAATCCGATCCGGCGTCCGCCCACAAGGGCGTGCGCGAGGCCTATATCGGGGGCCGCTGGCACAAGGCGAATCTCTACGAGATGGACTTGCTGCAACCCGGCCACGAAGTTGTCGGCCCCGCCATCATCGAACATCCGGCGACGACGCTCGTCGTCCATCCGCAGGATCGCGTCCATGTCGATGAATGGACGCTGCTGCACTACACTCACGCTTGAGAAGGGCGAACGTCATGCTGGACAAACCCGCCTCTGCGCTGCGCATCCGCGAAAGGCTGCTCGAATCCGAACGGCTGATGGACGAGACCGGCTGCTATGACGGCATCACCGAGCTCAAGCTGCGCAACCAGGATCCGCTGAAATTCGAGACGCTGCACACCAAATTGCGCGCCTACTGCGTATCGGCCCGCGAGATGGCGCGCCGCATCTCCGCCTCGCCCGGCGTGCGCGAGGTCGGCGAGATGGTCGTCGCCATCTACACGCCGGAAGGCGATGCCATCGCGCTTTCCAACGGCATCATGGTGCATGTGCACACGATGAGCCGCTTCATCAAATGGATGATCCGCAACGGCTACGAGGAAAACCCGCAGATCCGTGATGGCGACATCTTCGCCAACAATGACGCCTTCATCGGCACCGTGCAGGTGCCGGATGTGATGGACGTGGTGCCGATCTTCCATTCCGGCAAGCTCGTCGGCTGGGCCGGTGCGGTCTGCCACGAGCTCGAAGCCGGCGGCATCACGCCGGGCGGCGACGTTGCGCTGGCGCAGGAACGTTTCACCGAGGGCCTCTTCGTCTGCGCCGAGAAGGTCGGTGAGAACGACGAGCTTCGGCGCGACTACGTCATCCGCTGCGAGCGCAATCTCCGCATGCCGATCTACTGGGTGCTGGACGAGAAGGCCAAGGTGGCGTCGTGCATCGACATGCGCGAAAGCGTCAAGGCGCTGATCGACGAGATCGGCCTCGACTACTGGATGCAGGTGTCGAAGGAATTCATCGAGGAGGGCCGCCGCGCCCAGCTCGCCCGCACCCGTCAGCTCACCGTGCCCGGCATCTATCGCGGCCACACTTTTTACGGGCACGTCACCAAGGGCAAGCCCGGCTACCAGCCGCTCGGCGATCCCGACTGGCTCTACAACATGCCGATCGAGATGGAGATCACCACCGACGGCAAGATCGTCATGGACTTCGAGGGCACGCAGCCCTGGGGCTACCATTCGATGAACTGCACGCCGGCCGGCATGGATGGCGGCATGTTCGTGACGCTGACGCAGCACATGAATTTCGAAGGTCTCGTTAATGACGGCGCCTGGATGGCGACCGAACTGAAGCTGCCCAAGGGCACCTGGACCAACCCCGACAACGAGATGGTGGCGACGGCGACTTCCTGGGCGTTGCTTTTGCCCGCCTATGGCGTCTTCCAGCGGCTCCTGTCGCGCTCCTTCATCGCCCGCGGCTTCGTCGAGGAGGCCTTTGTCGGCCAGGTCAACAGCCCGATGATCGAGATGGGGGGCACCAGCCAATACGGCACGCCCTTCGGCATGGCGCATTTCGAATGCGCCGCCGCCGGGTCCGGCGCGCTCGCGATCAAGGACGGCTTGGACACCGCCTATGTCGGCTGGAACCCGGAATCCGACATGGGCAACATCGAGATATGGGAACAGAACATGCCGATGCTCTATATCGGCCGCTCCATCGTCCCCAACTCCGGCGGCGCCGGCAAATATCGCGGCGGCTGCTCCTTCCTGTCGACCTGGCTGGTGAGCAAGACCGATCATCTCAGGCTGGTCACGTCCGAACATTCCTCGCGCGTCTTCGACAATGGCGGGCTTTGCGGCGGCTATCCGGCGCCGACCTGCCAGAAGCACCGCGCAGTGCGCGAGAGCAACATCTTCGAGCTGGCCGAAAATGGCGCGCCGCTGGCCCACCACACCGGCACCAACCCGTACCGCTCGGAGCTGGAAATGCGGCTGGAAGGCGAGCATGTGACGCTCGAAGGGCCATACATCACAGCACCCCACAAAACCGGCGACGTCTTCACCCATTCCTACAATGGCGGCGGCGGTTACGGCGATGTGCTCGAGCGCGATCCGGTCAAGACCGCCTGGGATGTCGAGAACGGCTTCCTCACCAAGGAGGCAGCCGAAGGCATCTTCGGCATCGTGCTCGATGAGGACGAGGAAGGCTTCCCGGTCGCCAATCTGGACGCCACCAAGCGCCATCGTGCCGAGATGCGGGCGCGACGTTTGGCCCGTGCAAAACCGGTTTCGGAATGGATCGCCAGCGAGCGCGAAAGGGTGAAGGCGGCCGATTTCGCGCCCGAGGTGAGGAAGATGTATGTCAGCGCGATCAAGCTTTCGCCGCGCTTCACCAAGGATTTTTCGACCTTCTGGGATGTCGACGCCAAATCGACCTTCGGCGTGGAGTAAGGGACCATGACCTCATACAGCAAGGAAGTCATCGCCGACCTGGTTGCCGGCACGCTGCCCTGGCCGCAGACGCGCCGCATCATGAGCGCCTACAAGGACGACGACCGCTTCTTCAAATATGTCTCGGTGCTGCAGGACCGCGTCGGCTGGAGCGATCCGATCCTGCTTCCGGTCGGCGACCATCTGTTCATCTGCCAGAGCGGCGACGAGCGGGTGACGAAATGCGAATGCGGCCATTCCTTCGGCGACTATCGCAAGAACTGGAAGCTGAAGGCGGCGATCATCGTGCGCGACAGCGAGGAGACGCTGCGCGAGATCTACCCCAACAGCGATCTGCCGGATCCGGACTGGATGGAGATCCGCGAATTCATCTGCCCTGAATGTGGCACGCTGCATGAGGTCGAGGCGGCGGCGCCCGGCTACCCGATCGTGCATGATTTCGAGCCCGATCTCGAAGGATTCTATCGCGATTGGCTTGGCAAGCCGCTGGAGCCGTCGAACAAAGGAGGCTGATGCCGCAAATGGGCCGCGTCGCAGGCAAGGTGGCGCTCGTTACCGGGGCCGGTCTCGGCCTCGGACGGGCGTCGTCGCTTTTGCTGGCGTCGGAAGGCGCCAGGCTCGTCGTCAGCGACATAGACGAGAGGCTCGCCGGCGATACGGCGGCGCAGATTGTCAAAGTTGGCGGCGAGGCGTTGGCGCTTCGCCATGACGTCTCGAAGTCCGAGGATTGGTCTGCCGCCATGGCGGCGATCGAGCAGCGCTTCGGCCGGCTCGACGTGCTGGTCAACAACGCCGGCATCGCCATCGCTCGGAACATCGAGGATACCTCTTTACCCGAATGGCGGCGCACCATGGCGATCAACCTCGACGGCGTCTTCCTCGGCTGCCAGGAAGGCATCAAGCTGATGAAGAAATCCGGCGGCGGATCGATCATCAATCTCTCTTCCATCGACGGCGTCATCGGCGAGGCGGATCTTGCCGCCTACTGCGCCTCCAAGGGCGGCGTGCGCACCTTGACCAAGGCGGTGGCCGTACACTGTGCCGAGCAGCGCTACGGCATCCGCTGCAATTCGATCCACCCCGGCTATATCTGGACGCCGCAGACCGAGAATTATCTGCGCGATTTGGGCACGCTCGAGCAGGAGAAGGCGAAGGCGCTGTCGCGCCATCCGATCGGCTTCCTCGGCGAACCCAACGACATCGCCTACATGGTCCTCTACCTCGCCTCGGACGAATCGAAATTCGTCACCGGCTCCGAAATGGTCGTCGACGGAGGCTATCTTGCAGTGTGAACACGGAGCACGTTCGCGATGACCAACCTCACCGGCCGCAGCGCCATCGTCACCGGCGGCTTTTCCGGCATGGGTTTTGCCATCGCCACGGCGCTCGCCAAGGCCGGCGCCAATGTCGCCGTCGGCTCCTATGTGGCGTCGCCGCAGGCGGACAGGGCGGCGGATGCCGCCTACTATCCCGGCGCCGACGAGATCGAGCGCGTCAAGTCAGCGCTGGCTGCCCACGGCACCAAGGTGCACGCCGCCCATCTCGACGTGCGCGACAGCGCGCTCACCAATCTCTTCTTTGCCGAAGCCCAGGCGGCAGTCGGCCCGGCAGACATCCTGGTCAACGCCGCCGGCACCACGGCCGAGCAACCGGTCTGCGGCCATTCCGACGAGCTCTGGGACAAGATCGTCGACACCAATCTCACCGGGGCGTTCCGTACGACCCGCGCGGTCCTGCCCGGCATGATCGAACGCGGCTGGGGCCGCATCGTCAACATCGGCTCGACCGCGGCTTCCGTCGGCTGGAAGGACAATCCTGCTTACTGCGCCTCCAAGGCCGGCCTGCTCGGGCTGACGCGTTGCGTGGCGCTCGAAGGCGCAGCACACGGCGTCACCTGCGTCATGATCAGTCCGACCTGGGTCGAGACCGAGCTGATGCGCCGCAACGTGGCGCAGGTCGTCGAGCGCGAAGGCAAGGGCCGCAGTGCAGAGGAACTGATGGACGAGTTCACGAAAGGCAATCCCCAGGGGCGCATGATGCAGCCAGAGGAAATCGCGGCGCTCGCCGTCTTCCTCTGCTCGGATCTCGCCAGGGGGATCACCATGGAAAACATCCAGATCACCGGCGGCGCCTTGTGGTAGCGTCGGTGGGGGGCGATGGATTCCGGTCTCGTGGGAGGAGACCGGAATAGACGGAAGGACCATCAACAGACAGGGGAACTGACATGAAAATAAGAAATGCCTTGCAAGGGGCCGGTCTTGGCCTCGCGCTGATGCTTGCCGCAACGACGGCCGGGCAAAGCGCCGATCTTGGCGCGAAGGACGAGCCGATCAAGCTCGCCATGCTGGAATGGACGGGCGCGCACGTCTCCACGCACATCGCAGGCCAGCTTCTGGAGAAGCTCGGCTATAAGGTCGAATACGTCACCGCCGGCAATTTCCCGCAATTTTCGGGCCTCGCCGACGGCTCGCTCAGCGCATCGGTCGAGATCTGGTTGAACAATGTCGGCGACATCTATCCGAAAGTGCTGGCCGCCAAGCAGATCGAGGACATCGGCAAGCTCGATCTGAAGACGCAGGAAGGCTGGATCTATCCGAAATTCATGGAAAAGGTCTGCCCCGGCCTGCCGGACTGGACTGCGCTGAACAAGCCCGAATGCGTGCAGGCATTGGCGACGCCCGAAACCGCGCCCAATGGCCGCTTCCTCGATTACCCGGCCGATTGGGGCTCGCGCGCGGCCACCATCCTTGCCGACAACAACATGCCCTACACCGCTGTGCCGTCGGGCTCCGAAGGCGCGCTGGTGGCCGAGTTGGAAGCCGCCGAAGCCGCCAAGACGCCGCTCATCATGATGTTCTGGGGTCCGCACTACGCGCTGGCCGAGAACGACGTCGGCTGGGTGACGATGCCGCCCTGCAAGGAGCAGACCAACGAGCACTGCATCACGCCCCCCGACGTCGACAAGATCGTCTGGTCGGGCTTTGGCGCCAAATGGCCGGCGGCTTACGCCTTCCTCAAGGCCTTCAAGATGGATGCGACCGAGCAGCAGAAGATGATGCTGGCCGTCGACAAGCAAGGCAAGGATCTCGACGCCGTCGTCAAGGAATGGATCGACAAGAACGAGACGGTGTGGAAACCTTGGCTCGACGCCGCCAAGGGATAATTCGCCGATGTGCCTGGCAAAGGCTGAGGGCACTATAGGCCCGGTTTCCGCACTGCGCGGAGCCGGGCGGGCGATCGGCACGGGTGGTTGAGGATGAACACGGCCGCGCGTCCGATAAAGCTTGCCTGCCGAAATGTCTGGAAGGTCTATGGCCGGCGCCCGGCCTATTACTTCGACTCGCGCGGCTATATCATCGATCCCGATGCGCTGGCCGAGCGCCTGCGCGCCGAAGCGCATCTGCCGGCCGTGGTCGATGCCAGCTTCGAGGTGGCGACCGGCGAGATATTCGTCATCATGGGTCTGTCCGGCTCCGGCAAGTCGACCCTGGTGCGCTGCCTGTCGCGCCTGGTCGAGCCGAGCGCCGGCGAGATACTGCTCGACGGTAGGAACCTGCTTGCCGCCAGCGGCAAGGAACTGATCGAGCTGCGCCGCCACGCCATGGGCATGGTGTTCCAGAATTTCGGCCTGCTGCCGCATCTGAACGTGTTGGGCAATGTCGCCTTCCCGCTGAAAATTCAGGGCAAGCCGGCGAAGGAACGCGAGGCCCGCGCCCGCGAGATGATCGCGCTGGTCGGACTCGAAGGCCGCGAGGCATCCTTCCCGCACCAGCTCTCCGGCGGCCAGCAGCAGCGCGTCGGCATCGCCCGTTCGCTTGCGGTGGGGCCGGAGCTCTGGTTTCTCGACGAGCCGTTCTCGGCGCTCGATCCGCTGATCCGCAAGCAGATGCAGGATGAGTTCCTGCGCCTGCAGCGCATGCTGAAGAAGACTATCATCTTCATCACCCACGATATCGCCGAGGCCTTCCGGCTTGCCGACAGGCTGGCGATCATGCGGGCCGGCAAGATCGTGCAAATCGGCCGTCCCGCCGACATCGTGCTCAACCCGGCCGACGACTATGTCGCGCAGTTCACCGAGGACATGCCGCTGTTGCGCGTCATCACGGCCGGCGACATCGCCACGCCCGCCAATGGCGCGCTGTTGCCGGAACGAAGCGTCGTCGCCGACACCAGCCTCGAGGCGCTCATCCCGCAACTCGCCGCGGGCGCCACGGCCTTCACCGTTTCCGGGGTGGGTGACAGCCCGCCGGCGGTGCTCGACGCCAGCGCCGTGCTCGCGGTGCTCGAACGCGAGCAGGCAAGGCGCAAGAACTCATGACGGCGCCGGCCGCGGCATTTCGACCCTCATCGCGGTTCGTGGTGGAACCGGCGCTTCTGCCTTGGTGCGGCCTGGCCATCCTGACGGCGCTTTGCCTGCTTCTCAAAACCGAGCTTCCCTGGCTGGTCAATCTCCCCAAGCAATGGACGCTGCCGCTGGCTACCTACATCAACGCCGTGACCGACATTGTCGTCGCCGTCATCCAACCGGCCTTCCGGGCGCTGTCCGCTTTGCTCGATGCGCCGATGCGCGGCGCGCGGCTGGCGCTCGCCTGGCTGCCCTGGCCGGCGGTGATGCTGGCGATCGCCGCCCTTGCGCTGAAGTCGGGCGGTGAGCGGTTGGCGATCTTCGCGCTCGCCACGCTCGCCTATATCCTGCTCGCCGGCTACTGGCCGCAGAGCATGAACACGCTAGCGCTGGTGCTGCTGGCGGTGCCGATCTCCACCGTGCTCGGCTTCCTGCTTGGCTTTCTGGGTTACGCCCGCCCGCGCTGGCGTCCGGTCCTGCTCGGCGCGCTCGACCTGATGCAGACGGTGCCGGCCTTCGCCTATCTCATTCCGCTCCTGCTCCTGTTCGGCTTCGGTCCGGTGGTTGGGCTGATCGCCTCGGCGATCTATGCGACGCCGCCGATGGTCCGCAACACCATGCTCGGATTGGACCGTGTGCCGGCGGCCATCAGCGAGGCCGGCTTGATGAGCGGCTGCACGCGCCGTCAGCAATTCTGGCAGGTCGAGGTGCCGACGGCGCTGCCGCAGCTTCTCGTCGGCTTCAACCAGACGACCATGGCGGCGCTGTCGATGGTCATCGTCGCCGCCATTATCGGTGGCTTCGAGGATATTGGCTGGGAGGTGCTCTCCTCGATGCGCAAGGCCGAGTTCGGCCAGAGCATCCTCTCCGGCCTCGTCATCGCGCTGCTCGCCATCCTCATCGACCGCCTCACCATCGGCTTCGCGAAGGCGCCGGAGACCGGGCCGACGCCCGCCATGCGCTGGATGACGCCGCGCCGGTTGGCCTTGTCACTGGCGGGTGCGCTAGCTCTCGCCGTGGTCATCCGGTTGGCCGCGCCAGATGCGGCGCTTCTGCCGGAAACCGGTCTGCGCATGCAGATGGGCGCCGTCAACCAATGGCTGCTGGCGCTCGTGCGCGACTACGCCTGGTTCTTCAACGGCGTGCGCAATGCGGTGCTCTACTGCCTGCTTCTGCCGATGCGCGTCGGCATCGCCGGCTCGGCTACGCCGGCAATGTGGGGCTTCACATTGCCATCTTCGGTGCTCGCGGCTTATCTCGTCCTGGTGCTGGCCTTGGCCGTGTTGGCGCTGCGCGGCTTCGGTTGGCGCGGGGCGCTGGCCGTGCTGGCCGCCGGCCTTGTTCTCTATACCGGCTTTCTCAATCTCCCCTGGCCTGCCTTCATCCTTGCCGTCGCGTTGCTTGCCGGCCAGGTGGCCGGGCCGCGGCTCGGTTTTTTCGCGCTTGTCGGCTTCGGGCTGATCCTGGTCGACGGGCTGTGGCCGCAACTGGTGCAGTCGCTCTATCTCTGCACGCTGGCGGTCCTGCTCTGCCTTCTGATCGGCGGCGCGCTCGGCACATGGGCGGCGCATAACGATCGCGTCTCGCATATCCTGAAGCCGATCTGCGACGCGCTGCAGACGATGCCGCAATTCGTCTTCCTCATCCCGGCGCTGATGTTCTTCAAGGTGGGCGAGTTCACGGCGCTGATCGCCATCATGCTCTACGCCATCGTGCCGCCGATCCGCTATGTCGAGCACGGGCTGCGGCATGTCCGTCCCGATATCGTCGAGGCGGTCGAGCAGATGGGCGCGACGCCGATGCAGACCTTGCTGCAGGCCAAGCTGCCGCTGGCTTTGCCGGTCGTCATGCTTGGCCTCAACCAGACCATCATGGCGGCGCTGTCGATGCTGGCAATCGCCGCGCTCGTCGGCACGCGCGATCTTGGCCAGGCAGTCTATGTCGCGCTCGGCAAGGCCGATGCCGGCATGGGCCTGATCGCCGGCCTGTCGATCGCCTTCCTGGCGATCCTCGCCGACCGGCTGATCCAGGCGGGCGTCAGCGGCAGGGCCGACGAAGTCAGCTGAATCTGACGCCCACAAGGCCGCGAAACCGCTAAGCCATTGAAAAATAACATGATTAGCCCGGAGGCGCTGATAGCAGAGACTTCAGGTCGGCCTATGTGATCCAAGAAAAGAGCCTGGACATGGCCCCTCCCATGGGCCAGATTCCCGCAGTCATTGCACCGGCTAATTTTGCTTTGCGGCTTGGTCGCGGTGCCATAGCTTCCGTTCCGGAAGACCTTGCCGACAAATTTGGTCGCCAGACCTGCATGGATATGCCGTGCCTCTGAAAGCAACTACCCATGTCCAGGCCATGTCCGCTTTTGCCTTGGCGAATTTCGGTGGCTTCGACCGGCCCACGCTAGCCCAGAACGAGAGCGCCTTCCCGCCTAGCCCGAAGGCGATCGAAGCCGGCCGGGTCGCTGTGGCACGCAGCCATCTCTACCCGGACCCGGACTGGACCTTGCTGCGCGACGCGATCGCAAGAACCTATGGGATCGAGCGCGATCTCATCCTGTGCGGCGCGGGTTCGATGGAGCTAATTGCCTGCACCATCGCGGCCTTCGCCGGACCGGGCGCTGACGTGCTGGGTACGGACTATGCCTATAATTTCGCCGCCTCGGCGGCCGCGCGCGTCGGGGCGACCTATGCCAAAACGCAGGAGCGCGGCTTTGAGGTCTCGATCGACGCCGTCCTGGCGGCGGTGACGTCGGCGACGCGTATCGTGTTCGTCTGCAATCCGGGCAACCCGACCGGCACGCGCATCAGGAACGCGGAGCTGCTGCGCCTGCGCGCGGCCCTTCCCGGCGACGTTCTCCTGATGGTCGACCAAGCCTATGGCGAATTCGACGATCAGGATCCGCAAGCCGTCTTCGCGCTGGCCGGGCGCGGCGACACCGTCATCCTGCGTAGTCTGTCCAAGGCATATGGGCTGGCCGGCGCCCGCATCGGCTGGGGCTTGTTCGCGCCGCGGATCGCCGCCGAGGTGCGCAAGATGCAGAACTCCAACCAGGTCTCGACGGTGAGCCTCGCCATGGCCGTCGCGGCGCTAGAGGACCAAGCCTATACGCGCGCAATCGTAACCCGCACCGCCGACATTCGCGACCGCTTCGCGCAAGGCTTGCGAGCGGCCGGATACGAAGTCCCCGAAAGCCGGACCAATTTCGTTCTGGCGCGTTTTGCCGACGCGGCGGCAGCGGCCGCCGCCGACAGTGCCCTGCGCGGCGTCGACATTATCGTGCGCGGCCTCTCCGGTTACGGCCTGACCGACTGCCTGCGCATCACCATCGGGCCGCAGGAAGTCATGGACCGCGCGCTGCGTATCCTGACCGCCCTGCGCGGCCGGCAATGCTGGTAAGGGCTTCATCCGAGGGGATTTCATGACGTCAGACGCACCGTACCTGCCCGCTCGCGATTTCATCGGCTATGGCGAGCGGCCTCCGCCGGCCGAGTGGCCCGGCGGCGCAAAGTTGGCGCTCAACATCGTCGTCAATTACGAGGAAGGTGCGGAATACTCGATCGGCGAAGGCGACGGCGTCTCCGAAACGATCCTGTCCGATCTCGCCGTCGCGCCCGCCGTGCCGGGCCTGCGCAACCGCAACATGGAATCGCTTTATGAATACGGTTCGCGTGTCGGCGTCTGGCGGCTCATCTCGCTGTTCCGGGACAAGGGCGTCATCCCGACCTTCTACATTGTCGGGCGCGCGCTTGAGATCAACCCGGCGGCTGGCAAGGCGATCGCAGCACTTGGCAGCGACATCGTCTGCCACGGCTGGCGCTGGATCGACTACGCCCCGCTCAGCGAGGAGGAAGAGCGCCAGCACATCGCCATGACGGTGGACACGGTGCGAAACATCACCGGCATCGATCCCTTCGGGTGGTACACCGGCCGGCCAAGCCTCAACACGAGAAGGCTGGTGGTCGAGCATGGCGGCTTCCTGTTCGACTGCGACGACTACAATGACGACCTGCCCTATTTCGTCGATGTCGGCGCCAAGCGGCACCTCGTCGTGCCGCACAGCTTCGACAACAACGACAGCCGCTTTTCGCGCGGTTCAGGCTTGGAGACCGGCAGCCAGTTCTTCGACTATGTCAGCGACGGCGTCGACTGGCTGCTGAAGGAAGGCCAGAAGACCCCGCGCATGATGACGGTGTCGCTGCATTGCCGGCTGGCGGCGCGGCCGGGGCGAATGGTCGGGCTGGATCGCTTCCTCGACAAGATCACCGCCAATCCCGACATCTGGGTCTGCCGCCGCTCCGACCTCGCCCGCCACTGGCTGGACCGGTTCGGCGGCTAAGCCACCGAGCCGTTACCAGCGAAGTCTCTATTTATTCGGCACCTCATAGACCTTGCCGTGCCAGGGTGCTGCATCGATCTGGTCGAGCGCCATCACATAAAGCACCTTCTCGTCCGGTCCGAAGGCGAAGTTCGGCATCGACGGCGACGGCACCGAAAGCGTGCGCAAGAGCTTGGCGTCTTTGTCCACGACGATGATCTTGCCTGGCGAGTCGAGCGAGCGCGGGCTCTGGCCGATATACATCTCGCCTTCTTTGTCCATCTTGATGCCGTCGGGCCAGATATGCGGCTGGTTCGGGAACAGATCGTCGAGCCGCAGGAACACGCGGCGGTTGCTCAAGGTGTGGTCGGACGAAACGTCGAACTCGATGATCCGGTTGTCCTCGGTCTCGACCAGATAGAGGATCTTGCCGTCATTCGACATGACAAGGCCGTTGGCATTGTGCAGGTCGCCGGCGACCTTCTTCACGCTGCCGTCCTTGCCGATGTAATAGGCCGAAGCGTCGATCAGCGGACCGCCCTTGCCGGAGCCCGTGAAATAGACGCCACCATCCTTGTCCGGCGCGAAATCGTTCGGTCCGCTGAACGGCTTGCCGTCCGTGTCCTTGTCATAGGCAGGCAGCGTCTTGCCGTCGGCCGAGATGCGGCCGATCGTGTTGTTGTCGTAGCAGGTGACGAGGAACTCGCCGGTGGTGGTCGGCAGCACGGCCGAGGGGCCGCAGCCAGCCATCTTCCAGAAAATGTCGTTCTTCTTGCCGTCCCAGACAGTGACCGTGCCGCGGCCATATTCGACGTAGAACAGCTTGTCCTGATACCAGATAGGACCTTCGGCGAACCAGGCGTCGTCGTTGACGACCTTGATGTCGGCCGCCTGTGCGGCGGACGTCAGGACCAGGGCGAGCATCGTGCCCAGCAAATGCCGTTTGATCATGCGATTCCCCTTTGTTTTTAGTTGTCTGAAGTCCTCTTCTAAACTGGTGTGCTCGCGGTGGCCGGCTGTTCGCGCCTTACGACCGCAGCCGCTTGCCTTCCGGGTCGAAGGGCGGATGCGCGAGCAACACCGCGTCATGCGGCCGGCCTAGAATGGCGACGGTCACCTTGTCGCCGGCCTTGGCGGTTCCGGCCTTGACGTAGCCCATCGCCAGCGACTGAGCGACGAAATAGCCATAGGCGCCCGATGACACCTGGCCGATCGGCGTGCCGTCCGGCAGGAAGATCGGCTCGCCGCCGGTGGCGTCCGCGTCCTTGGCCGACACGGAAAGCATGATGAGTTCATCCCGCGCCGGCTTATCGGCGACGGCGAGATAGGCGTCGCGGTTGAGGAATTGCTTGTCCGTCTTGATCAGGCGATCGAGCTTGACCTCCTGCGGCCAGTATTCCGGCGAGTATTCGCGGCTCCAGCTGCCATAGCCCTTTTCGACGCGCAGCGACATCAGCGCCCGTGAGCCGACCGGCCCAGCGCCGACTTCCGCGCCCGCCTTGAGCAGCGCGCGGTAGAGCTCGACCTGGTCGGCCGACTTGCAGTGCAGCTCCCAGCCAAGATCGCCGGTGAAGGAAACCCTCAACGCCACGACATCGACGCCGGCGACGGTGATCTGCCGCGAGCGCATGAACGGGAAGGCCTCGTTCGACAGATCATCATTGGTGAGCCGCTGCAGGAGCTCGCGCGATTTCGGGCCGGCGACGTTGAAGCCGCCGAGATCCTCGGTACGCGAGCGGAAGGTCGTGCCTTCCGGCAGCGGCACCGATTTGAAGAAGCGCTGGTGGAAGCGTTCGGCCATGCCCGAGCCGATCACCATGAACTCGTCTTCCGCCAGCCTGGTCACGGTGAAGTCGCCGGCAATGCCGCCGCGCTTGCCGATCAGCGGCGTCAGGCAAGAGTTGCCGACCTTGGCCGGCATGCGATTGGCGAAGAGCGCGTTCAGCCAGGCTTCCGCGTCCGGCCCCTTTATCTCGTATTTGGCAAAATTGGAGATGTCGATGATGCCGGCATACTCGCGCAGCATACGCGCCTCGCGGCCGACCGGCCCCCACCAGTTCTGCCGAGTGAAGCCGATCGTTTCCTCGCGCGGCTCGCCTTCGGCCGCGAACCAAAGCGGATGCTCCCAGCCGAAATTGAGGCCGAACACGGCGCCCATCTCCTTCTGCATCTCGTAAACCGGCCGTGTCCGCACCGGACGGCCGGCGGCGCGCTCCTCGTTCGGGAAATGGATCTTGAAACGGTGGCTGTACTGGTCCTGCACGCGCGCCTTGGTGAAGGCCTTGCCGGCCCAATGGCCGAAGCGCGCCATATCCCAGCCGAACATGTCGAGCGAAGGCTCTCCCTCGATCATCCACTCGGCGGCGAGCTTGCCCATGCCGCCTGATTGCGAGAAGCCGGGGATAATGCCGTTGCAGCAGAAATAATTGCTGAGCTCCGGCGCCGGTCCGAACAGCACCGCGCTGTCGGGAGACCAGATCATCGGACCGTTGATCACCTTCTTGACGCCGGCGGCCGCGACCGCCGGCACGCGCTGGATGGCGCGCATCATGTTTTCCTCGATGCGGTCGAGATCGTCGGGAAACAGCTCATGGCCGAAATCCATCGGCGTGCCGTCCTCGGCCCAGAATTTCATGTTGCGCTCGTAGGCGCCGATCAGCAGCCCGAGGCCTTCCTGGCGCAGATAATATTCGCCATCGCGGTCGGCGACCGACGGCAGGCGTCGGCCCATCGAGGCGATTTCCGGAATGGTTTCGGTGACGAAATACTGGTGCTCGGTCGGGATCAACGGCAGTTGCAGCCCGGCCATGGCGGCGACCTCCCTGCCCCACAGGCCGGCGGCGTTGACTACCCATTGCGTGCGGATATCGCCCTTTGGCGTGCGCACGATCCAGCTGCCGTCCGCTTGCGCCTCGGTCGCCGTGACCGGGGTGAAGCGATGGATTTCCGCGCCGCGCTGCCGCGCCCCCGCGGCGTAAGCCGCAGTCACGCCCGACGGATCGACATTGCCGCCCTCCGGCTCATACATGACGCAGCGAATGCCGTCGAAATCGACCAGCGGATGCAGTCGCTCCGCTTCGTCGCGACCGACCTCGTAGAAGTTCATCTTGTAGCGCCGCGCCTTGGCTTCCTGCAGCCGCAGCTGATGCTCGCGGGCCTCGGTCTGGGCCAGATAGAGCGAACCCGGCTGGAAGATACCGCAGCCCTGGCCGGTCTCCGCTTCCAGCTCCTTGTAGAGCGCCATCGTGTAGTGCTGCAGCCGGCTGATATTGGTGGAATCATGCAGGCCGTGGATGTTGGCGGCCGCGTGCCAGGTCGAACCGGAGGTCAGCTCGCTGCGTTCCAGAAGCACGACATCCGTCCAGCCGAACTTGGCGAGATGATAGAGGATCGAGCAGCCGATCAGACCACCGCCAATGACAACGGCTTGTGCATGAGTACGCATATCGAGATTTCTTCCCTTTGTTCGGCGACTTTGCTTCGCGCTCTTTGGCAGCGCTATGGCATTTCAATTAGCTGACTGATCGGTCGCAGTCGCCAGCGAATTCAGGGGCGCAAACCGCGCCCCTGAATGGTGTTTGAGCTGCCGGTCTAGGCCCTATCCAACCACACCTTGTCGAGCTGCAGTTCGAACGTCTGGTGCATGCCGAGGTTCTTCACATAGGTGGCGTGGTGGCGGTAGAGCGAGCGCCAGAATGCTTGGACGAGGATGCCGGAGTCCTGCAGGATGAACTCCACGTCTTTCATCAGCTCCTTGCGCTTGGCCGGGTCGGCGATGGCCATCGCTTCGTTGAGCTTCTTGTCGAACTCCGGATTGGCGTAGCCGGACTCGTTCCACGCTTCACCGCTGCGATAGGCGATCGCCAGCACCTGCACCCCCAGCGGCCGCATGCCCCAGTCGGTGGTCGACCACGGATATTTCGTCCAGTCGTTCCAGAACGACGAGCCCGGGATGATGGTGCGCTTGACCTTGAATCCGGCGTCGCGCATCTGCGCAGCGACGACATCGGCCGGATCCTTCACATAGTCGGCGTCGTAGGAGATCAGCTCGAACTCGTGATCCGTCAGGCCGGCCTCGGCCATCAGCGCCTTTGCCTTGGCCAGGTCGCGCGGGACTTTGGGCAGTTCGTAATATTCCGGATGGATCGGGCAGACATGATGGTTTTCGGCGACTTGCCCCAAGCCGCTATAGCCGAGTTTCAGCACCGTCTCGTTGTCGACCGCAAGCTGGATGGCGTTGCGCACGCGCTTGTCGTCATAGGGCTTGTTGGTCACGTTGGTGCGCAGCACGATCGTGCCGGCGGTGACAACCTGCTCCTTGACCAGGCCCATGCTGTCATAGAGATCGACCGTGCCGCCGACCGTCTGGTAGTTGCAGTCGATCTCGCCGGCCTCGAAGGCGCTGCCGATGGCGGGGTTGGATGCGTCCGATCCGTAGTCGATCCAGTCGACGCCGTCGAGATAGGGCTCGCCGCCGAACCAGGTGAAATCCTTGCGCCGCCTCACCGAGGCGGATTCGCCGACCTTGTAGGAGATCAGCTCATACGGGCCGGTGCCAGGCGTCTTCAGCATATTGGCGCCGTTCTTGTCGAAGTCGCGATGGACGATAACCGCCGGATAGTCGGAGAAGCCCGGGATGATGGTAACGTCGGACTGATTGCATTTCAGCTTCACCGTATGGTCGTCGACCTTGGTGATGGCGCCTTTGGTAGCTTTTTTCGTAGCGGCGTCGATCAGCGAGCCCATGCGCCCGGCCATCGAGTTGCCCTCGGCCGCCTTATCGCACCAGCGCTCGATGTTGTAGACGATGTCGTCGGCGTTGAAGTCGTCGCCATTCGACCATTTCACGCCCTTGCGCAGATGCAGCGTGTATTCGGTGGCGTCGTCGCTCACCTCCCAGCTCTCGACCAGATGGCCCTCGAAGGTGAAGTCGGTGGTGTAGCGGATCATGTAATCGTTGCACTGGCGCATGACATTGGCGATTTCCGACCAGTCCCAGGCGCGCGGATCCTTCATGTCCTTGATGATCATCTGCATCTTCAGGATGCCGCCCTTCTTGCCGGGCACGGCTGTCGAGGCCTTGGCCGGCTCCATCCCTGCCATCGCATAGGCAAGCGCCGTTGAAGCACCCATCACGCTTGCCATGGCTAGGAATTCGCGGCGGTCCATCCGCCCGCCTTTGACTTCAGCTGCGTAGCTTTCGATGACCGCCGGCACGCGGTCACCGTTGCTCTTGAACATTGTCATCGTTGTTCTCCGGTTCAGGGCTTTCCGCCCGTTGCATTCCCCTTGCGGCTCAGCATGTTAGGGGTGATGCAAAAATCGCGGAAGGGCTCGACCCTTCACAAACCGCAGAAAACCGGCCCTTGAGGCCTAAAAAAACAATGGCATTGGCTAGCTAAATTTTTGAAGGAGCGGATAGGCCTATGGTCGGGCGGCGTCTTCCCTGGCCCTGGACAAGATCCATTCCCTCACTGCTCGGGCGATATTTCCCTTCGAAAGCTGGCTCTCGGTGAGATAGTAATTCCAGGGACTTGGCGGCCGCACCGGAAACGGCTCGACGAGAAGCCCGCGGCGCATATAGGCATGCGCCAGCGAGCGCTGCGTGGCAACGAGCCCCGCCCCCATCGCGGCGAGCTCGAGCGCGATGTTGGAGGCGTTGGTCGACAGGCCCTTGTCATGGTCCTCCATGTCAACGCCGAGCGCCTCGGTCACCGCCTGCCAGTATTCCTGGCGGCCATGCACGAAGATCCAGTCCACCTTTAGCATGTCCTGCGGCGTCTTCAGCGCATGCTCGCCCTCGAGCAAGGCAGGGGCGCAGAGCAGCACCAGTTCGTCGTTCCAGAGCGGGATCGCCGCCGGCGGCCTGTCATCGAAACGCCGCGTCGAGATTGTGATGTCGGCGATCTGCTCGTTCAGATCCTCCCAGATCGTGCCGTGCAGGACGATCTCGATCTCAGGATGCTTCTTGCGGAAGGCGGCCATGCAGCCCGCCAGCCAGTTTTCCGCAAGGCTCATCGGGCACGAAACCACGACTGTCCGGTTGCGAGAGGACGCCACGATCGCCTCAGTCGCCTGGTCGATCTGATCGAGCGCCTGGCGCAAGGTCGGCAGGAACGCCTCCCCCATCTCGGTCAACTTCAGGCTGCGCGGATAGCGGATGAACAGCTGCCGGCCGATATAATGTTCGAGCGCGCGCACATGCGTGCTGACCGCGGCTTGCGTGTAGCCCAGTTCCTTGGCAGCGGTGGTAAAGCTCAGATGCCTGGCCGAGCTCTCGAACGAGCGGATATAGTTCAAGGGGGGTGGCGGCTTCATCCCGGTCTCCTGTTCCACAGTTGCCTAGCTATCGCATGGGCAACCGGGCGTTCAATCGCAGACAAGCGACATGGCATCAATATTTTTGGCCAAAGCCGCCAAACTAATCGCGTGCCTGCGCGATGAACCTAATTTAATGATGTTGTGAGAAGACAGGGGAGATAAGCGCGTGGCTGTGCCGTCATACCGGCGTGAGGGGCCTGTCGTCAGTTCCGATACGTTCACACGCCTGGCCGATTTCGTGCTGCGGCGTCCAGCTTCCGTCTTCCCTCAGCCGGTGCTCGAACAGGCCCGTTACCTCCTGCTCGACACGCTGGGCATCGCCGTTGCGGCAGGACCGATGGAGGCCGGCCGCATCGCCCGCGACGCCGCCGTCCTGCTCTATGGCTCGGGCGACCCGCAATATTCCGCCCGCATGCTGTTCGACGGACGGCGCGCCAGCATTGCCGGCGCGGCCTATGCCGTCGCCACGCAGATCGACAATCTCGACGCCCACGACGGCTACAGCCCCACCAAAGGCCATATCGGCGTGGCGGTCGTGCCGGCGCTTGCAGCACTCGCGGAGGCGAGGCCCGACCTCACCGGGCCGGAGGCGCTGGCGTCCCTGGTCGTCGGCTACGAAATCGCCGGCCGGGCCGGCATCGCCTTGCATGCGACGGTGAGCGACTATCATACCTCCGGCGCCTGGAACGCCCTGGGCGTTGCGGCGATCGCGGCACGGCAGCGGCGGCTCGACGAAACGCAACTGCGCGAGGCGCTGGGCATTGCCGAGTATCATGGCCCGCGCAGCCAGATGATGCGCGAGATCGCCACGCCAACCATGCTGCATGACGGCTCCGGCCTCGGCGCTCTCGTCGGCCTCTCCGCGGCGGTGCTGGCCGAGCGCGGCTTCACCGGCGCGCCGGCGATCACGGTAGAGGCGCCGGAGGTCGCGACCCATTGGCAGGACCTCGGCGTCTTCTGGCAGTCGCTCCATCAATACCTTAAACCCTACCCGATCTGCCGCTGGGCGCATGCGGCCATTGATGCCGTGCGTGGACTTTGCCTGGCGCACAACCTTGCCCCGTCCGACATCGGCCATGTCCAGGTCAACAGCTTCCACTATGCCGCAACGCTCTTCGACGGCATGCCGGACACGACCTCGAAGGCGCAATACAGCCTGCGCTTCGCCGTGGCGACCTTCATCCTCCATGGGCGGATCGGGCTCGAGCATATTTCCGGCTCCGGGCTCGTGGACGCCGCGGTCGCGGACATGCTGACGCGCATCACGGTGATCGAAACCGAGCGCCACAGCGCCCGCTTCCCGGCCGGCCGCTGGGCCGACGTCGTCATCACGACGACGGACGGACGTGTGCTGGCGTCCGGCGACGTGCATGCGCGCGGCGGCCCGGAAGCGCCGATGACCAGGCAGGACGTCGAGGCCAAATACATGGAGTTCGCCGCGCCCGTGCTCGGATCTAGCCGCGCCGCTGCGATCCGCGACGCGGTGCTTTCGCTCGACGACCGCAACAGCCGCTTCTCCGATCTCTCGGCGCTGCTCTACGATCCTCCCAAGATTTCGAGCTGAGCCCGCAATGCCCCTCAGGCTCCTGAAATACGGTCTCAGCAGGGACTATCCGGTGAGCGGCGACATCCCCGCCACGCCCGAGCTGAAGCCGGCCTATGATGTCGTCATCATCGGCGGCGGCGGGCATGGACTGTCCTGCGCGCATCACCTTGCCAAATATCACGATATAAGCAGCGTGGCGGTACTGGAGAAAGCCTATCTCGCCGGCGGCAACACGGCGCGCAACACCACCACCATCCGCTCCAACTACATCACGCCGGAAGGCATCGCTTTCTACAAGGAAGGCGTCGAGCTGTTCGAGCGGCTCTCGCATGAGCTCGATTTCAACGTCATGTTCTCGCAGCGCGGCCAACTTACGCTGGCGCATAGCGAGGCGACGATGCGCAGCTTCCACATGCGCGCCGAAATGGGCAAGCATATGGGCACGCGCACCGAGGTCGTCGACCAGAAGGGCGTCGAGGAGCTCTGCCCGCTTTTGAATATGGACTATGGCGGCCCGCTCGAAATCCTCGGCGCGCTCTGGCATGCCGACGGCGGAACGGCGCGCCATGACGCCGTCGCCTGGGGCTACGCCGCCCAGGCGTCGCGACGTGGCGTCGAGATCCACCAGCGCACCGAGGTGCAAGACTTCGAGGTCGTCGGCGACCGGGTCCAGGCCGTCAAGACGAACAGGGGCCGCGTCGCTTGCGGCCAGGTGCTGATCGCCACCGGCGGCATGAACTATGACGTCGCGCTGAAGGCCGGCGTCGAGCTTCCCATCCGCTGCTACCCGCTGCAGGCAATGGTGACCCAGCCCTTGAAACCCTGGCTGCACACGCTGGTCTCGTCCGTTTCCCTGCACACCTATCTCGTGCAATCCTCGCGCGGCGAAATCGTCATCGGCGGCGGCTCCGATCCCTACCAGCTCTATTCGACGCGCTCGACGCTCGACATGAAGGAGCATCTTGCCGAAGGCGCCGTCCACCTCTTCCCCTTTCTGCAAGGTGTGCGCCTGCTCCGGCAGTGGGCCGGCATCACCGACATGACGCCGGACTACAGCCCGATCATGGGTGCCAGCCCGCTTACCAATCTCTGGCTCGATTGCGGCTGGGGCACCTGGGGCTTCAAGGCGACGCCTGTCGCCGGCAAGCGCATGGCGCAGACCATCGCCGACGGCCGGGTGCCCGATATCCTCAAACCATTTGCATTGGAGCGCTTCGAAACCTTCCGGCTGCTCAATGAAATGGGCGCGACTGCCGCCAGCCATTAGCCATGAAACCACACTGACCGATGAAACTGCTTACCTGCCCCATGAACGGCCTGCGCAACATCGACGAGTTCCAGTCCTTCGGCCCGGTGCGTGCGCGGCCCGATCCGGACGCAACCGCCGATACCGAATGGTCGCGCCATCTGTTCCGCGCAGAAAACCGCAAAGGTGTCGTGACCGAGTGGTGGCGGCACGTGCCGAGCAACTATTATTTCCTGGCCGAACGCGATCTCGTGAGCAACGAGATCATCTGCACCTTCGATGCGTCCGAGCTGCGGGACCGCGCATGAACCGGCTGCTCGCCCCTTTTGGAAGCCGCATCGATCGAAGCCGGCCTATCCGCTTCACCTTCGAAGGCAAGCCTTTTAAAGGCTATGAAGGCGACAGCATCGCCAGCGCCCTCGCCGCTTCCGGCCAATGGGTGTTGTCGCGCTCATTCAAATATCATCGACCGCGTGGCATCCTGTCGATGACCGGGACCGACGCCAACGCGCTGGTGCAATTGCCATTCGAACCTAACGCCGCCGCGGAGTGGACGCCGATCAGCGAAGGGCTGCGGGTCAGCGCACAGAACGTCAACGGCTCGCTTGAGCGCGACCGCGATGCCATCATGGACAGGTTCGGCCGCTTCCTGCCGGTCGGGTTCTACTACCGCACCTTCATGGGTCCGCGCCGCGATAGCTGGCTGAAATTCTGGGAGCCGGTGATCCGTCGCAAGGCGGGCCTGGGCGTGGTCGACACCAAGGCCCCGCACCGGCATTTCGACAAGACGCATCTGCATTGCGACCTGCTCGTCGTCGGCGCAGGCCCGGCGGGATTGAGCGCCGCGATCGCCGCTGCTGAAGCTGGCGCCGATGTGGTGCTGTGCGACGAGAATCCTGAGATCGGCGGCTCGCTGAGCTATGGCCGCTACGATCCGGCCATCCTCTCCGGTCTGTTGGCAAGGCTCGAGTCGCTGCCCAATCTCAAGGTGCTGACCGGCACGGTCTGCAATGGCTGGTATGAAGACAACTGGCTGCCGCTGATCGAGGGCGATCGCCTCTATCGCACGCGCGCTCGCGAGGTGATCCTGGCGACCGGCGTCATCGAGCAGCCGGCCGTCTTCCGCAACAACGACCTGCCCGGGATCATGCTCGGCAGCGCCGCCCAACGGCTGATCCGGCACTATGGCGTGCGCCCTGGCACCAGCGCCGTGGCGCTCGCCGCCAATGACGACGGCTACCGGACGGCGCTCGACCTGCTGGATGCGGGTGTGTCGGTCGTCGAGCTTGTCGATCCGAGACCCGCTCGCGAGGCCGGTCCGTTGGAAACCGAACTGCGCAGCAAAGGCGTCACCATGCGCAAAGGCGCGACTATCGAAGCGGCGGAAGGCACAGTCGGAAATCGCCACCTTGCCCGCGTCCGTGTCGGCGGGAGCTGGATTGCTTGCGACCTGCTGACGGTTTCGATCGGCCAGGCGCCAGCATGGCAATTGCCGTGCCAGGCCGGCGGCAAGGTCGGCTATGATGCCGGCATGCAAACGATGACGATCACGTTGCCGAAAGGTCCCGTCCATCTCGCCGGCGCCGTTGCCGGATCGGATGATCTTGAGGACGCGATCGCCAGCGGCCGGCGCGCGGCGGCAGCAGCGCTCGTGCGACTCGGCCATGCGGTCGCCGATGAGCCTCAGGTCACGGCGAAGACCATTCGGCCGCGCTATGTGCAGCCGATTGTCGCCGACCCCAAGGGACGTGACTTCGTCGACTTCGACGAGGATCTGCAAGTCAAGGATCTGCAGAACGCGACCAAGGACGGCTATCGCGAGATCGAGCTGGTAAAGCGCTTCACCACGGTCGGCATGGGCCCGAGTCAGGGTCGCCATTCGGCCTTGGCGACCGCCCGCATCGTCGCCGAGGCAACCGGTAGGACGGTCGGCGAGATCGGCATCACCACGGCGCGGCCTCCTGTCGGGCCGGAAACGCTCGGCGTGCTTGCCGGTCACCACGAGGCGCTGGAGCGCCGCACGGCGCTGCATGCGCGGCACATCGCGCTGAACGCCGCGATGAAGCCGGTCGGCGCATGGTGGCGGCCTTATTACTATGGTGACGCAAGCAGCGCTGACGAGTCTGTCCGCCAGGAAATCCTGGCCGTGCGCGAAGGCGTCGGCCTGCTCGATGTCTCGACGCTCGGCAAGCTGGAGATCCGCGGGCCGGATGCCGGCGAATTTCTCGACCGCCTCTACACAATGGCGCATGCCAATCAGCCGGTGGGTCGTGTCCGCTATTGCCTGATGCTGAACGAGATGGGCTCGGTGGTCGACGACGGCGTCGCCTACCGGATGGCCGAGGATCAGTTCTATGTGACGGCAACCACCGGCGCCGTCGCGCGCGTCTATGCCGACATGCTGTTCTGGAATGCCGAGTGGCGTCTGAAGGTCGACGTGCTCAACCTCACCGGCGCCTTCTCCGGCCTCAACGTCACCGGACCCAAGGCGCGCCAGGTGCTCGAAGCGCTGGAGAGCGACATCGACTTCAGCCGCGACGCCTTCCCCTATCTCAGCGGCCGCGACGGCACCGTCGCCGGTGTCCCGGTCCGCGTGATGCGCATCGGCTTCACCGGCGAGCTGAGCTACGAATTGCATTGCCCCTCCAGCCTGGCGCCCAGTCTGTGGCATGCGGTAATGGCGGTGGGCGGACCGCATGGCCTGCGCCCCTACGGGCTGGAGGCGTCGCGCATCTTGCGCCTGGAGAAAGGCCACATCCTCATCGGCCAGGACACGGATGCGATCACCACCCCGGACGAGTTGGGCTTCGGCTGGGCTGTCTCGAAGAAGAAGCCGTTCTTCGTCGGCAAGCGCTCCATCGAGATGCGCGCGAGGCTCGGGCAGAGCCGCAAGCTGGTCGGGCTGCAATTCCCCGCCGGCGCGCGGAACATCCCCGGCGAAAGCTGTCTGGTGTTGCGCGGCGGCGCGCCTGTCGGCCAGATCACCTCGGTCGGATATTCGCCGTCGCTTGGGCGGCACATCGCGCTCGCTTATGTCCATGTCGACGACCAGGCGGAAGGCAGTCGCGTGACGGTGAAATGCCGCAATGGTGAATTGGTCGAGGTGCCGGTCGTCGCCCATGCCTTCTTCGATCCGACCAATGCGCGGCAGGAGATCTAGATGGCCGCCGGCACCGCGACGCGCATCTACCCCTTCATGCCTGGCGGCGCAGCCGACGGCCCGGAGCTGATTTCCGGCGCGGTCGTGCTGAGCGACCTCACGGATCGCCCGCGCTTTGGCCTGAAAGGCGGCGGCAGCGCCGCCTGGCTTGCCGCGCAGGGCGTTACGCTGCCGGCCGTCAACCGCATCGGCGACCACCGTGGCATGCGGGTTCTGCGCCTCGGCAACGAGGACATCCTGCTTCTCGCTGAGAGCGCCGGCGAGACTCTCGCCGAAGTCAAAGCGGCCTGGCAGGCCGCGACGGCGCCAAACGGCTACTCCTCATGGCGCGAGGAAGGCTGGGCATGGATGCGCCTTTCCGGTCCCCGCCTTGCCGAAGCGATGAGCGCGCTTTGCGCGCTGGACCTGAGACCGCAAAAATTCGGCCCCGACGATATCGCGCAGACGCGCGTCGGCCATATCGAAGCCGTGACGTTCCGTTCGCCGACGGGTTTCGACATACTCTTCGACATCACCGCTTCGGCCTACTTCGCCCGCGCCGTCGCGGCGGTGGTCGGCCACACAGGCAAGCATAGAGGATAGTCATGACCCGCCCGCAAGGAACCATCGCCCCGATCCTGACGCCATTCGAAGATGACGGCCGCATCGCGCGCGATCTGTGGATCTCTCACGCCAAATGGGTGCTCGGCCAAGGCGCGCATTTCCTCTCGCCCTTCGGCACGACGGGCGAAGCGCTGTCGGTGTCCTTGCGCGAGCGCATGCAGGCGCTGGAATGGCTGGTCGAGGCCGGCATTGCGCCGGACCGGCTTATGCCCGGCACCGGCGTCACCGCGCTTCCCGAAACGGTCGAATTGTCGGCCCACGCCGTCGGCCTCGGCTGCGCCGCCGTCATGGTGCTGCCCTCCTTCTTCTACACCGGCGCCGGCGACAACGGCCAGGCGCGCTACTACAGCGAGCTGATCGAGAAGGTGGCAAAACCTTCGATGCGCGTGATCCTCTACCACATCCCGCAGAACTCCGGTGTGCCGGTCAGCCCTGCCCTGGCGGCCAGGCTGAGCAAGGCGTTCCCAAACACCGTTGTCGCCTACAAGGACAGCGCCGGCGACTGGAACAACACCGCCGCCGTCATCTCCGCCGCGCCCGATATCTCGGTCTTTCCGAGCTCCGAGGCGCAGCTCACCAAGGGTCTGGCGAGCGGCGCGGCCGGCTGCATTTCGGCCACCGTCAATTTGAACGCCGCCGCCATTCGCCGCCTCTATGACGCGGCCCGGCAGGGCGAGGACGTCGCCGAAGCCGATGGCGCTATCAAGACGTTCCGGAAGGTCATCCAGGATGCCGGGTTGATCCCTGCGATGAAGGCGGTGCTTGCAGTCAAGTCCGGCGACCGGCGCTGGCTGAACCTGCGCGCGCCGCATGAGAATGCGACGCTCGAGAACGGCCGGGCGCTGCTTGCCGTCCTCGGCAGCGCCGCCGATCATATCGGCCGCGATTGAGATCGCGATGTCGGCGCGCCCAACAATCATCCTGCACACCGACAAGCCTGCCGGCGCGCTCGCGGTGCTTGCCGAGACACATCCGGATCTGGATGTTCATGTCTGCGACACCTATGCCGGCCTTCCCGCTTTGATCGAGCGGACCGCCGCGGAAGTAGTCTATTCGATCCGCTTCGACGGCACGCCGCGCTATCCGCGCCAGGTCCTCGTCGAGAGCCCGACGGTGAAATGGGTGTCGATCGGCGGCTCCGGCACCGACCATCTCGGTCGCTGGGATCCGAATCATGTGACGGTGACGAACTCGGCCGGCGTCGCCGCCGGTATGCTGGCCGAATATGCGCTCGGAGCCATGCTCTCCTTCTCGCTCGACCTGCGCGGTTTCGAGCGCCGGCAACAGGCCCGCCAATGGGGCGGCGGCCGCGTCGAGCCGATCGAGGGTAAGACCGTCCTCATCGTCGGCCTCGGCAAGACCGGTGAGGCCGTCGCGCGCCGCGCGCAGGCGATGGGCATGCGCACCCTGGGCATCCGCGCGCGACCGAAACCGATGCCGTCGCTCGACGAGGTGCATGGGCCCGACGCGCTGCTGCCTCTGACCGGCCGTGCAGATTTCATCGTCTGCTGCGTGCCTCTGCTGTCCACCACGCGCGGCCTGCTGGGCGAGGCCGCTTTCGCCGCGATGAAGCCGTCCGTCGTTCTCATCGACATTTCGCGCGGCGGCGTCATCGAGGAAAAGGCCCTTCTCGCCGCGCTTGATGCGGGGCGGATCAAGGGCGCGGCGCTCGACGTCTTTGCGACCGAACCGCTCCCGGCGGAGCATCCGCTCTGGAGCTACGACAACGTTGCCGTCACGCCGCATTGCGCTGCGGTTTATGACGGCTGGGAGATCAAGTCGGTGCGCATGTTCGCCGACAATCTGGCGCGCTACCGCCGCGGCGAGCCGCTGGAGAATGTGGTCAATCCGGAACGCGGCTACTGAAAGCAATTCCAGGAAAAGTGCAGCGGTTTTCCGTGCGAGAACAAGAATCGAAGGGGAATGCTATGTCACAGGACAGGCGCGGCGGTGGCCGCAGATCGAAGCTCGGGCGCGGTGGCGGCGGCATCGCGCAGCTGCCGTGGCAGAGCGTCAAGAACCCCTACCCGCCTATGCAGCTCCTTGACGAGGAGCGCATGGAGCAGTTGCACAAGACCTCGATGCGCATCCTGTCGGAGCTCGGGATCCGCGTCATGAGCGAAAAGGTTATGGACCTGTTCGCCAAGGCTGGCGCCATCGTCGATCGCGAGGAGCGGACCATCCGCATCGACGAGAGCATCGTGACGGAAGCTCTGAGCAACGTGCCCTCCTCCTTCACGCTGACCAGCCGCAATCCGGACAAGCAGATCCATTTCGGCGGCAATTCACTGGTTTTCGGCCTGGTCGCCGGTCCGCCCAATGTGCATGACCGCATCAACGGCCGCCGTCCGGGCAACCTCCCCGACTACCAGAACTTCATCCGGCTGGCGCACCACTTCAACGCCATCCACATCATCGGCAACCAGGTGGTGGCGCCGATCGAGCTGCCGGCGAATTCCCGCCATCTCGACACCTACCATGCCAATCTGACACTGAGCGATCTCTCCTTCCATTGCACGGCGATCGGCCGCGCCAGGGCGATGGACGGCGTCAACATGATGGCGATCGCGCGCGGCATCTCGGTCGAGGAGATGCGCGCCTCGCCGGGCGTCACCACGATCATCTCGATCAACTCGCCGCGCCTGTTCGATGACGCGATGGCGGAAGGCCTGATCGCCATGGCCGAGCACGGCCAGCCGGTGACGGTGACGCCCTTCACGCTGATGGGCGCGATGACGCCGGTGACGCTGGCCGCCGCGCTCTGCCAGCAGAACGCCGAGGCGCTGTTCGGCGTGACGCTGACCCAGCTCGTCAACCCCGGCACGCCGGTGATGTACGGCGCCTTCACCTCCAATGTCGACATGAAGTCGGGCGCGCCGGCCTTCGGCACGCCGGAAAACGCCAAGGCCAACATCATCGCCGGCCAATTGGCGCGGCGCTACAACCTGCCCTACCGCACCTCAAATGCGAATGCCTCCAACGTGGTCGACTTGCAGGCCGCCTACGAGACCGAAATGGCGACATGGGGCGCGGTGCTCGGCGGCGCCAATTTGATCTATCACGCCGCCGGCTGGCTGGAGGGCGGGCTGACGGCGTCCTACGAAAAGCTCGTGCTCGACGTCGAGATCCTGCAGAACATGATGGAGTTCCTGCGGCCCTTGCCATTCCAGGAGGACGACCTCGGCTTCGAAGCCATCAAGTCGGTGCCGGCCGGCGGCCATTTCTTCGGCGCCGAGCACACCATGTCGCGCTACACCACCGCCTTCTACCAGCCGATGCTCTCCAACTGGCAGAACTACGGCGCCTGGCAGGAAGCCGGCGGCAAGGATGCGCTGGAGCGGGCGACAGAGCTCTGGCAGCAGGCGCTGCACGACTATGAGGAGCCGGTCATGGATCCCGCAATCCGCGAGGAGCTCGACGCCTATGTCGCGCGCCGCCGCGAGGAGATCGCCGCCAATCCGGAAGCTTAGGACACTACAATGCCTTACGACCTCGTTATCCGCCACGCGACGCTGATCGCCGGCGACGGCTCGGCACCGTTCGAGGCCGACATCGCCGTTACCGGCGACAGAATCGCGGCGATCGGCCGGCTGGACGATGAGCACGGCATCGAGGAAATCGATGCTCTGGGCAAGGTCGTCGCGCCCGGCTTCATCGACGTGCACACCCATGATGACGGCGCGCTGCTTTCGCCGCGCGGCATGGACCCGAAGATCAGCCAGGGCGTGACGACGGTGATCGCCGGCAATTGCGGTGTCAGCCTGGCGCCTCTGCTGCTCGACAAGACACCGCCGCCGCCCTTCACGCTGGTCGGCGGCCGCGAGAACTTCCGCTTCGGCCGCTTCGCCGATTATGTTGCGGAGCTGAAGCGGCGCGGCATCGCCACCAACGCGGCCCTGCTCGTCGGCCACACCACCTTGCGCCAGCGCTGCATGCCGGTGACCGATCGGCCAGCCGATAAGGCCGAAACGGCGGCAATGCAGGAGGCAGTAGCCGAGGCCATGCCGGAAGGTGCGTTCGGCCTCAGCACCGGGCTCGACTATCCGCCGGCCGTCAACTCATCGACCGATGAGGTCAAGGCTCTCGCCGCCACAGCGGCAGGCCTGGGCGGTCCGTATGTCACCCACACGCGCAACTATTTCGAGGCGATGGACGAGGCGATCGAGGAAGCGATCGACATTGCCGGTCATGCTGGCGGCAAGCTGTTCATCTCGCATCACCAGTGCACCGGCCGCGCCAATTTCGGCAAGAGCCTGCCCTCTCTCGCGCGCATCGACCGGGCGCGCGAGACGATGGACATCGGCATGGATGTCTATCCCTATGCCGCGAGTTCGACGGTGCTGCGGCTGGAGCGCTGCGATACCGGCCTGAAGATCCTCATCACCTGGTCCGATCCGCATCCGGAGATGGCAAGGCGCGAGATCGCCGACATTGCCCGCGAATGGAACTGCACCGAGCGCCAGGCGGGCGAGCGCCTGCTGCCGGCAGGTGCCGTCTATTTCCAGCTCGATGAGGACGACGTGCGCAACATCATCGCGCACCCGGGCACCATGATCGGCTCCGACGGCCTGCCGTACGACATTCACCCGCATCCGCGCCTCTGGGGCACGTTTCCGCGCGTGCTCGGACATTACGCGCGGGATATAGGGTTGCTCACTCTGGAGGAAGCCGTGTTCCGCATGACCGGCCTGCCTGCGCGTGAATTCGGCATCCAGGAGCGCGGTATTCTCGCCGAAGGCAATTTCGCCGATCTCGTCATCTTCGACCCCGAGAGGATCATCGACACCGCCACCTTTGAGGAGCCGCGCCGGCCCGCCGCCGGCATCGACCATGTCTTCGTCAACGGCGTCTCGGTCTGGTGTGGCGGCAGAGCCACCGGAGCGCTGCCCGGCGCGGTTCTCAAGCCTTCGGCTTCAAAGACGGTATTCAAAGGCGCATGCGGCTGTGGCGCCGATCACAGCGCCTCGTAGATCCGGTCTACGCTCTCCAGCGTATAGGCGAATTCCACCGGCCGCGTGCAGCGCCAGCCCTCGAAGGGCTGTTCGGCAAGCGCCTTCAACGCCTGCCGCAGACGCAATATGCCGCCGCCATAGAGCCGGTTCGCCATGTCGAGCATGCCGGTGCGGTGCATGGCTTCCGTCATGCTGCCGCAGGCCTCTTTCACCAGCCAGACGCGAAAACCCTGATAAACCGCATCGAACACGCTCTCCGTCACACAGCTGTCGGTGAGCACGCCGGTGACAACAAGGTTTTCAACCCCGAGCGCGGCGAGGCGCTGCGAAAGATCGGTGCGGCGAAAGGCGCTCGGCCAGTGTTTGTGGATGACGATGTCGCCGGGCACGGCCGCCACCTCGGCGCAGATGTCCGCGCCTTCGCTGCCCGCGACGGCGGAGCGGAATTCTTCGGTCAGGATCTCCTCCTGACGCGCGTAGCCTTCACGCTCTTCCGGCTTGACCCAAGCCTGAGCGTGGATGACCGGCACGCCAGCCTTGCGGGCGGCCTCGATCAGCGCTGCGGCATTGGCCAGCACCGCGTCGTAGCCGACGACCGGCCATGCCGCGCCGGGTCGGTACTCATTCTGCAGGTCGATGACGAGCAAGGCAGTCTTGGCGAGGTTCATGGCTGATCCAGGAGATTGTCGAAGTCGGTGACGAAGCGCAGAAGCAGACGTATCGCCTGATCGAGATCGGCGATCTCCATCGCTTCATGCGGATTGTGGCTGCCGTTTTCGTTGCGCACGAAGAGCATGGCGGTCGGAATGCCCGCGCCGGCGAACGTGGCCGCATCGTGCCCTGCTCCGCTCGGCACATGCGGCGCCCTCATCTGCAATGCGGTCGCGGCGCGGTCGAGCCTAGCGATCAACGCCGGCGACATGGTCGCCGGCTCCCAGGTGAAGCGCGGGCCGGTCTCGAAGCTCACCCGACGCTTGCCGCCAACCTCCGTGAGAATAGTCTGCAGCCGCGCCTCGATCCGCTCCAGAACGGCCGCCTCGGCGCTGCGCACATCGAGTGTGAAACCGAGCTCACCCAGAACACGGCTGCCGCCATGCTGCGTCGGATCGGACTGCACGCGGCCGAAGGTGATGGTGGCCTCACGCCCTTCGCGTTCGAGCGCATCCCATTCGGTTTCGAGCGCGGCGACCAGATCGGCAAAGCCAAGCACGCTGTCATGCCGGGCAAAGCGCGGCTCGGCGCCGGAATGGGCGTAGGCGCCAAGGCATTTCGCGTCGACATAGCGGAAGCCGCCGGCGATCCCGGTGACGATGCCGACCGGCGCTTCGGCGGCGGTCAAGCGTGGCCCCTGCTCGATATGCACCTCGACAAAAGCCGCGATCCGGCCTGCATCGATGCCCGGCATGCCCCGCCGCACGACATCAGGGTCGAAACCTTCCTCGCGCATGTGCTCGGCCAGTGTGCGGCCGCTGTCGGAGCGCCTGGCTTCGAGCGCCCGTGGCTCCAGCAGGCCAAGCGCTGCCTGGCTGCCGGGGTAGGACAGCGGAAACCAGACGGCTTCCTCGGCGCGCGTCACCAGCACGATGAGGTCGCGTGGCAACCGGATGCCCTGCCCGACCAGTTCGGCCATGACCGCCAGGCCCGCCACGACACCGGCGGCGCCATCGAAATTGCCGCCATGCGCCACGCTGTCGAGATGCGAGCCGATGACGATCGCCGGCAAATCCGGGTCACGGCCTTTCAGCGTCAAATAGAGGTTGCCGGCGGCATCGACGCGCGCGACGGCGCCGAGCTTTTCCGCCTCCTTGCGCACAAAGTCATGGGCGAAGCGCTCGCCCGGCCCGTAAGCAACGCGCGTGATTCCCGGCGCGTCCGTCGTGGCTTCGGCGAGTGCGTTCAGGATACGTCCCGCCAGTTTCCCACCGGCCGTCAGTGAGCTCATGGCGCGGCCCGTCGAGCTTCGCCCTCGGCGCCGCGCAGCCGGTGCGGCGTCAGATCGTCCAAGGAAACGCCTTGCCTCGCGACATTGTCCGGCAGGCCGCCGCCGGCGATCAGGCTGGCGCAGATGCGCGACAACGCCGGCGAGGTCTTGATGCCGTAGCCGCCCTGCCCGACTAGCCAGACGAAATCCGGAAATTCGTTATCCGGCCCGACCACTGGTGACCCGTCGGCGACAAATGTCCGCAAGCCCGCCCAGGAGCGCGACACGCGCTGCACCTCGATTGTCGTCGCCCGTTCGAGACGCTCGGCGCCGATCGCGACATCGATGTCTTCGGCAAATGCGTCCATCGGCGTCGACGGCGTGGCGTCGGCCGGCGACACGAACAATTGCCCGGCATCCGGCTTGAAATAGAATTCCGCGCCGACATCGTTGACCAGCGGCCAGTCGCTAATGTCGACACCCGCAGGTGCGGGAATGTTGAAGGCGGTGCGGCGCTTTGGCTGCAGGCCGACCGGGCGCACGCCAGCCATCGCAGCGACCTCGTCGCCCCAGGCGCCAGCCGCATTGACGATCAGCGGCGCAAGGAATGTTCCCGCCTCCGTCTCGACCCGCCATAGACCGCCCTGTCGGCCGATGGTCCGTACACCCGCCTTGGTGACGATGCGCGCGCCATGCGCTCGCGCGCCGCGCAAAAAACCCTGGTGCAGGCCGTTGACGTCGATGTCCATCGAATGCGGTTCGATATAGGCGCCGGCGAGGTAGTCCCGGCGCAGCACCGGCACGCGCGCGATCGCCTCCGCCGGCGTCATCGCGACGATCGAGGGAACGAGCGCCTGCGCGGCCGCCAGATCTTCACGCAAAAGGTCGAGTTGGTCGGTGCGCGCCACGGTGATCATGCCGCGCTTGCTGAGCAGCGGATAATCACAAAAACCCGTCGGCGGCTCGGTGAGAAACGCCCGGCTGGCGAGCACGATGCGGCGGATGACGCCGTTGCCGTAATTCTCGGTGAAGCTCGCCGCCGAGCGTCCCGTGGTGTGATAGCCGCAATGGCTCTCGCGCTCGAGCAGCACGACCTTCTTATCGCGCGAAATCTCGAAGGCAGCGCCGGCGCCGGCCATGCCCCCGCCGATGATGATGACTTCGGTCTGCCCGCTCATCGGCGCTCATCCTCCACGACTATTTTGCGCGGCACGGCTGGCGGCTCGCCCAGGCGGCCGCGGCGCGCGCGATCGCGGGCGCCCCGCCCTTCGGCCAGATTGTCGGCCGGCGAGTTCTGCACGGCGCAATCCCGCAAAGCGAGGTCGCTGACAAAAGGCACCGGCTTGCCTGCGATTGCCATGCCTGTCAGCCGCGCCCACACGGCGCGCCGCTTGCGCACTTGATGCGACTGCAATTCGCTGATCTCGGCGATGCCGCTCTCCCGCTTGATCTGCAGTACGCCAGTCTCAACGGCCGCGTCGAACAGCTCCAGCCCGCGCTTCGTGCGCACGATGATGCCATTGAGTGGCTCGTCCTCGACGGCCGGTCCGCCGTTCAGCCAGGAATCCGATACCGCGATATCCGCCACCTGCCCGATCGCGTCGGGGCAGATCTTGCAGCGCGGCTGGATCATCCATTTGTCCTCGTCTTCCCACAGCTGCCGATAGCTGATCTCGAAGGCGCGGCCGTCTCTGGTTTCGACGCGGTTCAGGCCAGGATTTCCATATCCCCGGTAGCGGAAGAGAGCGAGCTCGTCCTCACGAAGGCCAAAACGCTCCAGCACCTGTTCCGACTTGGTCAGGTCAGAGGCCCCGCCGCAGACGAAGGCGAGCGCATAGCGCATATATTCGTCGACACGCAGATCGAGCCGCGCCAGGTTTCGCACCGCGGTGATGTCGCAGGGCTTGGCGATCAGGGCGAACGGCTCGCCGCGGTCGAGGATGTCGTTGAAATCCACCAGCGTCGCCGCCGGCCCATAGCGCGAGCCGGCGCCTTCGAGCACCGAAGCGCTGTCGAAGCTTAGCCTTCGTTCCGTGCGCATCGGCATGGAACGCGAGGCCGCGACGTGCAGCACGAACTTGACCCGTCCCGAGTCGAGCAGGAACTGCCCGAGCGCCGTCAGCGTCCCGCCGCCGGAGCCGATAAACCGCACTGTGGGATTTCCAGCGGAGCCGAGCACAAGCCGTTCAACAGGCCCCCAGACGGTATCCGCTAGCCTGGCCTCGCGCCGTTGCGCCGGAGGCGGACCGGCGATCCTCGTTCCTGGGCAGACGGCGTTGATCTTCGCCAAAGTCGCCTTATCCAACGCCTGCCTCGCCACTGGCCGCTCTCGGCCTTCCGGCGTCATCACCATCTCGATTTCTCCAGCACCGGCAATCGAGACGCAAAGGCCGCAACCGATGCAAAGTCCGTTCTCCACGATGTCGCCAAGCGACAGCGGGTCGGCTGCGAGCGCCGCGGTGTCCTGACTGTATCCGGTTTCGATCAGGCCCATCGCGGTCGGACAGGCTCCGAGATGCGCTTGTACTGGTCGGGGCGGCGATAGAGCTCGAAGTTGAAATTCACCTTCCGGCAGGTCTCGATCAGATCGAGATCGGCGCGGTGGACAATGACCTCGTCGTCGAGCGACATCGCCTGCGCGGCGATCTCGCCGGTCGGCGCGATGATGCAGGATCCGCCGATCAGCGCTTGCCCGTCTTCCAGGCCCGCCTTGGCGGCGGCGCCTATCCAAAGCGTGTTCTGGTAGGCGCCGGCCTGCATCGGCAGATGATTGTGGAACATTCTCAGATGCGCCAGCGCCGGCGCCTCGTCGAGCAGCAGCGGCGTGTTGTAGCCGAGCAACGCCACCTCGGCGCCGTTGAGGCAGAGCATGCGATAGGTCTCCGGCCAGCGGCGGTCGTTGCAGATGGCAAGCCCGACGCGCACGCCGCGATAGTCGAACACCGGAAAGCCGAGATTGCCCGGTTCGAAGTAGCGTCGTTCGAGATGCGTGGTCGTGCCCGCCTCCGGCTCGCTCGAGCCCGGCACATGCATCTTGCGGTAACGGCCGATGAAAGCGCCATCCGGTCCGACCAGATCCATCGTGTTGAAATGGCGTGTGCGGCCCTCTTCATGCGCAAGCTCGCAATAGCCGAGCGCGAAGCCGACCTTCAGCCGCGCGGCGGCATCGTAGAGCCGCTGCGTCTCGGGTCCCGGCATCGAGACTTCGAAGAAGGCATCGATCTCGGCCTGGTCGTCGATGCGCCAGCGCGGGAAGAAAGTGGTCAGCGCCATTTCCGGAAACACCGCGATCTCGGCGCCGGAAGCCGCTGCCTTTTCGAGCAGATGCACCAGCCGCCCGACTGTCTCGGCGCGCGTGGCGCTGCGCTGGATCGGTCCGGTCTGGCAAACGGCGATGGTCAGGCATCGAGCCATGGTGTCCAATCCTCGACTGGTTTTCCCAAAAGCGCCGGATCGGCGGCGGCGCGCGCCACGAAGCGCCCGAACCCCGGTTCGGCCTGCAGCTTGCCGTCGGCGACCACCGGCACGCCGCGCACCAGGACGGTGGTCGGCCGGCCGGTGACGACCTTGCCCTCATAGGGCGTGAAATCGACGTGCGAATGCAGCGCCTTGTGCCCGAGCGTCCAGCGCGCAGCCGGATCCCACAGCGCGAGGTCCGCGTCGAGCCCGACGGCGATGCTGCCCTTGCGATCGGCGAAACCGTAGATCGAGGCGGCGTTGCGCGAGGTGAGGTCGAGATAGCGCTCGAGCGTCAGGCGGCCTGTGAGCAGCCCCTCCGAAAACAGCAGCGGCAGGCGTGTCTCGATGCCGGGAATGCCGCTCAGCGTCGTCGTGAAACCGGGTGTTTCGGAGCGGCCGATCTTGTCGGCGAAATAATATGGCGAATGGTCCGACGACCAGAGGTCGATGCCGCCGTTAATCAGCTCCTGCCACAGATGCTCATGGCTGCGCGGCGACCGCGGCGGCGGCGAAAAGACGAAGCGGGCCGCGTCGACTGCGTCGCGGTCGAGGTCAGCCGCCCCAAGAAAGAGATATTGCGGACAGGTCTCGGCAATGGCGTCGACGCCGCGCGTCTTTGCCCGCGCCACTTCCTCCGCCGATTGCCAGGAGGAGACATGCACGATGGTCATGCGCGCGCCGGTCATCTCGGCGAAGGCTAAAGCGCGATGCGTCGCCTCGCGCTCCATCGTCTCGCTGTGGGCGACGACATGATAGCGGATATCGGTGCGGCCGAGATCGATCAGCCGCTGTCGCGTGCGGCGGATCGCGGCGTCATTTTCGGCATGGACCATGACGATCCAGCCTAGTCGTCTCGCCGTATCGAGCACTCGGAAGAACAGGTCGTCGTCGACGGCAAAACCCTGATAGGTCATGAACAGCTTGACCGAAGCGATGCCGCGCTGGGCAAGCTGGTCGAGTTGGGCTTCAACATCAGCGCCAGTGCCCATGGTGACCACGGCATGCAGCCCATAGTCGATCACGGGACGCCCCGCCGCGCGCTCCAGCGCGCGGTCAATGGCGCCGATGGTGGTCATGTCCTGCCCGGGCATGCCGAACGGGACGATGCAGGTGGTGCCGCCAAAGGCCGCGGAGATCGTGCCGGAATAGAAATCGTCGGCATTGCCCGCGCCGCCCCAGACCGGCTGGTCGAGATGGCAATGCGCGTCGATGCCACCGGGCATCACCCAGCTGCCGCCGGCGTCGATCGATTTCCCCCCGGTCAGGCCTTTGCCGATCGCGGCGATGCGGCCGTCGTCTATGCCGATGTCGCACTCGGCCCAGCCGTCGTCGAGCGCCACGCGCCCGCCTTTGATCACCAGCTCATGCATTGGCGTCCCCTCGCCGGCCGGCTCATCCGACGGCCGCCGTCACCATGATCTCGACACGGTACTGGTCGCCGGCAAGCCGCGCTTCCACCGTGGCGCGCACCGGCATGGCGCTCCTGTCGATCCAGGCGTCCCAGGCCGTGTTCATCATCTCGAAATCGGCGATGTCGCGGAGCCAGATCTGGACGCTGAGCAGCTTCGACTTGTCGCTGCCGGCCTTGGCCAGAAGCGTATCGATCTTGGCCAGGATCTGCTTGGTCTGGCTGGTGGTGTCGCCGGAAAGATCATCCGCGGTCAGGCCGGCCACATAGACGGTGCCGCTATAGCGGAGCACCCGGCAGAAGCGCTGGCCGTTTTCGAGGCGTTCGATCGTCATGATGTTCCCTTCCGCTGGGTTCCAGATCCGGTTTTTGCCTATGGTAAGGAGGGTGCAAAACCGCTGTAAAGCCCGCGACGCGCCGAGACGCCGCTTTCCTTTGCCGGCATGGCCAAAAAAATTTAAGCCATAGCCGCGTCAATCTTCGTTTGTGGCAGCCACTATAAAGTGTAGCTTCAGCTCGGGCTGCCGTCGGTCAACGGTGCCGCCAGGGAGCCGCCGCAGCCGCATTCATGAGGTCGATCGCTCAATCCGCGATGAGGCTTTGGCAAAATGCTGAGCGCTCCCGCGCCATGCTGCCGATCATGGTCGGCGTCTGCCTCGCTTGCATCGGCAGCGCCATGCTGACCACCGCCGTGTCGCTGCATCTCGGCAAGCCCGGCATTTCGCCCCAGGTCGTGCAGATCGTGCTGACCGCCTATCCCGTGGGCTTCCTCGTCGGATGCCTGGTCACGCGCCCGGCTGTCGCCCAATACGGCCACGAGCGCACCTTCGTCGCGATCCTTGTGCTGGCGCTGCTGGCCGCTTCAGGCTTTGTCTTCACCGAATTCCTGCCGAGCTGGATCTGCTTCCGCCTGCTCGGCGGCATGGCGATGGCGTCGTTGTTCGTGGTCTGCGAAAGCTGGATCAACCTCTACGCCGAGCACCACAATCGCGGCGCGTTGTTTTCGCTCTACATGCTGACGACGGCGATCGCCGTGCTGCTAGGACAACTCCTTGTCGGCCTGGTCGGTCCGCAATCGCCGCATCTGTTCCCGGTCGCGGCGGCGACGGTGCTTCTGGCGTTGATCTCCAAATTCATCGGCGGTCGCTGGCCGGCGCTGCCGGCCAGCGATCCGGAGCACGCAAGTTCGGCGAGACCGGTCAAGCGCCTCGGCCCGCTGGCGCTCTTTCGGCTGGCGCCGGTGACGGTCGTGGCGATCTTCCAGGGCGGCATCACCAACATGAACATCTTCGTGCTGACGCCGATCTACGGCACGCAGATCGGGCTGTCGGCGGCAACGACGGTCGGGCTGGTTACGACCATCAGCATCGCCGGCATGCTGGCGCAGACGCCAGTCGGCTGGCTGTCGGACAGGTTTGAGCGGCGAATCATATTGCTTGTCCAGGGCGTCCTGTCCGTCACGCTCTGCGCTGCGATCGCCTGGCTCGGCAATTTTTCGGTGCCGCTGCTCTTCGTGCTGTTCTTCCTCTATGGCTGCACGGCGCTCACCGTTTATCCCGTGGCGATGGCCTTCGGCGCCTCGCAATTGCACAGCCGCCACATGGTCGGCGCTTCCGGCACGCTGCTCCTGCTCTATTCGATCGGCAATGTCGCGACGCCCGGCATTTCCGCCGGCCTGATGGACCGCATGGGCGCGCCGGCCATGTTCCTCTTGCTCGGCGGCGGCGCCGTGCTGGTGACGATAGCTGCCTGCTACAATCTTTTACGCCGGCCGGTCATCGCGCCGACGATGCAGGCAGCCGAGGAGCAGGTCTGATGACGGATGCAATGAACCGCATGAAGGGCAGCGTCATTCTCATTGCCGGCGCTGCCAGCGGCATCGGTGCGGCGATTGCACGACGCTGCGCTGCCGAAGGCGCAAGCGTCGTCTGCGCGGATTACGATCTTGAGGCTGCGACTAAGCTTGCCGAAGCGCTTGGCCCTGCCGCGGCCGCTTGCCAGTGCGATGTGACGAACATCGAGTCCGCCGAAGCGGCCGTCGCGTTCGCCCGGCAAAAATTCGGCCGGCTCGACGGGCTGGTGCACAATGCCGCGGCCCCCTCCACCAACGCCACCGTCGTCGATCTCGATGAAGGTGCGTGGCGGCACGAGATCGATATCGGCCTGACCGGCGCCTTTCTGATGAGCAAGTTCGCCGTGCCGCTGATCGCCGCAAGCGGCGGCGGCTCGATCGTCTTCATCGGCTCGCAATTCGGGCGCGTCGCCACGACCAAGGCCGTCGCCTATTGCGCTGCCAAGGCCGGGCTGATCCACCTTGCCAAGGCGATGGCCGTGGACCACGCGCCCGACAAGGTTCGCGTCAACAGCCTGTCGCCCGGCGCGGTTGCCACGACCCGCCTGCTGCGCCGGTTCGCCGATTTCGAGGCCGCCAATGCCGGCCTTGGTCCCGCCCATCTGCTCGGCCGCATCGCCGATCCTGACGAGATCGCCGCGGCGGCGGCTTTCCTGCTTTCCTCGGACGCATCCTTCGTCACCGGATCCGACATGCTCGTGGACGGCGGCTATGCGACGCGCTGAGCCCGTATTTTCAAAGGAGTTCCCATGACCCTGCTCGTCACTGGCGGCACCGGCTTCGTCATGAGCGTGGTTGCGCGCGCTTGGCTGGATCGCGACCCTCTGGCCCGCGCCGTGATCCTCGACCGCTCCGGCCTCGACGCAGCCGCTGAGAAGCATTTCGCGCCGGTGCGCGACCGGCTGACGGTAATCGCCGCCGATATCCTCGACCCGCAAGCCTGGTCCGCGACGCTCGACCAGCAAGGCATCACGGCAATCGTCCACGGCGCGACGATCACGCCGATCTCACGCGGCAGCGCTTCGGAGGCCAAGCGCCAGCCGGAGGCCGAGGATCCGGCACGCATCGTCGACGTCAATCTGATGGGCACCGTGCGCATGCTGGAGTGGGCGCGCGCGAGGCCCGGCCTCAAGCGCTTCGTCTATGTCAGTTCCGGTTCGGTCTACCGCCACAACGGGCCCGACTGGAGTAGCGAGCCGCTGCCGGAAGACGGCTATGTCGCGCCGCTGACGCTCTACGGCATCTCGAAATTCGCTTCCGAGATGGTCACCAACCGCTATGCCGACCTGTTTAACCTGTCGGCGGTCTCGGTGCGGCTTGCTTCCGTCTACGGGCCGATGGACCGCGCCACCGAGAGCCGCAACTTTCGCCATGTCCCCAACCGCGTCGCGCATATGGCTCTGGCCGGCGAGACGATCAGGCCGAACAGCCTGGAGCCTGTCGGCGACTATGTCGCCTCGACCGACGTTGCCGCAGCGATCCTCGCGCTGATCGACGCGCCGCGCCTCAATTACCGTCATTACAATATCGGCTCCGGCTCCAGCCAGACCATCGGCGAGATCATCGGTTGGGCAAAAGAACGCGTGCCGGGGCTGAAGGCCGAGGTGACATCAGGAGAAGACGCCAACATCGTCCAGGACGTGGCGCTGAAAGGCGGTATGTGGGGCGCCTATGACATCGCCCGCATCCTGCGCGACACCACATGGCGGCCGCGTCCCGGCAAGGAAGCCTTCCACGCCTATATGGACTGGATCGCCGCCAACGAAAGCTGAGGAGAGTACCGATGCCGATCGATCTCCAGCATGCCCAGCCGCGCGACTTTGTCGGCTATGGCCCGCATCCGCCCTTCGTCACCTGGCCGGGCGGCGTGAAGCTCGCTGTCAACCTCGTGCTTAACTACGAGGAAGGTTCGGAATACAACTGGCTGGATGATGGCCGCAACGACAATTGGGGCGAATACAATCTGACCAGCAGCCCGCCGGTGCGCGATCTCGGCACCGAGACGCATTTCGAATATGGCAGCCGCGCCGGCGTCTGGCGCCTGGTGCGCCTCTTCGATCGCTACGACATTCCGGTCACCTTTTCCGCCTGCGCCGTGGCGCTGAAGCGCAACCCGCCTTTGGTCGAGTGGATGAAGAGCCGCCGCCACGACCTGATGGGCCATGGCCTGCGCTGGATCGACTACACGATGATGGAGCGCGGCGAGGAAGAGCGTCACCTGCACGAAGCCATCGCGCTTTACGAGAAGCTGCTCGGCAAGCGGCCGCTCGGCTGGAACTGCCGCTCGCTGCCCAGCGTCAACACGCGCGACCTTCTGGTGGAGGAAGGCGGCTTCCTTTACCACTCCGATCCCTGCAATGACGACCTGCCTTATTTCCTCGACCACCGGGGCACGGATATACTGGTCGTCCCCTACTCCAAGACGCTCAACGACAGCCGCTATCTGGTGGCTCCGGGCTATAGCAATCCCCGCGACTTCGCCGAGGACTGCCGCTCGGCCATCGACTATATGCTCTCCGAAGCCGACGAGACCGGCGGCCGCATGCTGACCATCGGCATCCACGCCCGCTGGACGGGCCAGCCCAACCGCGCATCGGGTCTACGCGAGGTGATCGAGCATGTCCAACAAAGCGACGGCGCCGCCTTCATGCGCCGCGAGGACATCGCCCGCTTCTGGCATGCGAACCATACCCGCATCGAACAGCGCGGCTGAGCGATGTTCGAAACGCTGATCCGCGGTGGAATGGTGGTGAATGCCGAAGGCATCAGCCACAGCGATATCGGAATCGCCGCGGGCAAGGTCGCCGCAATCGTCGCGCCCGGCGAAGCCGCCGAAGCCAGGATGGTCGTCGATGCCTCAGACTGTTTCTTGCTGCCAGGTCTGGTCGATGCGCATGCACATCTGCGCGACCCTGGCCTGACTCAAAAGGAAGATTTCTCCTCCGGCACGCATGCGGCCGCACTCGGCGGCGTGACGACAGTGCTCGACATGCCGACCGATGAACCGTGGACGGCCACGCCAACGCAACTAGCCGACAAGATGGCGATCGCCGAAGGCCGCATCCATGTCGACGTCGGCCTGCAGGCCGTGATCAGCCGCGACCTGTCGCTCATTCCTGGCCTGCTTAGCCTTGCGCCGGTGTCGTTCGAGCTGTTCACCGCCGACGTGCCGGACGCCTTCCTCTTTGCCTCGCTCGACGCGGTCGCCGAAGCGCTCAAAGCTTTTGCCGGTGCCGATACGCTGATCGGCATTTCACCCGGCGATCAATCGATCCTGAACGGCAGCGCTATGCGCGACCGCTCGGGCGCCATCGCCGCCTTTCTGGACAGCCGGCCGCCGCTGGCCGAAGCCAACGGCATCGCCCGCGCCCTTGTCGTCGCGGCCTCGGCGGAGGCAAAAATCCACGTCCGGCAGATCAATTCCGAACTGGGTGTCGAGACCTGGAGCCGGCTGCGCGGCATGGCCGACGCCAGCGTCGAGACGACGCCGCAGAACCTGTTCTTCACAGCGCAAGATTACGAAGCTCTGGGCGCTAATCTGAAGGCTTCGCCGCCCTTGCGGTCGCCGCATGACGTCGATGCGCTGCACGCTGCGCTCGGCGCGGGACTGATCGACATCGTCGCCACCGACCATGCTCCGCACGCACCGGCCGAGAAGGCGGCGCCTTATGCGGCTTTCGCTGACATTCCGGGCGGCATGCCGGGATTGCAGACGCTGCTTCCCACCATGCTGAAGCTGGTCGATGACGGGCTCATCGCCCTCCCCGATCTGGTGCGCATGTGCTCTCGCAATCCGGCCGAGCGCTTCGGCCTCGGCCGACGCAAAGGCCGCATCGCCGCCGGCTACGACGCCGATCTGCTGATCCTCGATCCGCACCAACCCAGCACGATCGCCAATGCCGACCAGGTGTCTCGGGCCGGCTATACGCCCTTCGACGGTTGGGCCGTGAAAGCGCGCCTGACCAACGTCTTCCTGCGCGGCCGCGAGATCGTGCGCGCAGGCAGGCTGGTTGGCCCGGCGCAGGGAAAGATCGTCACCCGGGAGAGCTGAACACCATGGCCTTGCTCGCAGGTAAAACCGTCATCGTTACCGGAGCGAGCTCCGGCATCGGCCGTGCCATCGCGCTGAAATTCGCGGCGGAGGGCGCGAGCGTCGTCGTTGCCGACATGGTGGAGCAGCCGATCGAGGACGGCGAGAGCACCACCGACATGATCCGCTCGGCCGGCGGCGCTGCAATCTACGTCAAGACCGACATATCCGACTGGAGTGCCGTCGATGCGCTGGTGGGCGCAACGGTCGCGCGGTTCGGTCGCCTCGACGTGATGGTCAACAATGCGGCGATCTACACCAGCACCAACCTGATCGAGACCACGCCGGAACAGTGGAACCGCGTCATCGGCGTCAACCTGACCGGGTTCTTCTACTGCAACAAGCGCGCCGTCACGCAGATGCTGGCCCAGGCGCCGGTCAATGAGGTGCGCGGCCGGATCATCAACATCTCCTCGCAGCACGGCATGGTCGCCTGCCCCGGCGATTTTCCCTATTCGGTGACCAAGGGCGGCATCGTGCAGATGACGCGCCAGATCGCCGTCGACCATGCCGACGACCTGATCGTCTGCAACGCCATCGCGCCGGGCAAAATCATCACCGGCAAGCCGGGCGTCGCCAACGATCCTGATGCGCTCGAGTATTCGCGCCGGCGCACGCCGTGGCCGCGGCTCGGGCATCCTAACGACGTGGCGGGCGCGGCGCTGTTCCTGGCCAGCGATATGGCCAGCTACGTCACCGGGATAAACCTGATGGTTGACGGCGGCTGGATGGCCGGCTGACGAGTGATTGCCGGGCCGCTCTGGCAACCAGGCACGGGATGACGCCTGACGAATACCGGGCGAAGTGGGGACTGGCGAAGGACTACCCTAATGATTGCCCCAAACTATTCGGCCGCCCGATCGGAATCTCGAACTAACGAAGGAAAGCGTCCGGCCTGGAGTTTCTAGGGCGTGGGCAAAGCGCGGGCAAGCCGTGGGCGAAGCCATTTTTTTCGCAATGAAATCAAAGGTCATGGTGGGCCCGGAGGGTGTGAGGTCGTCAAGCAAAATCAATGGCTTACAGGATGGTTAGCCAACCCATATTCTTCGTATCGTCTCGTATGGTCTGGCGAACCGGATAAGAACCCGAAATGAGCCACCTTCTTATTCGATAATCGTAGGTCGAAGGTTCGATTCCTGCCGGGTTCACCACTTGGGCTCGCTATAGTCTCACCTGACGTTGTTAAGGTCGGTATTCCGGGCAACACCGCCCTATCGCTCACTGAAAATCCTCGTGTCAGTGGTTCGAATCCGCCTCTGGGCACCATCCCCTCTTCTCCCGATAGTCCCTTTCGCTAAAGCTTCTACGCCGCAGCCTCTGCAGAAATTGTTGGCCTTTTCGGGTCAGTTCGCGAATTTGAGCGCGGTTGGGCCGTTTCGAGCGCATTTGGTCCAACGGCGGGTGGGGATGGTATTTCCGTTGGTATTGGACATCCTGATGGTATCGAGACAGCCAAAGGGAGGTATCACGAATGGCCCTTTCTGATGTGAAATGCCGAAACGCTCGCCCCGCTTCCAAGCTTATGAAACTGTCTGACAGTTGCGGACTCCAGCTGTGGGTGCAGCCTACGGGATCTCGCCTCTGGCGCCTCGCATATCGCTTTGACGGCAAGCACCGGCGCGCGCCTCCGTGAAGTCGATGCTTGATGCCCAGCTTTCCGCTTGTTGATCGCAACATAGACGTGGGTGCGTCGAAGTTCTTGATTTATCGCGGGCAAAGATCAGAAGCTCTCCAGGATGGCTCCGTATCGCTCGGCCCTACCTTTTGAACGGCGATTTAGCCATTAAAGCTACCAACGCGTCCCCTGGACCGCACGACACGTGCAATTACATACAGTGGCAAATCCTAATAAGGAAAAATACGCCCACTCCATAAGGGATGATGAGAAGTCCGAGAGCGATCCAATAGCCCGGCTGCGCTGTTGCCGCGAAATCTGAGCGAAGCTGTTTCATTGCCATCAAACGATGCGCCAACATCGTTGTTCCAAGGGGCAACAATGCGAGCGGCATATGACCGTCCCGATTTGCCGGCAAGTGGAAGATGTTCTGAGCTTCCTGCTCGAGGCAGGAACAAGCTGTGGGGACGTTGGGTGGCTGCTCTAACGCCAGAACAGGTCACGGCAGCCTGTTGCGCGAGCCCGAGTACTTGGATCAAAATTTGATTTGAGCGAAGCAAGTCCGCGTTCGAGCGTGGTGGCCGTCTTCCCTCGCCGGAACAGCTGCTTGCGCCAGGCATTTCTGGCGAGGCTGGGATAATCGGCAAAAGCGCATGTAACCACTTAACTCGATCTCGATCGGCGTACTGAGCGGTTCAGGGAATTCGCGTTTCAGACAGGTCAGGTAGCTTTGCTACCTGCCGCGGTCGCAACAAATGGCCAAGCCTGTCCAACGCCATAATTCGGCCTGTCGTCGACGCATTGGTGCGGCCAGTGATCCAAACTGGTTCCGCTGCCCGGCGTCCTTACAGGCCAGCGGTCTTGGTCGGCTACAAACCTCTTCATGAAGGAGGAACAAAGCAGCCGGCTGTCAGTTCGGTAACATTCAACAAATTGTTCCGGATCATGGCTCATCGTCGGTTTTCGTTGCTAGCTTTGGGCCTTCTGGTCTTGGCGTTTGGCTCGACGCAGCAAAACGCCGCTCACGCGCAAGCGCCCTGCCCGGCCGATCACGACAAGCTGCTTTCGGCCTTGAAGGCCAACGTCAAGGCGAGCGGCGGCCCCGCGAATGGCGGCTTCGAGACCAATGAATGGGCGGCAATCGTTGCCCGCGACGGCACCGTCTGCGCCGTTGCCTTCAGTGGACCCACGGCCGATGCGCAATGGCCGGGCAGCCGGCTGATCGCGGCCGAGAAGGCCAACACGGCCAATGGCCTCAGCCTGGCGAACATGGCGCTGTCGACAGCCAATCTCTATGCCGGGGTGCAACCAGGCGGACCGCTGTTCGGTCTGCAGACCACCAATCCCGTCAACCAGGCAGCGGCTTACACAGGCGACCCCAAGACGTTCGGCAGCGCCAACGATCCGCTGATCGGCGAGCCGATCGGCGGCGTCGTCGTGTTCGGCGGGGGCCTGGCTCTCTACGACGGCAAGGCGATCGTCGGTGGCCTCGGGATCAGCGGCGATTCCTCCTGCGCTGACCACAACGTCGCCTGGCGCGTTCGCGCCGCCCTGGGACTCGATAAGGTTCCGGCGGGCGTCAATCCCAACCGCAAGGATGCCATCGTCTACGATCTTGATCCCGGCGGGAAAAGCGCCTCGGGCTGGGGCCACCCGCTTTGTGCCGGGCACGAGGCCGATATAGCGGCGGAAATCGGTTCCGGCGTCGGAGGTTCGACTCCGAAATGAAGCAAGCAGCGCAACCGGCGCGATCCTGCGGAGACGCCCCCATGACCAACCGCTCGTCGGCGCCCCGAAAACATTCTCCGGGCGCCCTTGCAGCGATGCTGTTGGTCTGCGCCCCCTTGCTGACAGCCGCTTCGGAATCGCCGCCGGCACCCGCGATCTCACCGCCTGCCGCGGCCGCGCCGCCCGATGACGGGCAATGGACGATGCCCGCCAAGAACTACGCCTCGACCCGCTATAGCGAGCTCGCCGAGATCAACGAAGGCAACGTCAAGAATCTGCAGGTCGCATTCACCTTTTCCACCGGCGTGAACAAGGGCCAGGAAGCGGCGCCGCTGGTGGTCGGCAGCACGATGTACATCGTGAGCCCGTTTCCCAACATCGTCTACGCGCTCGACCTTTCCAAGTCTGGCGCGCCGATCAAGTGGAAATACGAGCCCAATCCTGAGCCTGCCGCGCAAGGGGTTGCCTGCTGCGACGTCGTCAACCGCGGCGCGGCTTTCGCGGATGGGCGCATCTTCTTCAACACGCTCGACGGCCACACCATCGCGCTCGATGCGAACACCGGCCAGCCGGTCTGGAACGCGCATGTCGGCAACATCAATATCGGCGAAACCATCACCATGGCGCCGCTTGTGGTGAAAGGCAAAGTGCTGGTCGGCAATTCCGGCGGCGAGATGGGCGTTCGCGGCTGGGTCAAGGCGCTCGACGCTGGCGACGGTCATGTCGTCTGGACGGCTTACAACACCGGCCCCGACAAGGAGGTGCTGATCGGCCCGGACTTCAAGCCGCATTACGACATGGACAAAGGCAAAGATCTCGGCGTCTCGACATGGCCGCCGGAGGCCTGGAAGATCGGCGGCGGCAATATGTGGGGCTGGATTTCCTACGATCCGGGTCTCAACCTTATCTTCCACGGCACCGGCAATCCCGGCCCCTGGAATCCCGATCTGCGGCCCGGCGACAACAAATGGACATCTGGCATTTTCGCGCGCGACCCCGATACCGGGGCGGCGAAATGGTTCTACCAGTGGACACCGCACGACCTGCACGATTATGACGGCATCAACGAGCAGATCCTGCTCGACATGAACTGGCAGGGCAAGCCGCGCAAGGTGCTGGTCCGGCCGGAACGCAACGGCTATCTCTACGTCCTTGATCGCACCACCGGTGAGGTCCTGTCTGCAAAGCCTTATGGCCCCGTCAACTCCAGCAAGGGCGTGGATCTCAAGACCGGCCGTCTGATCGAAAACCCGGACAAGCTGACGGGCACCGGCAAGGTCGTCCGCGACATCTGCCCGACCGCGTCGGGCCTCAAGGACTGGCAGCCTTCCGCCTTCTCTCCGAAGACCGGCCTACTCTACATCCCGCACAACAATCTGTGCATGGACGAAGAAGGCGTCGAGGTGAACTACATCGCCGGCACGCCCTATGTCGGAATGAACGTCCGCATGATCCCGGGGCCGGGCGGCAACCGCGGCGCCTTCACGGCGTGGGATATCGCGGCCGAAAAACCCGCCTGGAGCCTCAAGGAGAATTTCCCGGTGTGGAGCGGCGCGGTCGTCACCGCCGGCGATGTGGTCTTCTACGGAACGATGGACGGCTGGTTCAAGGCGGTGAGCGCCAAGACCGGCGACCTGCTCTGGCAGTTCAAGACCTCGTCCGGCATTATCGGCCAGCCCATCACCTATCGGGGCCCGGACGGCCACCAATATATCGCTATCTTGTCCGGCGTCGGCGGGTGGGCTGGCGCCATCGTATCGGGCGACCTCGACCCGCGCGACGCTACCGCCGCGCTCGGTTTCGTCAATGCGATGAAGGACCTGAAGAACGCGACCACGGCGGGAGGCACGCTCTATGTGTTCCGGCTGCCCTGATGTACTCGGCGTGATCCACAGCGTGGCGCGAAAGGCTTTCCCGCCGATAGCGCTCGGCATCACCGCGCTCGCCTTGCTGCTCTTTCCGGCGACGGCCGGCGCTCGTGAACTCAGGGTCTGCGCCGACCCGAACAACCTGCCCTTTTCCAATGCAGCCGGACAGGGATTCGAGAACAGGATCGCCGAAATCATCGCCGCCGATCTCGGCGCGAAGCTGACCTACACCTGGTGGGCGCAGCGCCGCGGCTTCGTGCGCAACACGCTGAAGGCGGGTCTATGCGATCTCGTGCCCGGCACGCCGGCCAATCTCGAAATGCTGCGCACCACAAGGCCTTATTACCGCTCGTCCTATGTCTTCGTGACCCGCCAGAACGACCCCGACGTTGCCTCCTTTAACGACCCGCGGCTGCGCGACATGCGCATCGGCGTTCAACTCATCGGCGACGACGGCGCCAACTCGCCTCCGGTCCAGGCTCTCGGTCGTCGTGGCATAGTCGGACACCTCGTCGGCTATCCGGTCTATGGCGATTACTCCGCCCCCAATCCGCCGGCCCGCATCGTCGAGGCCGTGGCGAGCGGCGAGATCGACCTAGCCGTGGTATGGGGCCCGCTTGCCGGCTATTTTGCGCAGAAGCAGAAGGTGCCACTGCGGATCACGCCCGTTGCGCCTCGCATCGACGGACCGCAATTACCCATGATCTACGATATTTCGATGGGGGTGCGGCGCGAGGACGACGCGTTGCGCGGCGACGTGAACAATGCCTTGGCCAGGCACAAGGCGGAGATCGATGCATTGCTGGCGCAGTATGGTGTGCCGCGCCTCGATGCCTTGGGGAGCACGGTGCGATGAGGTGCGCTGTCGCCGTGCTCTTTCCTGTAGTGCTGATGCTCGTCGCCTGCCAGCGTGAGGAGCGGGATACGCGCCCCCAATCGGCCCTCGGCTCGGGCGAGCAGCCGACGCCGGTGACAACTCTGGAACCCGGCGGGCAGCGGCCCTCTCCCACAGACAACAAAGCGGCGAGCTTCGAGGCCAATGCCTTTCATCTGAGCGAAGGCAAGCGCCTGTTCGGTTGGTTCAACTGTTCAGGATGCCATGCCAATGGCGGCGGCGGCATGGGCCCGGCGCTGATGGACGAAAAATGGATCTATGGCAGCTCGATGGAAAGCATTCACGCCACCATCCGTGACGGGCGGCCGAACGGCATGCCCAGCTTCCGCGACAAGATCCCGGACGACCAGATCTGGGAGCTTGCGGCCTTCGTTCGCTCGTTGAGCGGCAACGCGCCCTCCTCCGCTGCGCCGTCGCGCAATGACTACATGATGGCGCACCCATCGGAAAACCGTATGCCGAATGCCGCCACGCTGGGGAAGTCGCCGTGAAACGCCTCGCCTTGATTGCGTTCGTTGCGACAATCGCCCTGTTTCTTCAGGGATGCGCCGGCTGGCAATCGGCGCTCGACCCGAAAGGTCCCGCGGCAAGTGAGCTCGCATGGCTGATCTGGTTCTTCACCGGCCTGTGCGCGGCGGTGTGGGTGCTGGTGATGATCGCTCTTGCCTTGCCATTGATGATGCGGCCACGAGAGCGCGCCGAGCCGCTTGTAATCAACGCCGATGCCGACAATCGCAAGCTGCGCGTGGTGTTGACCTCGGTCGGGCTGACCGCCGTGATCCTGGTCGGCCTCACGCTGCTCAGCTTCTTTGCCAACAGGACGCTTGCGGCGATCGGCTCGGATGCCGCGTTGACCATTCGCGTCACAGGTCATCAATGGTGGTGGGAGGTGCGCTATGAGGACGCTACGCCGAGCCGCATCCTGACGACGGCGAACGAGATCCACATTCCAGCCGGCGAGCCGGTCCGGCTTCTTATCACCTCGACCGACGTGATCCATTCCTTTTGGGTCCCGAGCCTTTCCGGCAAGCTCGACCTCATTCCGGGCCACATGAACGTGCTCGACATCAAGGCCGATAAACCGGGCGTCTATCGTGGCCAATGCGCCGAGTTCTGCGGCGCGCAGCACGCCAACATGGGCACCTTCATCATCGCCGAACCGCGCGAAAAGTTCGACGCCTGGTGGAACGACCAGCTGCAACCAGCCGCCGCGCCAATGAGCGACGAGGCCAAGACCGGCGAGGGGCTCTTCCTGAAACGCCCCTGCGTGATGTGTCACAAGATCGGCGGCACCCCCGCAGGCGGAACGGTCGCGCCCGATCTCACCCATATCGCCAGCCGGCAGACGCTTGCGGCCGGAACATTGACGATGAGCCGCGGCAATCTCGCCGCCTGGATAGCCGACCCACAGGGCGTGAAGCCTGGATCGCACATGCCGGTGGTCAATCTTAGCGGCGACGAGCTCAACGCCATCGTTGCCTATCTCGAGGGGCTGAAATGAGCAGCGCGGATCTCACCAGCGAACGCGATCTGCCTCCCGAAAGCGAAGCGTCCGCCAAAGGCGATATCGCCCCCGAACGTGACGGACCCCGCGACACCGGCTTGGACGATGCCAGCCTGCATCGGTGGCTGGCGCGGACGTGGCGCACGCCTCCCGGTATCATCGGCGCGCTGTCGAGCGTCGACCATAAGGTCATCGCACGGCGTTATCTGATCACCGCGTTCCTGTTTCTGTGTTTGGGCGGCCTCAACGCCGTTGTCATGCGCATCCAACTCTCGGGCCCGCAGCGCGGCCTGATCGGGCCGGATCTCTACAACCAGCTGTTTACGATGCATGGCGTCACCATGATGTTCCTGTTCGCCGTGCCCATCGTCCAGGCGACAGGAATCTATCTGGTGCCGTTAATGGTCGGCACCCGCAACATCGCCTTCCCGCGCCTCAATGCCTTCAGCTATTGGGTCTATGTCTCAGGAGGCCTCTTCGCCTGGGTGTCCTTCGCCCTCTCGATGGCGCCGGATGTCGGCTGGTTCGCCTATGTGCCGCTGTCCGGGCCGGAATACGCTCCAGGCAAGCGCGCAGACGTCTGGGCGCAGATGATCACCTATACAGAGGTCTCATCCCTGGCGGTCGCCGTCGCGACCATCGTCACCGTGCTCAAGCAGCGGGCACCCGGCATGTCGCTCGACAAGATTCCGCTCTACGTCTGGGCATTGCTGGTCACGTCCTTCGTCGTCGTGTTCGCCATGCCGGCGGTAATGGTCACTTCGACCTTCCTGATCCTCGACCGGCTCGTCGGCACGCATATCTTCAACCCGGCGGAAGGCGGCGACGCGCTGCTGTTCCAACATCTCTTCTGGTTCTTCGGCCATCCCGAAGTTTACATCATCTTCCTGCCGGCGACCGGCATGGTCTCCGCCATCATCCCGGCCTTCGCCCGGCGCCCGACGTTCGGTCATCTCGGCTTGGTCCTGTCGTTGATCGCCGTCGGTTTCCTATCGTTCGGCCTCTGGGTCCACCACATGTTCGCGACCGGGCTGCCGAAACTGGGGGCCAGCTTCTTCACCGCCTCGAGCATGATGATCGCAATCCCCAACGGCGTTCAGATCTTCTGCTGGCTGGCGACTCTCTGGGACAGCAGACCGGTGATCCGCACGCCGCTGCTGTTCGTCTTCGGCTTCTTCTTCATCTTCGTCATCGGCGGCCTCACCGGCGTCATGCTTGCCTCAGTGCCGCTCGACCTGCAGGTGCACGACACCTATTTCGTCGTCGCTCACTTCCATTACGTGCTGATCGGCGGCTCGGTCTTTCCGCTGCTCGGAGCTGCCTATTTCTGGTTTCCCAAAATCACCGGCCGCATGATGAGCGAGCGCCTCGGGCGTTGGCACTTTTGGCTGGCGATGGTCGGCTTCAACGCGGCTTTCTTCCCCATGCATATCGTCGGCCTGTGGGGCATGCCGCGCAGGGTCTACACCTATCCGGCCGAGCTCGGCTGGGGGAACATCAATTTCTTCATCAGCGCCGGCGCGGTGCTCTTCTTCCTGAGCTTCGTGCTGTTTGCCTTCAACCTCGTCCACAGCGCATTGAGGGGTGCGCCTGCCGGCGACAATCCCTGGGACGCCGGCACGCTCGAATGGGCGACGTCCTCGCCGCCGCCCAGCTACAATTTCGCGCGCATTCCGGTCGTGACGAATATCGAGCCGCTCTGGGCCCAACGCGAGGCGCTCCCCGTCGCGACCGGGCTTCGCGTCGATGCTCGCGAACTGATCATCTCGACGGTGGCGGAAGCCCATCCCGACATCCGCGAGAAATCTGCGACGCCGTCGATCTGGCCGCTGCTGGCGGCGATCGCCGTCGGCGGCACCTTCCTCTACTCGATCTTCACGCCCTGGGCGATCGTGTGGGGCGCCGCGCCGATCGCCATCACCTTGATCGGATGGTTCTGGCCCAAGGGCGATCCGGAGGACGAGGAATGAACCAGCGCCCCGCCATGGATCTTTCCGGCCTCCCGACCTTTGGACATGGCCCGCGCAGCCCGACCTGGTGGGGCACGCTTGGCTTCATGGCGTTGGAGGGCACGGGCTTTGCGCTGGCCGCCGGCGCCTATCTCTATCTCGCGACCTTGTGGCCCAACTGGCGGCTAAGCGCTCCACAGCCCAACCATTGGCCCGGAACGATCGTGACGCTGCTTCTCATCGCCAGCCTGATTCCCAACCACATACTGAACGGCTACGCCAAGCAATGCGCTATCGGACCGGTGCGGATCGGGATGGTGGTGATGTCGCTGCTCGGCATCGCGCCGCTCGTCGTGCGCTGGTTCGAATTTCCCGCGCTGAACATCTACTGGGACACGAACGCCTACGGCTCGATGCTGTGGGTGCTGCTCGGTCTCCACACCACGCATCTGATCACCGATGTCGGCGACACGATCGTTCTGACGGTGCTGATGTTCACGCACCATGGCTACAGCGGCCGGCGCTTCGGCGATGTCGGCGACAATGTCTTCTACTGGGACTTCGTGGTCCTCACCTGGATCCCGATCTACCTGCTCATCTACTGGCTACCGAGGTTGGGCTGAGATGCGCGCGCTGCGGCTGGGCACGTCCTGGGGAGGTTTGTTGTCGGGGCCTTTGGCCTGGGCAATCTCGACGCAGTTGAACTATTCGCTCGTGCACTGGCAGTGCAATCGCCAGGTTCAGGTCGTGCTCCCGGTGGCGCTGTTGCTCGCGCTGTTTTCGCTGCTCGGCGGCGCGCTATCATGGCGGGCGAAGCGGCAAGGCGGCGCCGCCTTCAAGCCTGAGCGCACGCGCAGCACCGAGCGTTTCGTCGCCGATCTCGGCATGCTCGCGGCGCTGCTGTTCGCCCTCGTCATCCTCATGCAGGGCAGCGCCGCGCTTATCCTCGACGAGTGCCTGAGATGAGCCTCGAGGCCTTCTTTTCGACCTCGATCTGCTATGGCGCCGGCGCGCCCGAGGCCGGATGGACGTTGGCGTTTCCCATCACGCTTCCCTTGGCAGTGCTCGCGCTTATTTATGCGCTCGGCGCAAGCCGGCTATGGCGCCGCAGCGGCCGGGGCCGACCGGAGCGGCTACGACAGGCTCTGTTGTTCGCGGCCGGTTGGGGCGTGTTGACGGGAGCACTGGTCAGCCCGATACACGCGCTCGGCGAGCGCGTGTTCTCAGCCCATATGATCGAGCACGAGTTGCTGATGGCCGTAGCGGCGCCGCTCCTTGTCGCCGCCTGCCCCGGCGCGGCCTTGATGTGGGCATTGCCGGCCAGACTTCGCCGAGGGACAGGAAAGCTCACCCACGGCAAGGTGCTGCAGGCGCTCTGGGCCCTCGCCGCGCGCCCGCTCAGCGCGACGGTCCTTCATGGGATAGCAATCTGGACCTGGCACGTTCCGGCGCTGTTCGAGGCAGCGCTGCAGCAGGGGGTGTTGCACTACGCGCAGCATGCGAGTTTCCTCGGCACTGCCTTGCTGTTCTGGTGGGCGCTTCTGCCACGTTACGGCCGACGGCAAACCTATGGCAGCTCCGTCATGCATCTTTTCTTCACCTCGCTGCATACCGGCCTGCTCGGCGTCCTGCTGCTGGTATCGCCAAAACTCTGGTATCCGGCGAATGCCGCCGGCGCGGCGCTCTGGGGCCTGAGCCCGATCGAGGACCAGCAGCTCGCCGGGCTGGTGATGTGGGTTCCGGCCGGTTTGATCTATGGCGGAGCGGCCTTGCTGCTCGCCGGCCTTTGGATAAGCAACAGTGGAACCAGGGAGGCAACGCATGCGCTCCGACCTGGCTAGGCTGATCGGCGGCGCCCTTGCCGCGATCCTCCTGCTGGCCGCGGCAGTCGGCGCGGCGGCCTTTTGGACCGACCGGCGCGAGCGCGTCCGGCACGAGTCGGATGTGGCGACCGGCGGCGTGGGCGCACGCGCCATTCCGATCATGACCGCGAATGGCTGTTCCGGCTGCCATACGATTCCCGGCGTGCCGGGAGCGCAAGGCCAGGTCGGGCCGCGCCTCGACGGCAGCCTAGCCGGCCGTGTCTATATCGGCGGCGTTCTGGCAAACAATCCGGAGAACCTGATCCGCTGGATCCGGTCGGCAAGGGAAATCAACCCGCACACCGCCATGCCGTCGACAAGGATCACCGAGCAGCAGGCCCGCGATATCGCGGCCTATCTCTATGCCCTCAGATAATCAGCCTTCGCCGCCGCGCCGGGACCACAAGCCGCGGCCTGGATCGTAGCCGACCACCGCCGCCAGGAAGAATGCCCCAAGGCAGGCGACAACGACGAGCATGGAAACCACATCGAACCGAAGGTAGAGCGCGAAGCGGATCAGTTCGACCGCCGAGCTGAATGGGTTCCAGGCGGCGATCGTCGCCAGCACCGGGCCGGCTTCGGCGAGCCGCCAGATCGGATAGAGCGCCGTCGAGGCAAAGAACATCGGGAAAATGACGAAGTTCATCACGCCGGCGAAGTTCTCCATCTGGGTCGAGATCGAGGACACCAATAGGCCGAACGCACCGAGCATCAGACCCGACAGCACGAGCGCCGGAAACACGGCAACATAGCCCAGGATCGGCGGCCGCACGTCCCAGAAGCGCGCCACGAAGAGGAACAGGTAGACCAGCGGCAGGCCGACGATCACGCTGGCCAGCAGGCGCGCGGCAAGCAGGTACCAGCGCGGCAAAGGTGCCGTCAGCAGCAGGCGCATGCTGCCCATCTCGCGGTCGTAGACCATGGCCAGCGAGCTTGCCATGGCATGAAACAGCAGCATCATGGCCACCAGCCCGGGCACAACATAGACCTCGTAGAGGACATAAGTCTGGTAAGGCGGCGTGATCGACAGGCCGAGTACCGAGCGGAAGCCGGCGGCGAAGATCGCCAGCCAGACAAGCGGACGGACCATCGCGGAGAACAGGCGCGCGCGCTGCCGCAGCGTGCGCAGCATTTCCCGCTGCAAGATGCCGCGGAGCGCCCGCAATGCGTGATGCGTCTTCATGGCGACCCCGTCAGCGAGGCGAATGCCTCCGCGATGCTTTCGACCCCAAGCTCGGGAGAGATGCGATCAGCGCGACCGGCCCAGCGCACCCTGCCCTGATCCAGCACGACGATGTTGTCATCGGCTCCCACTTCTTCGAGGAAATGCGTCGCCCACACAACGGCAATGCCGCGCTCGCGGCAAAGCTCTCTCACATGCCGCTCGAGCGCGCGCCGTCCCGGCACGTCGAGCCCGGCGGTCGGCTCGTCGAGCAGCAGCAGGCGCGGACCATGCATCAGCGCCCTTGCGATCTCCACGCGTCGGCGCTGACCGCCGGACAGCGCGCGGGTGGGATGATCGATCCTGTCCAGCACTCCCAGGCGGCTGAGTTCCTCCCTGGAGCGCTGCTTGCTCAAGTCTGCGGGAATCCCGTGCAGGGCCGCGTGGTAGCGCAGGTTCTCCCCCGCCGTCAGGTCGAGATCGAGCGTCGGCAGTTGGAAAACGATCCCCATTTGCGCGAGGGCGGCGGATGGGTTCGCCTCCATCGCCTGGCCAAAGACATGCACAGATCCTGCCCGCGCGTGATAGAGACCAGTGATCAGCGAGAACAAAGTCGTCTTGCCGGCCCCGTTGCGTCCAAGCAGGACGCACATCCTCCCTTCAGCCACAGCGAACGAGACCCCCTGGAGAACCCGCCGGTTTCCGAAACTGTGGCCCAGCTCCTCGACCGACAGCGCGTTCATGGGCCGATCACGACGCCCCATGGGCCGCGCCCCACCGGCAGCGATTTCACCACTTCCTGATTCTCCAGGTCGATGAAGGAGATATCGCCGGAGTTGCCGTTGGCGCTGATCAGGCGCTTCTGGTCGTCCGAGAGCGCGACATGCCAGGGCCGCTGGCCGACGAGGTAGAGGCGCCGGACCGTGAGCGTCTTGGTATCGACCTCGGCAATCCTGTTGGCCGGACCGAGCGCCACATAGGCGTTATCGCCGTCGCGCGACATTAGGATACCGACCGCCTGCACGCCCTCGCGCCGAATACCCGGCACCTCGAACTCGATCTTGCCCGTTTGAGCGCGCGTCGCGGCGTCGAACACCGTGGCGGTGCCGCGGATCTCGGACGACACCCACAATTGCTTGCCGTCCGGCGAGAACGCGGCCGCGCGCGGTCTCGTGTCGATGAGCAGGTTGTCGATGAGCTCGAGCGTGGCGGCATCGATAAGATGGACCATGCTCGTGGTCTCGGAGGTGCAGGCGACCGTTCGGCCGTCGGCACTAACCGCCATACCTTCCGGCTCCACCCCGACATCGACGGTGCCGATAACCTTGGCCGCCGCGATATCCACGACCGAAACCAGATTGTCCTTCTCATTGGCCACAAAGAGCCGTTTGCCATCCGGGTGGACGACGAAAAATTCCGGATCGGCGCCGGAAGGCAATCGACCGACCACCTGCCGCTTGGCGAGATCGACCATGTCGATGCGGTTATCGTCGCCTTCGGCAACGAACAGCGTCTTCTTGTCGATCGAAAGCGCCATTCCGCGCGGACGCCGGCCGACTTCGATCGTGTCCTGAAGGGTCATGGTCGCCCCGTCGACGACCGCGACGGTGTTGTCCTGCTCGTTGGAAACGTAAATCGTCTCTGCCCAGACTGAAGGAGCGAGGATCAACATCGAAAGGACGAGCGCGATCAGAACTTGCACGTGCTCTCCTCCAGATCGATGCCCAGAGTGTCCAGCGTCGTACGCTGGTGAAGGAAGCCCGGCTGTGGCGAACTCGAGACGAGCAGGCGAGGGCCAGCGATAAGGATGGGCTGGCGCATCTGCCCGTCCCACGGACGGAAACTCAGCCCCTGTCCCTTGAAGCCGGCGAGAAGGAAATCGTCGCTGCGCAGATAGTTTCCGATCGCGGTCGGATCGAGACTGTGCAGCCGCGTTGCCGCCTCGCCAACGCTTCTGACGGCAAGCCAGGCGGCGTAGTCGCTGGGCAGCATCCAGCGCCCGGCCAGCTTGTGGAAGCGATCCTGGAGCTGCGTGGCGCCCCACTCCTCGTTGACCGCACTCCAGCCGGTTGCGACCAGCCCTTGCGTCCCGGCCACCGGCCTCGGAAGAGCGGTGCGCCCCTCGAGATAGGCGCCGAATTCATCGGCTTCGTCGGCTGCGACCAGAACATCGTAGTCGCTGACTTGCGTGGCGGCGGGGATCTCGGTCTGCAGCGTGACGTGCCCCGTGTCCGCGCGGCCATTGGCGGGCCGGAACGTCCAGGGCTGGTCGACGGTGATTTCCGCTCCGAAGCGCGTCCCGGCGCGCCGGAAGGCAGCCGCCATTGCCTGATCCTGCGGATGCGGGCCGACCAGCAGGAACCAGTGCTGCCAGCGTTTCCAGATCAGATATTGCGCCAGGGCGTCGGCGAGCATGGCGTGGCTCGGAATTGTGTGCAGCACGTTCTTGCGGCAATCCTCCTGACGCAGGCGATCATCGGGTGCGCGGCTGTTGAACAGCGTCATCCGCTCGGCGCCAGGAGCTGCGCTCGCCTGCAGCAATTGGGGGGCATCCAGATCGGCAACCACAAAGCTGAGGCCGGCGGCGGCGAATTCCTTGATCGCTTCGGCTGGCGTCTCGCCGGGCTTGAGGATGACTTGCTGCAACCGGAATTGCTGGCCGAGAAAGCGGCCGGTGCTGGCATCGTCGGCGATGCCGAGCCGGGCACCTTGCAGGCCGTCGTCAGTGACGACCTCGTCCAGCGGCCCGAGGGGCAGAGGTGGTTTGCGCTGTTCGCCGAGATAGCCGATCACCAACGTCTGCGGCTCGGCCAGACCGGGCAGGGCGATGGCGAGCAGCATGAGAAACGTCAGCGCCAGCCGCATCCGGCTCAGGTCGGGCAAGCCAAGTCGGATGTTCAATATCGGCATGGGCACTCCAGGATGGGAGCGACCCTAATGTTTTGAAAGAAGGAATGTTCCTGGATTCATGCCAACCGGGCCCGCCCCATTCAACCATCGGGGCGGGCCCAGCCTTCGACCGGTAGAGGGAGGACCGACCGCGACCCTAACAGCTGGAAATGCGGATTGTTCCTGGCGGTGGTCTTTCCAAGTCAGCGTTTCGCGCTGTCGCTGTCGGCGTCCGCCCGCGTCAGGAACTTTTGCGTGACTTGCGGCAGGTTGCTCTTCAACCACTCGGCCATGGCTTCTTCTTCGCGCAGGTTCTGCTCGCAAACACGGGCAATCTCAGCCTCGCCCGCGGCGTTGGCCGCGGCGATGAGGATCGTATAGGATGCGATTTCCATGTGCTCGAACGTGTAGCTCGCCAGAGAGCCTTTCATGACTTCGTCGCCGGCGAAGACGCCGCTAATCGACTGCGCTGTAGCGGTCAGCTTGCCGCCTGCGTCTTTCAACATGGAGGAACCTTCATCGAGGCCATCTAGGCAGGTTTTGAGCCGCCTCGCCTGCTCTTTCGTCTCTTCCAGATGGCTGCGAATTCGCTCGCTGAGTTCAGGGTAGCTCTCAATCCGGCTCAATTGCCCCGACAGCATCGTCTCTGCCTGTTCCTCCATGGCGTGAGCGTCCCTCAGCCATTGGACAAGCCATTCGCGCGATTCAGCCATTGCGGTGTCTCCATCTATCTGACGCCGCCCGAACCGAGGGAGGCGCGCATTGTTCCTTGAGTGTTGAAAAAGCGGCTACGATTTCCCGGACGAGGACGCGTCGGAATCGGAAAGTTTCTCGCGCACCGATTCGTCGGCCTTGTCGGCCGCGGCTTTGACGACCCCGCCGACCTTGTCGGCCAGCGTGCCCTCGCTCGATGCCTGCCGCTCGGCTTCGTCGCTTGCCGACTGGTAGGCTTCCGCCGCGACTTGCGTTGCGGTGTCGAGGCCTTCTTTCAAAGTGTCTTCGGCACTATCCCGAAGCCTCTCGCGATAGGTGCCCAATCGCTCGTCCTCGACCTCTGTGTGCGGCAGCATGGCGCCGATGGCAGCTCCGATGGCGAGGCCGACGGCAGCTACTGCGAGAGGCTGGTCCTCAAGCAGACTATGTGCCGAGCGGCTGGCACTCGTTGCCATATCGGCCGCAGCCGCCGCCGAGCTCGCCAGTGTGTCGGCTGCGCTGCTTGCCACGTTCGACACTGTGCCGGCAGCTTCGTTAGCCATTCCCGAGACAGTTCCGGCCGCCCCGCTGGCCGCTTCGGCGACAGAGCCTGCCGCATCCGAGGCGGTCGAACCCATTCCAGCGCCGAACGCTCCATGATCGAGGCCAGGACCGCGCCGCGTCACACCGTCAGTACCAGCCGGCGTGGCGGAGGCGCCGCTGCCCAACATCAGCCAGGCCAGGCCCGCGCCGATCACCGTCAGCGGCAACGGATTATCCCGCACCTGGGCCTTCAGGTTGTGAAGCATTTCGGAGCCCGCGCCGCCTCTGAAATGCCCGGTGAATTCGTCAAAGAGCTGCCCGGGGGTCATCTTGTCGCGAATGGAGTCGGCGGTCGCCACCACTCTTGCGCGCGTGGCTTCCGCTTCGCGTTCGAGCTCTGCTGCGGATCTCTCGGTCATCTCGCTTGTTCCTTGATCACGTTCACGTCACGCTTGAGCTGTTCCTGTGTACGGTCCGGCGCGAGCTCGGAAGGCGCCATGCTCGCCATGCCGGTCCGCAACAGGATCACGCCAAGCACGGCCACGACCACGCCCACGAGCAAAGCGGACCACCCGGCGCCCAGACCAAGGCGGGCCAGAGCGATAACGAGCGCCTGCAACAAAACCAGCAGCGCAGCGAGCAGACATATCGCGCCGCCCAGCACCTCGACGGCGCCTGCGCCAGCCTTGGTCGCGTTCTCCGAGATCTCCGCTCTTAGGAGCCTCGCCTCCGTTTGCACGAGCGTGCTCACCTGTTGCGCCAGATCGGCGACCAATGTGCCGAGACTTGGATTATCGTGAGTGCTCATTTCTTCAGCTCCGCTGCCTTGCCGGGTATGCCGCCGTCGGAACCCCAATTTGAGGGAGCGCTATCCCGTCGTGCACTCCTTCCCAGGCCGGTTTGTCCGGAATGTCCAGACTTGGCCGCGGCCTGCGTCGGGCGGCGCGTGCCGGGCGGCGAAGCCTTCATGAAGCGGCCAAGTGCCAATCCCGCCAAAACCGAACCGGCAAGAAGCGCTCCAGGATTCTCGCGGCCAAAGGACTGAACGTCTTCGAGCACTTGTCCGAACGGCTTCTCCTTCAACGAGGAGGACAGCCGCTCCAGCCCGCTTGCGGCCTCCTGCATGAACTTCGAGGCCGCACTCTGGTCGCTGTTAGCCAAGTGATCGCTCGCGGCGCGCAGGGCGCCGCCGAAAACCGACAGGCTCGATCCGATATCGCGCTGCGTCTGCTCGGCCTTTTCGGAGACGGCCTGCTGGGCTTCGGCGGCATACGCTCCAGCCCTGCGGGCGACCTCGTCGCGGGCATCGTGGAGAGCTTCGCCGGCGCTTTGGGTTTCTTGCTGGATCCGGTCGGAAACTTCGTCCTTCGCCTTGGCGAAGTCGGACTCGCGGCCTCGATCATCCTCGCGCTGCATGGTGCCTCCTAGTGAAAGCCGAGGAAGGAAAGCACTGCGAGCACAACAACGATCAGTCCGATGAGATAGATGACACTGTTCATGGTGCAGCCTCCTCGATGCAATCCGAACTTCCGGCCGGCTACGATGTTCCCCTGGACGAGCAGCTTTTTAGCGAGTTCTCATTTGCCCATGACTTTGCCCTCAAAGCGGCAAGCTCCTCGTCTGGGCAAAGCAGCCTGGGGCGTGTCGGATCGGTAATGTCGAGCTTTTCCCAGGGAATGCGATAAAGGCCCTCGCGGCGCCTCAGCGCGAAGAAGTCGAGCAATGCGGTGCCGACAGTCGACGCGGACAGTCGTTCGAACGCCGCGAAGATGCCGAAATGGAATTCGGTGACGACGAGATCGTCACCATCCTGCTCTGCGATGATCTCCTCGATATAGCCGATGCTCTTGCCGCGCTCGGAGAATACGGGCCTGCCGGCAAGATGCTCGAAATTTACAGTCGCCATCCTCGCCCAGATGAGCTGGTAGCGGAACAATGCACCGGCCTGCGCCGCCGTCGCCATCGAGCCGACCTCCAGGAAGCCGCCGACGCTGGTCACGACACCGAGTGAAATTTCAAGCAGCTTCTTCATTGCTGCTGCGCAAAATACTGGCGATAGGCGGCGGCGAGATCCGCTTGCGCGGCCCGAAGATCCTGTTGCGCCTGACCGACCTGGGCATCCTGTTCGGCCTCGACCGCGTCCTTGGCCCGCCTTGCCGCATTCGACAGCCGGGTAACAGCTGCTGCCAACGAATCTCGCTTTCCCCGGTCGGAGGGAGACGCCGATTCCACTTGCCGGCCGGCGTCGGCGAGTGTCTCGGCGAAGGTTTGCAATGCAGAGGACGCATAATGGGACGGCGCGGCGCCGGAGAGCCAGGCGTCGCTCAACAGCACTGCCGCCTGCGCCGTCGAGGCCGCACGCTTCGATTGCTGGTCAATCGTTTCAGACGAGGAGCAAGAGGCAAGCGCCAGCGCCAGCAGGGGCAGGAAAGCCCGGCTCGGCCGGGCAACGGTGCGCAACATCTTCCCCTCGCTGCAATCGCATCAAATCCCGGAGATAAAACCGCAGCCACGCGAAAGTTCCTCCGTGTTCGGGTTTTGCCCCGCCGATTGCCTGTTGCAGGGCGCGCGCGAAGATCGGGTTCGGCTTTTCCACCCTGACCGGGAATTGCATTTCTTTGTCGGTAAAATACGTGGCTGGTTCTCCGTTGGAAGCAGCCGAATCTCGGCCGTATTACGTTGTTCCGCGGACCGCGCACCTAATCATGTCGTGCGAGCCGGTTGCTTCGCCATGTCACCAATGTTGGCAAGAGCCGCAACCTTGTCGATCATCGCTAGGATCACCTGCGGATTGCTTTGATGCACCATATGTCCCGCATCCAAAACGATTTCTACGAGCGAGTGGCTTATCTCTGATTGCAGCCGCAGCGCCTCGGCCTTGGCATCGAACAGCTGGTCGCCCGCGCCGGCAATTATCCCGACAGGGACGGCGATGTCGGCATATCGGCGATTTGGGAAGAGTGCCGATACCAGCATCAGAAAGGATTCAGCGGATATGGAGCGCAGCTGCGAGGGCCGGCTCGCCAATCCTCTTGTCATCGCCGCAAAAGGCATCGCGACCGTTGCCGGATGAAAAATCTGCTTCATCGCCCAATGCCAGTTCAGTCTGACCAGCGAAGGCAGCAAAGCGTGGCGCAGCACCGTCCCGAGCAGTGGAACCGCCGGCAGCGCGGAGATGGCAAGGGCCAGTCTCGGCGACGGGTAATGATAGCCGGCGACGACAACGACGCCAGCTACCGACCGGCGATGCCGGCGCGCCATCTCGAGCGCCACCGCTGCACCCCAGGAATGGCCGACAACCATGTAGCGCCCGATGCCGAGTTTCGCGACCGCGGCATCGATGAGGTCGGCCTGGGCAGCTGCGGTCCAAGGTCTGCCGGCCGGGCGTGGACTCATGCCGAAGCCGGGCCTGTCGAAGGCAAGTACGCGATATCTGGCGGCGGCTCTGCCGAAGATGCCGCTTGTCGTGAAGTCTTCCGCCGAGGCGCCATTGCCGTGCAACAGCAGAAGCGGTTGCCCATTGCCCGCCTCCAGGAAATGCAGCTTCGTTCCCCGGAGATGGATGAAGCGCCCGAGCGGACGTGCGGCCAACGCCCGTCGCGCAAGCTGGCCATTGTACAGGGACAAGCCAACCGCTGCCGCCGCAAGCAACAGAAGCAGGTTCTTCCTGAACTTTGCCGTCATCGTTGGAAATCAGGCGGTGTGGCGGAGCAGGCGACTTTACAGCCGCCCTGCTCGCTATCAGGCCGACCCTTTCTGAGGCAGCTCGGTCTCTTCCTCGACTTGGTCGCGCAGGCTCTGCTCGGCCTCCTTCTTATCAGCCCCGGCCGACGGCTTTTGCCGGGCGAGCTCGCGATCCACAATCTTGCGCGAGCCTTCAACCGGATCTTCCTGCGGCGAATCCCTGTCCGCTCCTGTTTGCTGGCCGGTCCGATCGCTGCTTGGGGTTGATCGCGCGGGATCGTCGTTTTGGCGGGGCTTCGTCATTGAGCACCTTCTCCGCTTTCATCGGATGTCTGCTGACTTCCGGGCAGGTTGGAAGCCGGCCAAACCTCTGTGGCCGGCCTTTGTTCCGTGGGCAGCGGGATCGGCCTCGTTACTGCTCCGCAGCCGGGAGGCACCAGCCTCTTGCAGCAAATGTGGTTGAGGCTGAACCGCTGCACTTCTACAAGTGCGGCAAGCGTCCGGTTGCGTCCTGCGTCCGCCTCGCGAGGAAGGAACCATGACGCGCCACTCTCAACTCAGTCTTTTGGAATTCGAAGCGCTAACGCAGGCAGCTTCGAAACTGTCGAAGGATCACGGCGGAACGCTGGAAAGCTTGGTGACCTCCCTGTTCGAAGCGCTGCGCGAAGGAGAGACTTGCCCAAAGACGTTCTGGACGCGGTAATTTCGACGCTGACCAAGGAGAACCGCTAGACTAGACAGCCGGCTTGCCGGAGCCCTCGGCATCATCCTGTTCAGGCTCGACATCTTCCAGGGCATCGATGACAGGCGCCAGCGAATTCTCGTGATCAGCACTGGATTCCGACCCTCTGTTTTCCTCGCCGGCTTTGTCTAGTGCACGTTGGATGGCGTCTTCAATGTTGCCGACCTCCTGCTCGCGCACCTCGCGACCGTAGCCGGCGGCATCGGCGTCTTGCTCGAATTGCTGCGCCAGCATCGCAACGCTGATCTCGGTGTCGGTCGGCAAGTTGCCGACATTCTCTTCCAGCCAGCTTCGCAGGAATTCCTTTGTCGCGTTCATGGAGCACCTCCTCCTCGACGCGAGATAACCGGACGATGACGCCGATGTTCCGTAAATCCGAAACGGCGGGGAATGGACGGATCGCTGCACGGTGGGGAGCTTGAACACTCTGAGGAGACACTCGATGGCTTTCCACGGCGAGAGCGCTTGAAACGAGGGGGACGTTCCCGCCTCGAGCTAGGTTCCAGCCCAACTATCCAGCGGGAACCCGGATTGCGCTCAGCCGTTCGCAGGCATGGCAACATTGCAGCTTCGAGAAGCGCTGACCAAAGTCGGCACACTGACGTCCCGACCGGCGGCCTTTTTGATTTTGGGCGGCTACACTCTTGCTTGGTACGTCTTCGAGCGGGAGACACTTGACTGGCACGGCGCCGCGACGCTGATCACCTGGGCAATGACGCTGTTTATTCAAAGGGCCGAGCATCGCGACACCCAAGCATTGCAGGCGAAACTCGATGAGCTGATCAAGGCGAACGACAAGGCTCGCAACGAGATCGCCGGAATGGACGACAAAGAGCCGGAGGAAATCGAGCGGATGCGCGATGTCGGACGAGGCGGAAGTTGACGTCTCCTCAACCGGACTGCCTTCGGAGCTAACTCGTTGTGAGCACGGCGCCAGCGATGATGACACTCTTGTCGGAACTTCGGGTCTCCGGGCGGATTAGGAAGAGTGCCGCAGGCGCATCCCTACACCCAAGGAGGACCTAAGATGCCGAAAAAAGCTTCGTCCGCGACCTCGAACGGCTTGGAAAGCCTGTTCCTGGACGGACTAAAAGACATTTATTACGCTGAAAAAAAGATCCTGAAGGCTTTGCCAAAGCTGGCGAAAGCAGCACAGTCCGAAAAGATAAGCGCCGCTTTCGAAAAGCACCTCAAGGAAACTGAAGACCAGGTGGACCGCCTGGAACAAGTCTTCGACATGCTCGGCAAGCCGGCCAGGGGCAAGACCTGCCCTGCTATCGACGGCATCATCGAGGAGGGCTCGGAAATCCTCGAAGAGTACAAGGACGAGCCGGCGCTTGACGCAGGGCTGGTTGGCGCCGCGCAAGCGGTCGAGCATTATGAAATCGCGCGCTACGGCACGCTGATCGCATGGGCCGAACAGCTCGGTCTCAAGGATGCTCTTCCGCTGCTCCGACAAACGTTGAAGGAAGAATCGGCAACCGACGAGGCGCTCAACGCTCTTGGCGAGAGCGACGCCAATCAACGTGCTTTGCAGGCGGCCTAGCAAAGTGGACCACTTGGCCCTAGCGGCGGCCGTCGATCTTATGGTTGCAGAAGGAGAACTCGATGAAGAAGACCTGGAAGAAACCAACCATGTGTCAGGTGGCGGCGGGCTTCGAGATATCGCGATATCTGCCTGCTGAAATCCGTCCGAAAAAGTAGCCCGTGAATTTGCATGCCCTGCTCAACGGGGCATGCAATTCTTTGCGATATCAGAAGACGCGGACGCAAATCGACCGCAGCCGTAAAAGTGGCGCCGGTCAGTTGGCCCGCTGGGCATGCATTGCCATGCGCGTGAAGATCGTCGGATCGGCGGCGGGAGGCGGCTTTCCGCAGTGGAATTGCAATTTCCGCCTGAGCCGCGCGGCTCGGACGGGCATGCCCGGCCTGCGTTCGCGAACCCAATCCTCCATCGCCGTATCGGCGGACGGGACAGGTTGGGTCCTCTTCAACGCGTCGCCCGATATCCGCCAGCAGATTGCGCAAGCGCCCGAGCTTCAGCCCGCGGCCGACGCACCGCTGCGCTCGACGCCTATCCGCGCGGTGGTGCTGACCAATGCCGACGTGGACCATGTCGCCGGCCTGCTGAGCCTGCGTGAGCGACAGCCTTTCGCGATGTATGCGACGGCACAGGTGCTGGCGACGCTGGAGGCGAATTCTATCTTCAATGTTCTCGATCCGGCGGTCGTGCCTCGGCGCCTGCTGGCACCAACGAAGGAAATGGCAATCTGCGGCGCGGACGGCCACCCGACCGGCGTGATCGTCGGCAGCTTTCCGGTGCCGGGCAAGGTAGCGCTCTACCTCGAGCAAAGAGGCGATCCCGCCGCCGATTTCAGCTCGGACACCGGCGACACGATCGGCGTCCGCATCAGCGAGACCGGCGATCGTGCCGCGGTTTTCTACGTTCCGGGCTGCGCGCGTATCGATGCCGCGCTGCGCGCGCGCCTGGCCGGTGCTGCCTGCCTTCTGTTCGACGGCACCGTCTATACGGACGACGAGATGATCACCGCCGGCGTCGGTGAGAAAACCGGCGCGCGGATGGGGCACGTTCCAATGTCCGGAGAAGCGGGTTCGATCGCCGGCCTGACCGATGTGAAGATCAGTCGCCGTATCTTCATCCACATCAACAACACCAATCCTGTTCTGGACGAGAATTCCGCCGAACACGCGGCGGTCAAGGCGGCTGGCTGGGAGATCGCCAGCGATGGCATGGAGCTTGAATTGTGAGCGATTTCCACGACGCGGCCCGAGGCGGACTGTCCAAGAGCGAGCTCGAGGGCGTGCTGCGGCAGGTCGGCGACGAGCGCTATCATAACCGCCATCCTTTCCATCACAGAATGACCGGGGGCGCCCTGTCGAAGGCAGAGATGCAGGCCTGGGCGCTGAACCGCTATTGCTACCAGGCCGTCATTCCGCGCAAGGACGCCATGATCCTGGCGCATGCCGAGGATCCGGAGTTCCGTGCCGCCTGGCGCAAGCGCATCGAGGACCATGACGGCCAGGACGGCCGGAGCGGCGGCATCGCGCGCTGGCTTCACCTGGCGACCTCGCTCGGGCTCGATGCCGAAGCGGTCAAGAGCCAAAGGCTGGCGCTGCCGGCGACCCGCTTCGCCATCGGCGCCTATCTTTCCTTCTGCACGAACCGGACGCTGCTGGAGGCGGTCGCATCGTCGCTGACCGAGATGTTCTCGCCGACCATTATCGGCGAGCGGGTGCCGGCGATGCTGGCCCGATACAACTACATCACCGAGGATACGCTGGCCTATTTCAGCCGGCGGCCCGAACAGGCATCGCGCGACGCCGACTTCGCCCTCGCCTATGTGCTGGCCCATGCCGACACGGCCGAACGCCAGCAGCAGGCGATCGATGCGCTGGTGTTCAAATGCGACATACTCTGGGCCATGCTCGATGCGCTCCAGCATGCTTACGGCGCGCCGGGAAACATACCGCCCGGCGCCTTCCGCCCGGAGGCGGCGTGATGACGGCAATACGGGAAAGAGCCATCGTGTCGTTGCAGTCGGCGCCATCACTGCCCAGGCATGTGCGCATCCAGTATGATCCCGCGCGGCAGGCCTTCGCCGTGCTTTCGCCGGAGAAGGTATTCTGGCCGAACGAGATCAGTATCGACATACTGCGCCGCTGCGACGGCCGGTCCACGGTCGAGCGCATCATTGCCGATCTTGCGGCCGACTATGACGCGGATCCGGAGGACGTGGCGGCCGACGTCATCGCCTTCCTGCAGGAATGGTCGGACAAGCTTTTGGTGAAGCTATGAACGCGCCCCTCCTGCCCCCTATCGGCATGCTGGCGGAACTGACGCATCGCTGCCCGCTGCAGTGCCCTTATTGCTCCAATCCGCTCGAGCTGCTGAAGGCCAACCACGAGCTCGACACGCAGAACTGGCTCGATCTGTTCTCGCAGGCCGCCGATCTCGGTGTCCTGCAGGTGCATCTTTCCGGCGGCGAGCCGACGCTGCGTCGCGACCTCGAGCAATTGATCGCCGGGCTTTCGGCGCGCGGCGTCTACACCAACCTCATCACCGCCGGCGTCGGCATTGCCGAGGGCCGCATCGAGGCCTTTGCCGAAGCCGGTCTCGACCACCTGCAACTGAGCTTCCAGGGCGCCCGTCCGGCAACCACCGACCGTATCGGCAACCACCGGGGCAGTCACGAGAAGAAGCTGGAAACGGCTCGCCGCGCCCGCGCGGCCGGGCTGCCCCTCACCATCAATGCGCCGATCCATCGCCACAACATCGAGGAAGTGCCGGAATTCATCGACCTCGCCCTCTCCTTGGATGCGGAGCGGCTGGAGATCGCGAACGTCCAATATGCCGGTTGGGCGCTCGCCAACCGCGACAGGCTGGTGCCCGACCTGGCGGCGGTCAAGCGGCAGGCGGACATCGTCACGGCGGCACGCGAAAGGCTCGCCGGAATCATGAACATCGATTTTGTCACGCCGGACTATTTTGCCGTGTATCCCAAGCCATGCATGGGGGGCTGGGCGCGCGACGCCTTCATGGTCGCGCCCGACGGCACCGTGTTGCCGTGCCATGCCGCCCAGACCATTCCCTCGCTGCGCTTCGAGCGCTTCGGAGACCGCAGGCTCGCCGAAATCTGGGCCGACTCACCGGCATTCAGCGCCTTCCGCGGCACCGACTGGATGCAGGAGCCGTGCCGAAGCTGCGAGCGGCGTGAGATCGATTGGGGCGGCTGCAGGTGTCAGGCGATGGCGATCGCCGGCGATGCGGCGGCAACGGATCCGGCCTGCATCAAGTCGCCGATCCACAAGCGAATGGCGATGCTGACCGACGCCGCGCAGGCAGCGCCGGAGGGAAATGAAAGCTTCATTTTCCGGCGGATCGGCGCCACAACCCCACGTGACGCGCGCACTGATCATGGCCCCCGATGACGGCCCACCCAAGAATGTTCGGCGGCGGACCACTTCGACGCAACGTCCTATGACGCTTCTCACCGGCCAACCAGGTGCAAGAGCGGCAACGATTGTGAGACCGTGAGAGTTGCTGAATATATCGCCCTGCCGGTTTCATCATGGACCGAGATCGCCAGGGTCTCATCGACGTCGCTCTCAGCCATTTCGTCGACGGCGATGTCGTGCAGCGTCTTAAGCGCTTCTCGTCGCATGTCGCGCAGGCTGTCCAGTTCAACCCACGCATCGGCAAATCGCTGCCCGTTTCTCGTAACTTCGAAAACGTACCGTGGCATTCAGCCATTGTGAGCACTTCGGATGCCAGCGCATTTAAATTTGAGTGATCGCAATGGGCTGAGGGACGAGGTCTCGCAAAAAAGTCAGGTGCTCCGCTTCCGCCTGCGACAGCCCAATCAGCGATATGTCATTCGCTTCTGCCGGGAGATCACTTGATCGGCCGCCGTGGACCAGTCAGTCGCCGTTCGGCGGGTGCTGCTTATTCGCGGCGCGCTCCTTTCCAGCGCGATAGCCTCTCGACGCTTCGAAGCGACCGTGGCTGGTCCGCTCGGCAAGCTGGCTCTTTCCGGCCAGGTCGGTCCGTTACCGATCTGGCTTAGACCCTCTCCTCAAAGCCATCCAGCTTACGCCAGTCAAAGCTGACACCAATGCCTGGCTCGTCTGGGGCGACGGCCAGCCCATCCTGCAGCCTGAGCGGACGAGTGGTGTACAGGTCGATATCGAAACTGTGCGCCTCCACCCAACCAGCGTTTGATTGGCCTGCAACCAAACTGACATGTAGTTCCTGCATGCCGTGGCTGCACACCGGAATTCCAGCCTTGCGCGCAAGCTCGGCGACCCGCAACCAGCCTGTGATGCCGCCACAGTTCGACGCGTCTGGTTGGATGTAGGATAGCTTCGACCACGCGAAGGCATGCTCGAACTCCTCGATCACATGCAGGTTCTCGCCCATGGCCAGCGGCATGCCCGTTGCCTCGGCAATGGCTGCGTAGCCCCGGTAATCGTCAGGTATGATGGGCTCCTCGAACCAGAGCAGCTCGTAAGGCGCGAATGCTTTCGCCGCTTCGATCGCCCGATGAATGTCGAGCGCGTAATTGGCGTCCACCATGAACGGGGTGTGCGGCCCGATGCGCTCGCGGATCGCCTTAACTCGGGCGACATCCTCCGCGAGGTCGTCTTTGCCGACCTTGATCTTCACAGCATTGAACCCGGCGGCGAGATAGGAGTCGATGCTCGCCAGCAACTGATCGAGGGAGAAGTTCAGGTCGATGCCGCCGCGATATGCCTTGGCTGTCTTGCCGGCCCTGCCTGCCATTTCCCAGAGTGGCCGGCCGATGCGCCGGCCCTGCAGATCCCAGAGCGCTATGTCGAGCGCAGAAATCGCAAAGGACGCGATGCCGCCGCGTCCAACATAATGGATGTGCCATAGCATCCCATCATAGAGCGCCTCGATGTCGGTCGCGTCCCGTCCTTTCAGGAACGGCGCCAGATCGTGCACGATCATGGCTCCGATCGCATGCCCACCTTTACCGCCAGTGTAGGTGTATCCAGTCCCTTCGCTGCCGTCCGCCAGCCTCAGGGTCGCTGTCACCAGCTCAAGATGCGTGTGAGCGCCATGCTTGGCGTCGGTCATTACTTCACGCAGCGGCACCCGGAAAAGCCGAACCTCAACGTCCGTGATTTCTGTATCGCCCATTGCGAAGCTCTCGCCGCCTGACCCAATTTCGTCATACCATAATGGCACTCAATCGGGCTAATCGCAACCGGATCGGGCGATTTACCGCGATTTCGGTCCGATGATAGCTCACCAGACCTTGTGCTTTGGTCCGATCTGAGCATTAATGATTGCCTCAAGTGGAGGATGGCTTGCTAAGTACACCACAGCATCTTGGAACGCGGGCCACGAGCGGAGCTGCTCGCGCGGCAGACGCCATGGTGATCGGAATCGAAGCGGATATCGCCTCCGGCAAGCTCGGCGACGGCAGCTTCCTGCCGGCCGAGCGCGAGTTGATGGCCGAGTACGGGGTTGGCCGCGGCGTGGTGCGTGAAGCGGTCGCTCGCCTGGCAAGCCGCGGTCTTATCGAAGCGCGTCCACGCTTTCGCCCAGTGGTCCGCCGGCCGGGGCTGGACGCGGCGCTCGGCGCTTTGGAAGGTGTTGTCGGCCACCTGCTAAGCGCTCAGGCGGGAGTGAAAAACCTCTACGATACCCGGGTCTTTCTTGAAGCCGCTCTTGCGCGCAACGCCGCCATCCATGCGCGCAAGGACGACGTGGCCACGCTCAGATCAGCGCTCGAGATGAACGAGGCGGCGATACCGGATTCGGAAAAATTCTATGCCACCGACGTAGGATTTCACGCCGTGCTCTACCAGATTACGCGCAACCCGGTGATGCCCGCAGTGCACAAGGCCTTCACCGCGTGGCTGTCGCCGCATTGGATGCGCATGCCCCGATCGCCCGAGCGCAACCGCATCAATTTCCTGAGCCACCGCGAAATCTGCATGGCGATCATCGAGCGAGATCCGGATGGCGCCGAGCGGGCGCTGCTCAATCATCTTTCCGCGGCTTGGGAGTATGTCCGTGGCACATTTGAAATGTCGTGAGGGCCGGAGGGAGGACCGGCGAGAATGACGCAGACTTACGATCATATCGTGGTGGGCGGCGGAGCAGCGGGTTGCGTGGTTGCGGCGCGGCTGGTGAGGGCAGGACGGCGGGTCCTGCTTCTCGAAGCTGGGCATTCGCATCACCACCCGCTGCTCGATATGCCGCCGGGGATCTTCAAGATGATCAATGGCTCGAAGTTCATGCGCTATTACCGCACCGAGCCGCAGCAGCATCTGGATGGACGTCAACACGAAATCTCGCAAGGTAACGTGCTGGGCGGCGGCACCTCGGTCAACGCCCAGGTCTATATGCGCGGCCGTGCCTCGGACTATGACGAATGGGATGAGTTGCTGCGCGGCAACAATGCCGGCATCCGCTGGAACTGGCAGGCGGTGCTGCCCCACTTCACGGGCATGGAAGGCAACAACCGCCTCGGCGGCGAGTTGCATGGCAGCGAAGGACCGTTGCTTGTCTCCGACCCCGGTCACATTGACGACGTTTCGCGTTGGTTTGTACAGGCGGTCCAACGGCTCGGACTGCCCTACAATCATGACTTCAACGGGCCGTCGCAACGCGGAGTGGGCTTCTATCAGTTCATGAACCGGCGCGGGAAGCGTAGCAGCGCTGCCTATGCGTTTATCGAGCCATTGGCTAAGGATCCCAGGCTGACGCTGAGGCTGAATTCTGCCGCGAGGCAGTTGCTGATCCAGAACGAGCGCGCAAAGGGTGTAATCTACACTGACCAATCGGGAACCGAGCACGAGGCCCATGCGGACGGCGACGTGATCGTCTCGTCGGGCGCGCTGGTATCGCCGCAACTCCTTATGCTGTCAGGTATTGGCCCGGCCGAGGAACTTTCCAGACATGACATTGCCTGCGTCGTCGACCTTCCAGGCGTCGGCCAGAACCTGATCGACCATCCGGAAGTGCCCATCATTGCCACAGCAAACGGCCCGTATGGCTACTTTAAGCAGGGCCAGGGTTGGCGGATGATCAAGAACGGCCTGCACTTCAAGCTTTTCGGCGCCGGTACGATCCTGTCCGCGGGAGTCGAGGCCGGGGCTTTTGTCAATCCGACCGACCCGGATGGCGAACCGACGATCCAGGCTTTTTGCGTGCCCCATGTGTACCTGGACCGCGATATCCTGACCCTGGTCGAGAATACCTACGGCCTCACTGTGACGACCGTGGTCGTCAAGCCGAAGTCCCGTGGCTTCGTGAAGCTGCGTTCGGCAGATCCGAACGACATGCCGGTCGTCTCTCCGCACCTGCTCAAACATCAAGACGACATGAAGCAGATGATTGCCGGCCAGCGCTATTTCCTGAAGGCATTCCACGCGAAGCCACTGGCGGACCGCGTCAAGGCTGTAGCCGTCCCCCGGGAAGACGACCTCAGCGACGCGGCGCTCGAAAGGCACTGCAAGCGCTTCGTCAAAACGAATTACCATCCGGCCGGCACCTGCCGCATGGGCCCGGACAGCGATCGAATGGCCGTTCTGGACGCGGCCATGCGGGTGCGCGGAATAGAGAACCTGCGCGTTGCCGACATGTCGGTGTGCCCTAACATCAACGCCGGCAACACGGCTGCACCCGCCATGATGCTGGGCGACCGCTGCGCCGATTTCATTTTGGAAGCGGGCGCAGTGACTCAATCGAGAGCGGAGTCTGCAAGCGAGCTGACCTAGCCCGCCATAGGCGAGGAATATTCAACGGCGTCAAAACGCGACAACCAAGGAGGAAAGCATGATCATTACCCGTCGGAAATTGTTGGTAGGCTCCGCCGTCGGCGTGGCCGCTCTTACCCTCGCTCCACGCGCCTTCGCCGCGCTCCCGCCACTTGCCAAGAAAGACAAGTATAAGGTTGGCTTCGCCCAGACCGAGAGCAACAATCCATGGCGGCTAGCGGAAACCAAAAGCATGCAGGATGAGGCTGCAAAGCTCGGCCATCAGCTCGTTTATACTGATGCCGCCGGATCCTCGGCCAAGCAGGCCTCCGACGTAAACTCCATGATCGCGCAGGGCGTCGACGCGATTTTCCTGCCTCCCCGCGAGGACAAGCCGTTGGTGCCGGTCATCCTGGCCGCGCGTGATGCCGGCATCCCGGTCTTTCTCATTGACCGCGACGTGGATCACACCATGGCCAAGCCTGGACAGGATTACGTCACCTTCATCGGTTCCGACTTCATCAATGAGGGTAACCGCATCGCCGAATGGGTGGTGAAGAACGCCAATGGAAAATCGAAGATCATCGAGCTGGAAGGCACCACTGGTTCCTCGCCAGCCAACGACCGCAAGAAGGGATTTGACGACATCATCGCCAAGCATTCGGAATTCAAGATCGTCGCCTCACAGTCGGGCGACTTCGCTCGCGACAAGGGCCGCCAGGTGGCCGAGACGTTGCTGCAGGCGCATCCCGAAGCCGATATCATCTATGCCCATAATGACGAGATGGCGCTCGGCGCGATCGCAGCTCTCGAGGCCGCCGGCAAGACGCCCGGAAAAGATGTGCTGATCGTCTCGATAGACGGCGAAAAGGACGGCGTGCAAGCAATCGTCGACGGCAAGATCGGCGCCATCTGCGGCTGCAGCCCGCTTTTCGGACCGAAGGCTTTCGCCACGATGGCCGACTATGCCGCCGGAAAGCAAATCCCGCCCTTCATCAAGAACGACGACGACTTCTACGACGGCACGAACGCAAAGGACAAGATCAGTACGGCGTTCTGAAGCTGTCTAGCTTATGGCGCCTCCCCGCCTCGGCGGGGAGGCTTTTTCGGAGCTTTGCCGATGACGCGGCCGCCCGACGGACCTTCCCCGCTGCTTCTCGACATGCGCGACATCCAAAAGCGTTTCGCCGGCATACCGGCGCTGGCGGACGCGTCGCTTTGCGTGCGCTCAGGCGAGGTCCATGCCCTGATAGGCCAGAACGGCGCCGGCAAATCGACGCTGATCAAGGTCTTGACCGGATACTACCGTAAGGATGCCGGGCAAGTGCTGTTCGAAGGCGAGCCCTTTGAGGTCCACTCGCCCCACCAGGCACAAGTCAACGGCATCAGCACGATCTATCAGGAGATCAATCTGGTCCCGCTACGGTCAGTGACGGAGAACATTTGCCTGGGTCGGGAACAGCGCCGTTACGGCCTGCTCGACTGGAATGCCATGCACGCGGAAGCCGAGCGCCTGCTGAGCCGCTTCGCAATTGGCATCGATGTTCGCCGTCCGCTTGGCGAGTTCAACACTGCAACACAGCAGATGGTGGCGATCGCCCGGGCTATAGGGTTCTCCGCTCGCCTTGTCATTATGGACGAACCGACCTCGTCCCTCGACGAACGCGAAGTTGGAGTGCTGTTCAGCGTCATTCATCAGTTGAAGGCTGAAGGGGTGTCCGTCCTTTTTGTAAGCCACAAGCTCGACGAGTTGTATGAGATCTGCGACCAGGTCACGATCATGCGTGACGGCCGCACCGTGCGCAGCGCCGCGATGAAAGAGATCGGCAAGCTGGAACTTGTTGCAGCTATGCTTGGCCGCGATGTCGCGGCTGTCGAGGGTCACGCCACAGCCTTCGGCGAGCGCGACCGCTCTAGAATAGGGGATGTGATGTTTTCGGCCCGAGGGCTTGGGGCCGGGCAGGCTGTCCGCAATGTGAACTTCGATCTCCGGCGCGGCGAGATCGCGGGGTTTGCGGGCCTCCTCGGCGCGGGTCGCACCGAAACTGCAAGGCTCGTGTTCGGTGCCGATCGCCCAAGCGCCGGCCAGATGACGATGGAGGGTGCCGCGTACCACCCCGACCGTCCCGCCGACGCGATCGCCGCCGGCATGGGCTTCTGCACCGAGGACCGCAAGGGCGAAGGTATCGTGCCGGAGATGACGGTGGCAGAAAACCTCACTCTTGCCTTGCTTCCGAAAATCAGCCGCAACGGCGTGCTGGACGACTCGCGCCAGCGCGAAATCGTCGAGCGGTTCATCCGCGAGCTCGGCATTAAATGCTCCGGACCCAATCAGAAGGTGCGGGAGCTTTCGGGTGGGAACCAGCAGAAAGTGCTGCTTGCCCGCTGGCTGGCGATGAATCCGAAGCTGCTCATACTCGACGAGCCGACAAGGGGAATCGATGTGGGTGCCAAGGGCGAGATCCAGCGTCTGATCCGGAGACTTGCAGATCAGGGCCTCGGCGTGCTCATGATCTCGTCAGAGCTGGAGGAAGTGATCGAAGGTGCGGATCGCATATTCGTTCTGCGCGATGGCGTCAGCGTGACCGAGTTGGAAGCTGAAGCCGCTAACGAAGAAAAAGTGCTGACCGCGATGGCGCACGGGACAAGCGCTTCCTCGGGGGCCACGACATGACCGAGCTGCCGAGGTCATATGCGGAGCGGGATGCCGTCGCGCGGAGCTTCGACCTCTTCGGCTTTCTGTCACGCTACGGTACCTTGATCGCACTTGTCTTGCTGGTTGCGTTCAACCTCGCCTTCACACGCAATTTCGCGACAATGCAGACGCTGAACGTCAACCTCACCCAGGTCTGCACGATCGTCATCGTAGCCGTCGGGATGACGCTGGTCATAGCCACGGGCGGCATCGATCTCTCCGTCGGATCTCTGATGGCGATTTCGGGTGCGCTGGCACCGATGATCTTCATGGGCAAGATCCTTCCGATCGGAAGCATCTACCTGGCCGTGGCTGCCGCAATGATCGTCTCAGTACTGGTGGCCGGGCTGTTGGGGCTCTTCAATGGCTGGTTGGTCGCCCGCTTCCGCATCCAGCCGATTGTCGCGACACTGGTTCTGTTCATCGCGGGCCGCGGCATCGCTCAGGTGATGACGAACGGGAACCTGCAAACCTTCCGCGTACCTGAGTTTCAATGGATCGGCCTTGCTCGACCATTGGACATCCCGGCGCAAGTCATCATCATGGCTGTCATTGTCGCGGCAGCTGCATGGGCGTTGAAAAAAACGCTGTTCGGGCGACGCATATTGGCGGTCGGCGGTAATGAAAAGGCTTCCGAACTCGCTGGGATTGCTGTCTCCAAGGTAAAGATTGCGGTCTATGGCATTAGCGGTCTTTGCGCCGGGCTGGCCGGGCTTATCGTGATTGCAATCAACTCGTCCAGCGACGCCAACCTGGTTGGCCTTGGTATGGAACTCGATGCCATCGCGGCGGTTGCCGTGGGCGGCACTCTGCTCAGCGGCGGCAAGGCCACCATCATCGGTAGCCTGCTGGGGGCGCTTACCATTCAACTGGTGCGCTACACCCTTCTGGCGAACGGGGTGCCTGACGCCGCTGCCCTGGTGGTCAAGGCAGGGATCATCGCGCTCGCCGTGTGGCTGCAGCAGCAGCATCGCGGGTAGCCTTATGAATCGCGCTCGCCTCGTCCGCATTATTGGCACCTACGGCGTATTGATCGCCCTGGCTGCGCTCATTCTGTTCGGTTTCCTGCGTTATGATCGGTTCCTCAGCTTCTACAATGTCATGACTCTCCTGCGTTACAATTCCATGTTCGCGCTGGTGGCGCTTGGTATGTGCTTCGTCATCATGACAGGGGGAATCGATCTTTCCGTGGGCTCCGTCGCTGCCTTGGGCAGCGTGGCTTCGGCGTTGGCAAGTCCTTATGGAATCGTTCCTGGTCTCGCGGCGGGTATAGGCGCTGGGCTGGCCGCCGGGTTCATCAATGCGACCCTTGTCACACGCGCCAATCTGATGCCGTTCATAGCCACTCTCGCCACGATGCAGGCCGCCAGTGGCTCGGCCCTCCTGCTTGCGGGCAACCAGACCGTTTCGGTCTCCTATGAATCGGGCTTCACTGCCATCGGCCAAGGCAATTTCTGGACGTTTCCGATCCCGGCGGCGATCGCCGTCGTGGCATATCTCATTGGTTCCCTTGTCTTGAATTACACCGGCACCGGACGGGCGGTGCTGGCAATCGGCGGCGGCGAGGATGCTTCGCGTCTCATGGGCCTGCGGACCGATCGTGTGAAGTTTTTGGTCTATGTCGCGAGCGGGGGACTCGCAGGGCTCGCCGGCGTTATCCTGGCATCGCAGTTTGGGGCGGGACAGCCCATTGAAGGAGTGGGGTGGGAATTGTTCGCCATCGCAGCCGTTGTGGTCGGCGGGACGCTGCTCACCGGCGGCTCGGGTTCGGTTGTGACCACGCTCGCCGGCGTGCTCCTGCTCGGCATCCTTTTCAATGTTCTGAATTTCGAGAACGGGATGGGATGGATCTCGCTTTCAGCCTACTGGCAATCAGTGATCCGAGGACTGTTCCTCCTGGTGGTAGTTCTCCTTCAGGCCCGACTGACACGCCGGCGCCTCAACGCGCTCTGATCGTCTCGGTCCTCCCACTCAAGTATTGCATAAGGTTAGCTTGCAGGAATTCTCGTGCAAAGTCGGATCCGGGTGAGCACGCGACGTCAACGCGGCTCCGCGGATTCAGAAGACGCACGATTTAAGTCATTCTGTCTATACGCAGGAACATTCCAAGTGTCGGGAGGTTAGGAAGACCCAACCCTTGGAGGAAGCCTCATGTTCATGCACAATAAACGACTGCAATACACCGTTCGCGTTTCCGAGCCGAATCCGAGGCTGGCGTGCATGATCATGGAGCAGTTCGGCGGCGCCGATGGCGAGCTTGCCGCCGCAATGCGCTATTTCACCCAAGGGCTGGGCGAAGACGATGTTGGCCGAAAGGACATGTTGCTCGACATAGCGACCGAGGAGCTCAGCCATCTCGAGGTCGTCGGCTCGATCGTCACCATGCTCAACAAAGGCCTGAAGGCGCAGCTGGCCGAAGGGCAGATGAAAGAAGCCGAACTGTACTTGATGGTCGGCGCAAGCGGCACGACAGCCAAAGAGTCCATCTTATTTGGCGGCGCACCTGCGTTGTGCGACTCGGCCGGAGTCCCGTGGACTGCCGCCTATGTCGATTCCCGCGGCGAGCCTACCGTCGATCTGCGATCTAACATTGCCGCCGAGGCGCGTGCCAAGATCGTCTATGAGCGACTGATCAACATCACCGAAGATCCCGGCGTCAAAGACGCCCTCGGATTCCTCATGACGCGCGAAATCGCGCATCAAAAATCTTTCGAGAAAGCACTCTACGCGATCGAGAACAACTTTCCGACGGGCAAGCTCCCCGGCATTGAGAAATATGCGAGTATGTACGTCAACACGTCGCAGGGTGAAGGGGACACGAATGGGCCATGGAATTCGGGAGACGAATGGGACCGCGTGGACGATCTTGAGGAAGTCATGCCAGCGGACGATGGCGATGGGACAGCAACAGTCAAGCTGGCGGCCAAAGACATGAAAGTGGTTACAAAAATGGGAGAGCGGACGCTTTCGGATCCCTCCTCCGATCCGACCACAGGCGCCGATATTGGCGCCGGCCCGGGGGCCGGACGAACCAAGAATGGCGACATGGGCGGCGCGGCCAATATCAACGAGGCGCCTGTGCGCGCCGAAGCCGCCGCTCGCAAGAAAAAATAAGATTCGGGCTGATTGAACCTGCCGACCTGACGAGGCTCGGTTTCGTCTACCCGTCACCGTCCTGACGGGTAGACGAGCCTGCAAGAGCGGAGAGGCGGAATCGTCTCCCGCACCTGTCTGCACTTTTCGCTTGATGTTTCGAGCACCTTGGGTGCGAGACGTTAGTCAGCGTTGGTCGCCAGACGTTGTCGTTGCGTTTCGGTTGCGCAGGGTTCGCGAACCCTTCAGAACAGCTCGATTGCGGACCGTGTGATCATCAGCCAACAGATTGCGGCCACGCGTGCAAAGGCCCCGATCATGCGCCCGGCGAATTCGGCGCGCGATGGCTCGATCTCCCCAGCAGCGGCTCGTACATCAACCTGTTGTTGGTGTCGAAAATCATCCGGAGCGGAGGCAATCCCGCAGCGTTCGCCGGCCCTTCCATATCCTGCTCCCACCAGATCGAGCGCATGGGCGCTGTCACGCATGTCGAGGAAGGCAGGGTCACGATATATCCGGACGGCCTTGCAGATCTTCCGAAGATGGGGCGCGACAGCCCCCAAACGTTAAAAGCCGTGATCATGTACAAGCAAGGCCGCGACCGAGACGAACCTGCCTCAAGGCGAAGAGAGCAGAGCACCTTGGCACCCAAAATCAAGCACTGATGTGGCGCGCTCGGCGGATCCAACTGCCCTCCCCGCGCGTTCAGCTCTCCTTCTTGAGCTCCTGAAAGGCATCTCGAATGGCTGCGACTAGCGTCGCTATAGAATAGGGTTTCTGCACCCAGCCCAGCGGTCTGGCCGCCTCGGCTCGAAGCCTCAAGTCGCGATCACCGTGCGCCGTCGTAAAGATACATCGTATGCCAAGCTCGCGGTACAATTCCACGGCCGCGTCGATGCCGTCCCGCTTGCCAAGCAAGCGGATATCCATCAGGGCAAGCACCGGCTTGGTCGAGAGCGCCATACTTATCGCCTCATCGGCGCTGGTCGCGACGCCCGCTAGCGAGAAGCCTTCGGCCAGCAGTCCGGCCTCTATATCCAGCGCGATCAGGTAGTCGTCTTCGACGACCAAGATCGACTGGTTCAGAGTGGTTTCAGCGTGTCGTCCGCTCACATCATCTCGGGAGAAGACGACCTGCGGCCCGAACGATCGATTAATATCCCCCGCACGGCTCAACTCAGGTATCGCTGCTTTCGGTCGCAAGGCCAATCTCCTGGGGCATCAGACAAAAGGTCACGGTGCATCTGGACGGGTGCCGGCTAACTTCAAAAGTCCCGCCGATCTGTCGCACTAGGCCTTCGACAAGTCGCAGGCCTGACGACGACGAGCGCACCGAACTCAGTTCGAAGCCCGGGCCCTCATCCTCGACCACAAGGCTAATGGCTCGGCCGTTCTGTCTGATGGAAACACGGATGGTTCCAGGCCCATTTCCGGGCAAGCCGTACTTCACGGCATTGATCAAAAGCTCGTTGATAGTGAGCGCCAGCGGCATCGCAATGTCGTTTGGCAGTTGGATCGGATCTGCCTCGCAGAACAACTGAACAGCCGGGGGGAACATCTGTCTTGCGGTCTCGCAAACAGCTCCCAAGAAAGGTCCGGCACCGAAGTTGATGGCGTCGGGCGTGTCATAGAGGACTCGCTGAGCGGCAGCCATGGCGGCCACCCGCTTGCTGGCCTCATCCAGAACGGTCCGGGCCTCTGAACTCTTGCTGGTCCTCGCCGCAACCGAAAGCAGGGACTTCAGCATCATCATGTTGTTCTTCACGCGATGATTGAGCTCGTCGAGCAAGATCCGTTGCTGGGTTTCGGCCTGCTTACGCTCGCTCACATCGACCAGCATATTTACGGCGCCGGTGATGTTTCCCGCGGCATCGCGCATCGGGGTCGGGTAGGGGATGAATGGAACCCGGGTTCCATCCGGCCGCTCGGCCACCGCTTCATATCCTCGGACGGGCCGCCCTTCGCGCAGCGAGATGGCCATGGGACACTGATCGTGGGGAAGCGGCGTTCCGTCCGGCCAGTAGAGCTTCCATGTCACGCACCATTCGTCGGTGCCAATCACGGGCGTTCGGCCGGCGAGTTGCATCGCCGCTTCGTTGAAATAGGTGATCTTGCCGTCGCGATCGGTGGTGTAGATCGCGGCAGGAATGGCAGCGAGCAGGTCTTTAAGCTTGCGTTCGCTGTCTTCTATCTTCGCTTCCGCTATCCTTTTGTCAGTTATGTCTCGGGCTATTTTGGAAGCTCCGACGATACGGCCTGACGCATCCCGCACCGGGGATATTGTGAGAGAGATATCTATCAGCGTTCCGTCTTTGCGGCGGCGAACCGTTTCGAAATGATCGACGAGTTCGCCGTTGCGGATGCGGCCTAATATCAGCGGCTCCTCGTGCTGCCGATCCTTAGGAATGATGGTGGTGATGGGCTTGCCTACCATCTCCGCGGCCGTATAGCCGAAGAGGCGCTCGGCGCCGCGGTTCCAGGTCGAGACGATGCCGTTGAGATCCTTGCTTACGATGGCGTCATGGGAGGATTCCACGATTGCCGCCAGTCGCTGGGTCGCATTCTGTGCTCTGACACGTTCAATGCCGAACCCGAGCTGGCGCGCGATTGTCCGGGCGACTTCAATCTCTTCTGCCGAGCATTCGTGCAGCTCGTCGAAATAGGCCATGAACTTGCCCAGCAGACGCCCGCCTTCGATTATCGGAATGAAACAGACCGCGCCGATGCCTTCTGTTCGGATTGCGTCTCTTAAGTTGCTCGGGAGCTCGGCGTGTTCCACATCGCGCATGCAAATTGGCTGCGGATCGTGGTCTGCTGCGGACCAGGGCGAATGGCCCTCCACGGCGCTTCGATACGCGTCCGACAAGCCCCGCCGGGCGGCAAACTTCATCACTCCGCCTTCCAAAAGCAGAATAGAAGCGCGCTGACATCTTAGCCCGCGCTGGATCGCATCGAGCGCAGCCTCGTAGACGTCTTCGCGGGTATGGGCGTGCTGCAGCATTTCGGTCAATTGATGCAGCGCAGCCTGCTCCTCGGCCCTTTGCGCGAGTGTCGCCTCGATCTCTTTGCGCTCGGTGATATCGTGCTGCACCCGTACTGCGTAGTGAAACCGCCCGATGCCGTCGTAAACGCTGGAAGAGGTTACGACAGCCCAGAAAAGCGACCCGTCCTTGCGGACGAACCGCTTCTCGATCGTGTAGCTTTTGATCTCCCCGGCGACCTGTCGGCGATATTTGGTGCGATCCGCCTCGACGTCGGAAGGAAAGGTCTGATCGAAAATCGATCGGCCGACAAGCTCCTCCTGCGTATAGCCCAAAAGACGGCACAAATGTCCGTTCACCCGCAGCAGCCGGCCTTCGGCGTCAGCTTCCACGATTCCCACACCAGCGCTGTGATAGGTCAGGGCAAGTCTCTGCTCCTGTTCGCGCAACAACTCTTCCGCTTCGACCTTGTTAGTTACGTCGAGGGTGACGCAGCGCGTGTTGAGGAACCGACCACCAGCCGAACGAACATTTGATGTTATCTCCACCCAACGGATGGAGCCGTCTTTGGCGCGCAACCTCGCGCGATAGTGTTGAAGCTGCTCATGCCGAGAAAGGCGGTTCAAAATGTCGTCGATTGCGGCGGCATCGGCGTGAAATTCCCGGATGTTGCGGCCGACGTATTCCTCCGCGGAATAGCCGAGCAAGTCCAGTTCGGCTCGATTGGCGCGCAAAATGGTGCCGTCATTGGCCACCAGGTGGAGAGCCACGGCTGCATTCTCGAAGAAATCTTCCATCTCGTTGCCGAGGAGCAGGACCGCACGGGGCCCTTCGACCTGCTCGCCATGGGCCAGGGATTTCGCGCCAGAAATGCTGGAGGGCAAGACTCGTCGTTCCATGAAAGGTTGAATTCCCCTGAACGCAGCTTAACACCCGGTTTCGCAAGAGGTTCCAACGCGCTGGGCAATTCACCTGGCCAGTAGCCGCAAGGGTTGATGCTGGAAGGCGTTCGCCGGTGCTGGGCCGACAAATCCGGCAACTCGATGACGCCGCTATTTTCTAGTCGTTTGCCGCTCGCTTGCACGACACCGCGATCTGACCAGACCCCATTTGGAAAGCAGCCAGTCAAAGATCCGGTTCCCGGCCTGGCTTCTGCCGAGAGGCTGCCCGCTCCAAGGACGCAACCGATGCTGCGGAGCGTTAATAATTCTGGACGCTAATACAAGTCGCTACATGTTTAACGGTCGTGCAGTTGTCGGAGACTTAATAGGCACACGCGCTGATTTCGGGATGGAGGGAAGATCACGCCGGCTCGGCGCCAATGTAGCTGATTTCGTCATTCACAAGATTCTGGACACGTTCGAATACTCCGAGCGCGGCGCGGTGATCACGATGGTCGATCCAGGGCTGAACTACAGTCGCGCGAATTCATCATTAATTCATAATATCAGAAGATTCTCACGAGCTTGCATGCTGATGCTCCTCACTGTGGGCAGGCTGCGAATTCGGGCGGCGGCGAAACAGACACGAGCGGGGGGAGGAGGACTGACCAATGTCGAATAGAGAAATCGGAACATCCCGGTCGCTCGGGATGCGTGTCGCCGATCTGAGAACCAGGATGCGGGACGCCAGGATCACCGAGCATGAGATCAAGACCTTCCAGAAGGTAGCGGCCATCATGGGGCGCGGCGAAGGCTCCTTACGCATCGACGCGGACGATTTGATCGCCGCGTCCTTTCTTGCCGAGACGATGGGCGAACCGACGCTGAACTGACAGTTTCAGGTATCCCGGGTTCAGAAGCGGAGAGCCCGCGCCATGGTAAGCCTCCATTACGGGGTTGCTGTCGGCGCGGGCTTCGCCATCGTGCACGCCTTTGCCAGATTGATCAGAACGGGCGCATGCCGCGGATTTTCGATAAGCCGCGACTTGTCCGCAAGGCTCACGGTCATGGCTCTCGGCCCTTTTGCCGAACCGACCGTCAGCGCGCTGGAACATGTGCAGGGCCCGCAAGCGGCCGAAGCGAACATCCACGTCATGAGCAAGCCGCGGCTGGACGCTGGTGGCCACACCCTTCCCGTTCTACGTGCATGCGCGCCAGCATGACTACTACCGCTGGACGCCAGCTGGGCTCAAGCAGCTAATGGTCGACGGCGGCGTCGCCGAGGAGGATGTGCAGGCGTTCGGCTGGGGTAGCAAGGCGTGCGCCAAGGCTATGTCGGTGGGCCGGTGCGGGCTCACGCCCTATGGCGAGATCTCAGCAACGATGCGGAATACTCGCTGACGGTGTAAAGCCTGGTCGAGGGGCAAACATCAGCATAATTTTTAGAGTAGCCGAGTTGGGCCGCGAACCAGCTCCAACGATTGCGCTAACTCTATGTTGCCTTCACGATCCTTGGCTTGGTCGGGCGGCGGGATTGAGTTCGTCCTTCGAGAGCCAAGGCCAGCCGCTTCTCGTCTTCGATGGCGCGATCAACTGCCTCAATTTCTTCTTGGAGCGCTTTCAGCTGAGCACCATAGCTGGAGCCTTCGCTATCCCCGATCTGAAAGCCACTTGCCCGCATTGCGTCGCGCGTATGGTGCACATTACGGACGCCTTCGCGTCGAGTCGCGACCAGGATTTCCCTGAACTCTCCAAGACGTTTAACGTGAGTGCGGGTCATTGCGTTCTCCTATCGTCGGCATAGTAAGCCGGCGGCGATTCACAACTGCCGAAACTCATAGCGCAGACGCTATAAAATCTATGGGAAAGACTCTAGACAAATCATGATCATGAAAGGTCAAATTTGAACTTCTAGCAACAGGGCACAGGCGCGGCTGGTGAAAGTTAGCTTGTCGTCTATCTACGGCGTGCTGGTCTTTTTCATAGACCGCTTGTGCTGGCCCATCCAGCTGCCGATTCTACGCTTTGATTGTCCGCTTCTAGCGAAAGCGACGCGGTCAAGAAGTTCGATATGAGGCGCTTACCACTCGGAAAAATGGAGTCCCGTTTGGACTTCCGTTGGGCCGTCTGACCCGGGGGCCTCACGAACCGGCGAACCCGCCTGCCTGAACCAAGCCGGGGCTAGCCTGCCTTTTCAAGTTCGTCCGAAGCAGGTCGAGGTCAACAGACGCTGTTGGAAAAGGTAGAGGATTTCGCATCCTGTTCCCCGATCGTCCGTCCAGACGATTTGGTGCTTCGCGCAGGGGTCACCGCACCGAAGAGGTATTTATTCCTGCTCTAGCCTGCCTTCAAGCTCCTTCAGAAAATGCGCTTCGTTAAGGAGCGAGTCCCAGTCCGTGCCGATGCGCTAAGCAGTTCGCCAGCTTGGTCATCTGAGATGCCGGCCTCCCTGGCCAGCCGTGCCGCTAACTGATCCAACACGGCTTTCTCAGCCTCGGGCAAGCTGCCTTCCCGATGATGCATCGCCTCGAAGATCACCCCGAACACACAATCAACCTCCTCGTGGATTTCGCTGGCCGGAATGCCTTCTCGCTCTGCCGCTTTCATCATCTCATCGGCGAGATCACTGACGGCCATGGGATCATCTGTCATGGCGTTCGGCAGGTGCTCTGCCATCCATTTATCGAGGAAGTTGATGCCTCTGGTGCTCATTCCGGCATAAGCGGCAGGCGAACATTAGGTTCCGCTTGTGAAGGTGCGCTGAGCCCGCCACCCGCGAGGGGCGTCTGGAACGCGGTTGACATGAAGGCCTATCCGAGAAAGACCGGACGAAAGCGCAAGCACCTTGTCTTTTGAGCGGTCAAGCAAACTGTCTTAACCGAGGTCGATCCAGGCGGGTGCGTGATCGCTCGGCTTTTCCCATCCACGGGTCTCGACGTCGACACCTGCGGCCAGAATGCTCTCCGCAGGGGACGGGCTTACAAGCAGATGATCCATTCGCAGGCCGGAGCTTCGATCGTAGCCGCCGCGATACGAAAAATTCCAATAGGTGTAGATGCCCTTGCCCGGGTGGATCCGACGCATCGCATCCACCCAACCCAGGCCCAGCATGCGGGCATAGGCTTTCCTGCTTTCCGGGAAGAAGACGGCGTCACCCAACCAGCGGCGAGGTACTACGGCATCGATCTCAGTCGGGACGACGTTGAAGTCACCACAAAGCACCGTGCGCTCGCCCAAGAGCGATTTGCTGTAGTCGACAAGACGCTCGAACCAGCGCAGCTTATAATCGAATTTCGGGCCCGGCGCCGGATTGCCGTTCGGGAGGTAGATGCAACCGACGACCAGGCCGTCGATTTCAGCCTCCAGATATCGGCTGTGCGTGTCGTCGGGATCGCCAGGCAAGCCCCGGCGACGTTCGACCGGATCCCTCCCTCGCGCCAGCACCGCCACTCCGTTGTAGGATTTCTGGCCGTGCCAGATCGCGCCGAAACCGGCGTCCCGAATTGCTTCGATGGGAAATTTCTCGTCGGATGTTTTCAGTTCCTGAAGACAGACCACGTCATAGTCGGTCTCGCCAAGCCACTTCAGGAGCACCGGCAGGCGGCCGTTGACCCCGTTGACGTTGAAGGTCGCGATCCGGGTCACAATGTTTTCCTTACATGGAGTGCGCTGCTTCAGACATCTGCGGCGAAGGCTACGGCTTCGACATTGTGGCCGTCCGGGTCGAGCACAAAAGCTGCATAATAATCCGGTGCGTATTGGGCGCGAATGCCAGGCGCGCCATTGTCGCGACCTCCGGCGGCGAGGCCTGCCTTGTAGAACGAGTGCACCATAGCGCGGGAGCCGGCTCGGAACGCTATGTGGATAGGTGCAGGAGGAGGTCCGAATGCCCCTATCCAGAGACGACCGGCATGGCCACCCAACATTGCCCAGCCCTCTCCGGATTCGAGCACGCCAAGATCGAGAGGAGCGAGCACTGCTTTGTAAAAGGCGAGCGATTTTTCTAAATTCCCGACGTTGAAGCCGATGTGGTCGAACATGCTCCTATCCTCTGATTGACCCAACCTGGTAGCGCCTCAGTTTCAAATTGCCGCTTCTATTGGCGAGCTGTCACTTGGGCGTCCGACGGTCATCCACCTCTTCAATCTTGTCCAGAACCGCCTCCGGCGCCACATCGCGCTTGAGTTCCTTGAGCTCGTGATCCGCATCGGTATCTATGTTCAGACGCTTGGCAATCTCCTCCACCAGCTTGATAAGCTTGGTGGTTTCGTGCTCGTTCAGCAGACTGACCTGCAGATCGAGGTCTGCCCTGGAATTGTCCTCCGCACTCATTCGGTTCTGATTGATCAGCACGAAGGTCGAGAGAAAGATGGCCTCGACCGAGGCGAACATAGCCAAGATGACCAGTGATGGGTCCCAGGGTCTGACAAAGCTCAGGATGCCGAGATTGAGGGCGATCCAGATCCCGAAGAAGACAATGTGCAAGTAGACGAAGACCATGCTTCCTGCGAAGCCGCTTATCGCTGCGGCCGCGCGCTCCTCCAGCGATGCGGCCGTGGCTTCTCGTTTACGCCTCTCGATCAGCGCCTCAATGTTTCGCGCTAGGGCAGGGGCAAGGCCTTCCGGCGCCGCCTTGGTTGGCGTGAAGTGACCGTTGCTTTTCGATGCTGCCATCCGTCCAATCCAGTCTCTTCTGTCTAGCCAGCCTAACTCGCCGATCGACAATTCGCTCCGTTGAGGGTCCTCAGATGGCGGATATTGGAGGAATCCGGTGGCGCCGCGTCACACCGGGTTGCCTCTTGCACCGGCGTTGTGCCTGGCCCAGCCCGGCCTATTTATGGGATATGTCCGGGCGCCGAAAAACCGAACCGACCGCCAAATTAATGGCTGAGTGGCCGCTTTCACCGGCGGCGACTCTGGGATCGTCCATGCGGGCCAGGGGCATTTTCCTCGAGATCCGCGCGCGCCTTCCAGCGCACTTGAGAAAGCTGCTTCACATCGAATCCCGCGTGCTCACCTTGCGCCTTCCTGAGAATTCGGATGCCGATGTTGAAGCGGCCGCGGCGATCGTGTCCAAAGCCATGCGCGACATCGAGGACCTTCCGGTCATCCCTCGCGAAGTCGAGGACATCCTGACGATCTCGTCGGGCGAACGGCACCGCTGGCTGAAGGATGGCCGGCTGCAGAGCGCGGGGACCAGAACAGTCAAGCTTCGCGGCCGCGCCAGAAAGATCACCTTCCATGTTTTCGATCTGCGCCACATAGAGGATGTGCTTGACCGCGACCTTGTCACCGTCTGGCGCGAGGAAGACGCGGCAGCCGCCGCCGAGAACCGGCGACGCGCTGCCGCAAAGGCGGCAGTCAAGCGCGCACAAAAGAAGGGCCGCGAGGCTGCCCATTCAGCCAGGAATGGCCGAGACGAAAACTCGGAGGCCAAACTGCGCGGATGGGAAGATTTTGTGAGCGATGGGCTGCTGCGCTGACAAGCGGCTCGGGCATCAGACCAAGAATCTTTCACTATCGATCGTGATCTCAAGGACAATTCCGGCGGGGTCCCAATCTCGCACGACTCCGCCAAGCTCATTCGCGGCGGCGCGGATCAGGCGGCTCCCGAAGCCTTCGTCTTCGGTTGCGACCGGAGGTGGTCCTCCTACCTCTCTCCACTGGACACTCACCTTACCGTCTCTATCGGAGCAAGCGATCTCGATCGAGCCGGCGGGCGCCGAGAGGCTCCCATGTTTGGCAGCGTTTGTGGCGAATTCGTGTAGCAGGAGAGAAAGCGGCGTGATCATCGCTGGAGGCACCGGCAGATCGATGCCACTGATCGCGAAGCGGGGCTGCTCGTCAGTTCCATGCCGGTATGGCGCGAGGATTGCGGCGATCAATGCATGTAGGCTCGTCGCGCCATGAACAGAGGGGCCAGTCGAGGGGAGCATCGTCAGCGCATGCGCCCGCGCGAGGGCGCCGAGGCGGTCAGAAACGGTGGAGGCGAGCGCGGCCGGAGTTTCAGCAGCTGGCGCGCTCAAATTGACGATGGTCCTTGCGATGGTAAAGAGGTTCTTCACGCGGTGGTCCATCTCGCGAAGCAGCAACTCCCGCTGCTCCTGCGCCCGCAGCCGCTCGGAAATGTCACGGCCGATCTTGGAGACACCGACAATTGCGCCAGACGCGTCCGCGATGGGGGAAGCGGTCAAAGAGATGGGAATGCTGCTGCCATCCTTGCGCAGGCGAACGGTCTCGAAATGCTCGACATGCTCTCCATTGCGAATGCGGACCAGGATCTGCCGCTCCTCGATCTGCCGATCGGGCGGTATCAGCAACATAAGCGGACGTCCGACCATTTCCTTGCGGCCGTAGCCGTAGAGACGCTCAGCGCCGCTGTTCCAGTCCGTGACGATGCCATCCAAATCGGTCGCGATGATTGCATCATCCGAGGATTCGACGAGCGCGCTCAGTCGCATCGCACTGGTTTCCGCCCGCTCCCGTTCGATCGCAAACCCGAGCTGACGGGCAATGGTCAACGCAAGTTCGCGTTCACGATCCCCGAAGCGATGGCGTGCCGGATAGTAGACCATGAACTTGCCGATGAGCTCGCGGGAGGTGGCAAGCGGGATGAAAGCCAGCGCTTCGATTCCCTCGCCAAGGACCGTGTCGATGATCTGCCGAGATTCACCGCTGAGACGAATATCCTCGACAAAAATAGGCTCGGCATCGTGCTCCCCGCGCGTCCACGGCGTGTGACCGTTAACTGCCTCGCGGTATTCATTAGAGAGTGAGCGCCAGGCGACGAAGCTCATGACACCGTGGCTGTCAAATCTCAGGATTGAGGCGCGTGACGAACCGAGGGCGTCGCATATGGCATCCAGCGCCGCATCGTAGATCTCGCCAAGGCCGTTGGCACGGTAAAGTCGGTCGGTGAGACGAAAGAGGACGGCCTGCTCGCGGACAATATCGCCGTCGGCCGGCTCAAGCTGGCCTCGGCCCATGCCCGGATCACTCACGGCTCCGTGCTGCATGGCTCTGTCCCACGGATGGCTCTATTGAAAAGTTCGGCCATCCTCGACCAAATAGCACCGCGTCCAGGGTCCAGGTCCTTGGACTGCTCGATCAAGACCCCATGCCAAAGAATATGCGCCTTGCGCAGTTTCGCAATAGGGACTTGGGGCATGACGTTGATTAGGACCGTCAGTCGTTGTCCGTGCGGCTTTACGCTGACTGCGACTCAGCCTGTCACGTCTTCGGCGGCCCGCAGCGTCCTTTCAGCACGGCGATCTCGGTCTCATGGTCGCCGCCGGACATTGATGAGACCGGCACGCCAATGAGGAAGACGCCAAGCGCGTCACCCGTAGCCGCCTTGTTCTGTTGGTTTGTCAGAACCGCCAGGCGCTCTTTGTCAGCCTGCGTACAGGGGCCAGCATTCGGCACGCCTGCTATTTTGTCCGGTGGCGTCGCGCAGCCCGCAATGCAAACGAAAGCAGCGACGGTTAAAGCAAACCGCTTTATGTTCCCCCCCAAAATCTCAAACCCGCTGCCAACGTTGCTTAGCTTGGCACGGATGGCAAGCGGTCAAACTCGGATTCGACAACAAAATGCAGATGGAGCATTATGCCAGCCGGTGTCGGGGGATGCCTCAATGGATTTGCGATCGTATTTTGCCGCGGCGAGCGTGACACTTTTGTCGGGTTGTGCTGCCGACTATTTCAACAATTACGACACGATGACGCTTGCGTCCGGCGACGCAAACAACACCAATTCGCTTTTGCAAACGGTCGATCCGTTTAATCCGCACAGCAACAACACGCATATCGAAGGCGACGGGCAACGCAGCGTGGCTGTTGTCCAACGCTATCGCGTGCCTACAGCTTCGCCGCGCATGTGTTTCATTCGCCCTATTAAAGCCGGCCGAACCCATTGCGTGGCGGGCCGCTTCATGCCCTTCGGCATGGCATCGGCTGGCGCGAGCCGGTAGCGTCAGTAATGCCGACATTTCAATACCTGTCCGGCTTCGCCCGCAACGATGGCTGTCCCACCGATCAGACCTCAGCGACTCCAGGGCCGACCGCGCAGGGTGCGGCAAGATCGGCCGCTCCGATGATGGCAACCCGACCATATCTCGACTCAAGCGGGAGCAGCAGAGGGACCCGATGGTGACATTTGGAATCTAGCCGTTCCGCGATCCTGCCAGCGGAACGCACGTGGCTCTTCCTCGTTTTTGGCTCTGAAGGGAACCATGAAACGGAGACAGAACGATGAGAAAGCTTTTGTTACCCGTTGTGACAGGCGCGCTTGTCGCCTTGTCTGGCGCAGCTTTTGCCGACACTCCCGTATCAGCCGCTACAAACCTTAATGTTCGCGCCGGTCCAGGCTCGCAATATCCGGTCATCGGCGTGCTGCGGGCGGGCCAGACGGCCACATTGAACGGCTGTCTGCAAAACTCGAAATGGTGCACCATCGCCGAAGCTGGTGGTCAGGGCTGGGTTTATTCCGACTACGTTACCGCAGAATTCGGTGGCAATCGGGTCGTCTTAACCGAGCGACCGGCCAATTCCGGCATCGCGGTCGTGAAACCTCCTCGCGATCAGGCTGATGCCGGAGCCGTCGCTGGTGGCGCGACCGGAGCCATCGCCGGCGCTATCATCGGAGGACCGGTAGGCGCTGCTGTGGGCGGCGCGGCGGGGGTCGTTGGCGGCGGCGCAGCCGGCACCGTGATCAATCCGCCCGAACAGGTGCGCACGTACATCAGCGCGCATCGGGTCAAGCCTGTTTACCTTCAAGGAAAGGTTGTAACCGGCGCGACCTTGCCTGAGACGGTGGCTCTACAGAATATCCCGAACTACCGCTACCGCTATGTCTATGTGAACAACCGACCGGTGCTGGTTGAGCCGTCGACGCGCCGCATCGTGTATGTGGAACGCTGAAAGTGCCAATCGGCAATGAATACCGACCGCCGGGCGGGTTGCACGGCGGTCAAGCCGAGGCGGGTGTTGACGGCAACACACGACCGCGAACAACGACACCGTCGATTTATGGTGAACATCTCCGGCGTTGGCTGCGTCGTTCACGCAATGCCGCCGAGACATCGGCGGCGACCGGCCGGCGGAAGTGGCGGCCGGCGCTAGGAATATGGCGGCGCACGGCTTCCAGGCGCTCAAGATGAACAGCACCTAGGCACTGCAGATCGTCGACAGCCACGACAAGATAGACACGGCTATAGAGCGCGTCGCCATGGTGCGCGAGGCGGTCGGGCCGAATATCGGCATGGCCGTCGATTTCCACGGCCGCGTGCACCGGCCGATGGCGCGCATCCTGGTCAAGGAGCTGGAGTCATACCGGCTGATGTTCATCGAAGAGCCGGTGCTCAGCGAAAACCGCGAGGCGCTGAAGGAGATCGCCGCGCTCGGCTCGACGCCGATCGCGCTCGGCGAACGGCTCTACAGCGGGTGGGACTTCAAGTCGGTGTTCGAGGAAGCGGTGTCGGCCGGATCTGTCGCACGCCGGCGGCATCACCAAATGCCGCAAGATCGCGGCGATGGCCGAAGCCTATGACGTGGCTGTGGCGCCGCACTGTCCGCTCGGGCCGATCGCGCTGGCCGCATGCCTGCAGCTCGACTGAAGCGACCGTCGACGGAAGAGGTCGCCACCGGGAGAGGCAATCGAGCTCCTCAACGCGAAGCTCCCCCGGCTGTTGTCGGCAGCATTCTATTGGATGATACTTGCTGGAAATACGCGCTTCGCTTGCGGGCAGAATAGAGTGGAAGGGAAGTTGCGGCTGCCCTCTTCTATCCTATTGCACCGCCAGCGCCGTCACTTCCCGCCGGAAAGGCAGGGCGTCACCAATATCGGCCTCGTCCAGCTCGCGGGCGAAGCGGTGGCCGGCATAGGTTGCCCAAGCAATCGGCCCCGGCGCTTCGGCATCGCCGATAACCTTGATCGAACGGATGCCGTTGCCGGCCCACTCGTTTTCCCGGGCTTTCAGCGCGCGCCAAACGGCATCGTCCTGATTGCGCGACGTGACTAGGACCACGGCATCGGCCGCCACCTCCTGTCGCGCGCCGGTATAGACGCAGGCCGTCACGACGCCGCCTGACGCGATGGTCGTGACAGTCCTGTTGAGGACGATATCTATCCCGATCTGCGCCAGGCGGCGGTGGATGGCGCCCTGCTCTAGCGTGTTGCGGGTCCAGTCCGAGACATAGGCCGACGGCGTTACCAGCGTCACCTTCGCACCCTGCCGCGCCATCAGCTCCGCCAGCACGCCGCCAATGTAGTAATGGTCGTCGTCGAACAGCACGACATTGCCGGAAGCCACCTTGCCTCCCATCAGATCGTCGGGCGTGTAGACCGGCATAGCGGCGTCGATCGGCATCGGCACGACATGGGCGCGCGCCACGCCGTCGCGCCGCCAAGTCGATCCGGTGGCGATGGCAACGTTCTGGAAGCCGAAGGACAGGACCTCGTCCGCCGACAGCCGGCTTTCGAAATAGATGTCGACATTCGGCATCTGGCTGAGCTGATACTGGCGATAGTCGCGCACCCTGCCCCAGGCCGAGAGACCCGGAAGCAGGCATTCGCGCGCCACGCGCCCGCCAAGCGCGGTGCCGGCTTCCGCTATCGCCACCTGATAGCCGCGCAGGCCTAGCGCGCGGGCGGCCTCCAGTCCGGCAGGCCCGGCGCCGACGATCAGCACGCTGTCGCTATCGCCCTTGGCCTGTATGCGCTCCGGATGCCAGCCCTTGCGCCATTCCTCCATGAAGGTCGGGTTCTGCGTGCAGCGCGAGATCGACATTGTCATGTCACCGGTAATGCAGATGTTGCAGCCGATGCATTCGCGAATGTCCTCGATGCGGCCCTCCTCGACCTTCCTTGGCAGGAAAGGATCGGCGATCGAGGGGCGCGCGCAGCCGATGAAGTCGAGCGTGCCCGACCTGATCATCCTCACCATCACGTCCGGCGAGGTGAAGCGGCCGACGCCGACGACCGGCTTCGAGGTAAGCTTTTTGATGCCGGAGACCAGGCTTTCCTGCGCCGCCTCTTCCTTGAAGCGCGACGGCCCGGAGCAATCTTCCCAGGCGCCGTGAGCGAGGTCCCAAAGATCAGGCAGCTCAGCATGCATCTCGATCATGTCGCGGACTTCCGAATTGGCGAAGCCAAGCTCGCCGATCATCTCGTCCAGCGACAGCCTGAGCGTCAGGCCGCACGTGTCGCCGATCGCGTCGCGCCCTTCCTCGATCAGCTCGCGCATCAGTCGCGAGCGGTTTTCCAGCGAGCCGCCATATTCGTCGCTGCGCTGGTTGGTGGCGGTCGACAGGAAGTGCTGGATGATGCCGAAGCCATGCGCGCCGTAGAGGCATACCAGGTCGAAACCCGCCTGCCTGGCGCGCGTGAAGGCGTTGCGGTGCCAGCGGCGCAGGTCGCGGATGTCCTGCTTGTCCATGGCGCGCGCCTGCACCGGATCGTTGGTGAAGGTGCGGATCGGCAAGGCCGAAGGCCCACGCGGAACCTCCTTGGTGTAGAGGTTAGGACCGTTGATGCCGGAATAGGCAAGCTGGATGCCGGCGAGCGCGCCATATTCGTGCATCGCCTTGGCCATTTTGGCCAGGGCCGGAATGTCGGCGTCATCCCACAGCCTGAGCTCGATGAAGGGCGTGATCTCGGAGGTGTGATGCATCTCCGTCTGCTCGGTGAAGATTACCCCCCATCCGCCTTCGGACTTCATGCGACGCATCTCGGCCGCGGCCGACGGATCGCGATAGCCGCCGCCATTGCAATGCGGAACCTGGTAGAAGCGGTTCTTGGCGGTCACCGGACCGATCTTCATCGGCTCGAACAGAATGTCGTAGCGTGGGTCGCGCATAGTAGCCTCCTTGATGCCGGCTGCTCTGGAAATTACTCATAAGTTGACGAGTGCGCGGGAAAACTACGGATTTCTTCTGTGCGGATTAGGACGCGCCTAATCGCCCTTGCATGGATCAGTCTCAGGTGAAGTAAGGCTGAGACAAATGCGACTTCAGGACCGCCGCGGCGCGATGTAAACAGCCGATTGGGGCAACGGGACGACATACATGGACAGCATCAGAATCCTCGAAAAGCTGATCGCCTTCCCGACGGTGAGCCGCGACTCGAACCTCGACCTCATCAGCTATACGGTGGACCTACTCGCAGCGAGCGGCGTAGCCAGCCAGCTCATCCACAGCGCCGACGGGCGCAAGGCCAACCTCTTCGCCACGATCGGCCCGGCCGATACGCCCGGCATCATGCTCTCCGGTCACACGGACGTCGTTCCCGTCGATGGCCAGAACTGGACGCTGCCGCCATTCGCGATGACCGGGCGTGACGCCAAGCTTTATGGGCGCGGCGCGGCGGACATGAAGGGCTTTGTGGCCTCGGCTCTCGCGGCATGTCTCAAGGCCTCGAAGATGACGCTGCGCACGCCCTTGCATCTGGCGCTCTCCTACGACGAAGAAGTCGGCTGCCTCGGCGTGCGCGACCTGATCGAAATGCTAAGCGCGGCACCCCAACGCCCGCTGCTGTGCATCGTCGGCGAGCCGACCAACATGCAGGTGGCGACCGGGCACAAGGGCAAGCTTGCGGCGCGCGCCATCTGCAAGGGACGCGAAGGCCATTCGGCGCTTGCTCCGCTGGCACTCAACGCCATCCATCTCGGTTGCGATTTCGTGCGGGCGCTACGCGACGAGCAGGACCGGTTGGCTCGCGAAGGCGCCCCCGACGGCGACTACGACATTCCCTATACCACCGTGCATGTGGGCAAGATCAATGCCGGCGTGGCGCTCAACATCGTGCCCAATCTCTGCCAGGTCGATTTCGAGATACGCAACATCGCCGCCGACGATGCCGCCGGCATTCTCGACAGGCTTCGCGGTGCCGCAGCGCGCATTGCGGCCGACGCCGCTTCGATCGCGCCCGAAGCCGCGATCGACATCGAGATCACTAACACCTATCCGGGCCTCGACACGCCGGTCGCTTCGGAAGCGGTCGCCTTCGTCAAATCGCTGACCGGCGCCAACGATACCATGAAGGTCGCGTTCGGCACGGAAGGCGGATTGTTCAGCCGCGATCTCGGCACGCCCGCCGTCGTCTGCGGACCGGGCTCGATGGCGCAGGGGCACAAGCCGGACGAATTCGTCAGCGTCGAACAATTGCGGCGTTGCGACGAGATGCTGGAGAGGCTGTTGTCGCGGCTCGCCGACGGCTGGCCGTGACCCTCCTCATTTGACAATGCGTTCGGTGCCGAAGACGCCTTGCTCGACGACGAAGTGGCGGCAATGGTCGATGAAGGCCTGCACCGTCAGCGTGCGATGCTCGGCGTTCGGCAGCGCAATTCCCATGGTCAGCGGCCTGATGTCTCCCAGCAAGGGCACGAAGACCAGCAGCTTGCCGTCCGGCGACATGGTGTTGAGCGGCCGCATGTTGGCTATGCCGTAGCCGAAGCCATTGGCGACCATCGAGCGCATCACGGCGATGTCGCCGGTGCGCTCGGCGATCTTTGGCCGCAGGCCCTTGGGCTGGAAAGCCGACAGGAAATATTCGCGGCTATAGGGCAGATCGAGCAGCACCATCGGTTCGTCGACCAGCTCCTCCGGCGTGATGCCCGCCCTCCCCGCCAGGCGATGCGCGGCCGGCAGCATCACATAGGCCGGCAGCTGCATCAGCGGCTCGAAGGTCATGTCCTGCGACAGTTCGAGATCGTAGGTCAGTGCTGCGTCTATTTCACCACGCTGCAGCATCTCGAACAATTGACCCTGGTTGCGCTCGAACTGCCGGACGCGCACGTCCGGATAGGCGTCCTCGAATTTCCGGCGCAGCGTCGGCAGCACGATCTGCGCGAAAGTCAAAAGGCAGCCGATCGCCAGCGGTCCGCGCACCTTTTCGGCGATATCGCCGGCAATGTCGTGCAGCGCATCGGCATCGTTGAGCAGCCGCGCGGCTTCCTTGAGGAACAGGCGCCCGCCCGCCGTCAGGGCAAGCGCGTGCGAGTGCTTGCGCACGAAGAGCTGGACACCGAACTCCGCTTCGAGCTGGGCGATCGAAGCCGAGATCGACGGCGGCGAGACATTGACCTGCTCGGCCGCCTTGGCGATAGAGCCCGCCTCGCCGACGGCGACGAAGTACTCGAGTTGTCTGAGTGTGAAACGAAGCGGCATGGGCTTCTATGATGCCCGTTTGGTCGCTGCAATCAAGTCGCGGCCGCTCCTCAGTACTTGATCCAGGTGGTCTTCAGAGCGGTGTATTTGTCGAGCGCGTGCAGCGACAGATCGCGCCCGAAGCCGGACTGCTTGAAGCCGCCGAAGGGCGTCATCGGGCTCAGCGCGTCGACGGTGTTCACCGAAACCGTGCCCACCCGCAGTCTTTCCGCGATACGGTGTGCCCGCGACAGGCTGTCGGTCCAAAGCGATGCCGCAAGGCCGTAGACGCTGTCATTGGCAATCCGCAGCGCCTCCTCTTCGCTATCGAAGGCGATGACCGACAGCACCGGACCGAATATCTCGTCGCGGGCGAGCGGATCCTCGGGCGAGACATTGTCGAAGATCGTCGGCTGCACGAAGCTGCCGCGCCCGTCGACGGCCACCCGGCGGCCTCCGGCGACCAGCCGGGCTGACTTCCTGCCGCCATCGATAAAACGCATGACCGTCGCCGCATGCCGCGCATCCACCATCGCACCCATCCTGGATGCCGGGTCGAGGGGATCGCCGGGTTGCGTCGCCGCCGCGCGCTCGGCCAGTTTCTCGACCAGCGCGTCCTTGATGCCGCGCTCCACCAGAAGCCGGGAATTGGCTGAGCAGACCTGACCCTGGTTGAAGAAGATACCGAAGGCGGCCATGTCGGCAGCCGCGTCCAGGTCGCCGCAATCCGCGAACACCAGATTGGGGCTCTTGCCGCCGGTCTCCAGCCAGACCTGCTTCATATTCGACTGGCCGGAATATTGCAGGAACAGCTTGCCGACCGCGGGCGACCCGGTGAAGGCGAGGCAATCCACATCGATATGCCGCCCAAGCGCCTGGCCGGCGGTCTCACCCAGGCCCGGCACCACATTGAGCACGCCGGCGGGCAGGCCCGCTTCCATGGCGAGTTCCGCCAGCCTGAGTGCCGAGGAAGGCGATTGCTCGGCGGGTTTCAGCACCACCGAATTGCCCGCCGCCAGCGCAGGCGCGCATTTCCAGGTGGCCATGTCGAGCGGAAAATTCCATGGCACCACGGCGCCGACGACGCCAACCGGCTCGCGCCGCACCAGAGCTAGGTCACCCTGGCCCGTCGGCGCCACCTCGTCATAGATCTTGTCGATCGCTTCGGCGTACCACTGGAAGATCGCCGCCGAGCCCGGCACGTCGATGGTGGCGGCATCCTTGACCAGCTTGCCCATATCCAGCGATTCCAGCAGCGCGAGCTCCTGCAGGTTCTCGCGCAGCAACTCCGCCAGCCGCAGCAGCACCTGCTTGCGATGTTGGGGACTCGTTCGGGACCAGACGCCGGCCTCAAAACTACGCCGCGCCGCCGCGACGGCGAAATCGATATCCTCCTCCCCGCAGGAGGCGACTTCGGCGAGCGTCGCTCCCGTGGCCGGATTGACGCTGGCGAAGGTCCGGCCGGAGCGCGCCGGCACCGGCTTGCCGTCGATGAACGCCTTGTCGCGGAAGCGAATCGCGGACGCCTTGCCGACCCACTCCTTGTGGCTGAGTTCGCTCATGCTCGCTCCAGAACTGGTCGGACTACTCGTCACCGGGGACGCCGTAGCTCGGCGCGTCGGACGGATTGAGGGCGCGGGTGACATAGGCATCGAGCTGTGGCTTGTAGATCTCCCACAGCGTTGCCAGCTGCTCGATCGGACACGCTTCGGTCCAGTCGCAACGCAGGTCGGCGACGGGCCAGGACACATCGCGGACCAGCTTCATGCCGGCGGAGCGGACAGGCCCCGCCTCGCCGCCGGCATGAAGCGCGGCGCGCATCGTGACGATCAGCCGGTCGCCGAGATGGCCTTCGGAAGCAAGGAAGGCGTCGACCATGGCACGCGGGATGCCGTCATTCGCGAGCAGGTTGCCTCCGCAGGCAACGTCCTCGCCGTGCGCCTCGGCCCAGATGCCGAGCGCTTTCGGCCCGGAGTGGATCGCGCTGACGCCTGCGGCGTCGACCGCCAGCACCTGACGGTATTCACTGAAGGCGGCCGTGCGCTTCAGGATCGCGACAGTCTCCGCGGCGGAGGCGCCGCGCGCCATCAATTCCAATGCCCGCGGCCCGAGTGTCGGGTCAGTGACGTTCTGGCTGGCGACCGCGCCGACGCCCGCCTGCGCATAGGCGCAACGCGCCGCGACCGCGGGAGACGACGACGACACCGCCACGCCGAACATGCCTGTGCGCCTGCAGCGCGCGACGATGGAGAAGGTCATGGCGCTTAGTCCGGAATGACGGCGGTGCCGTCGATCTCGACCAGCCATTCCGGCCGCGCGAGCGCCGACACGACCAGGCCGGTCGAAACCGGGTGGACGCCCTTGATGTACTCGCCCATCGTCCGGTAGACAGCCTCGCGATGGCGGACATCGGTGATGTAGACAACCACCTTCACCAGATGCTCCATCGTGCCGCCGCATTCCTCGATGAGCTGCCTAATATTCTGCATGACCTTGTGGGTCTGCTCGACCGGATCGTGGCTGTCGATGTTCTTGGCCGTGTCGAGGTCCTGCGGGCACTGTCCCCGCAGATAGACGGTGCGGCCGCCGCGCGTGACGATCGCCTGGCAGAGATCGTTGTCGAGCTTCTGCTCGGGATAGGTGTCCTTGGTGTTGAATTTGCGAATTCGCGTATGCGCCATCTTGGTCTCCATCAGGGATCGGCTCGCAGCTTTGATCAGGCGTCCACGGTCTCGCGCGTCGCGGCGGCGTGGTAGGCGAGATATTTGCGCTGCGTCGAAATACGGTCGGCCACGTGTTTGGCATCGTGCCAGACGCCCCAGATGAAGCTCGAGCCTCTGCGCGACTGCCAGGGCAGACCCAGGAAATAGATTCCGGGCTCTGTCGAGACGCCGCGCTGATGCCTTGGTCGGCCCCTCTCGTCGAAAGCGTCGACCTTCAGCCAGCTGTAATCGACGGCGAAGCCCGTCGCCCAAATGATCGTCGCTACCCCGGCTTCGGCAAGATCGAGCTTGAGGATCGGATTGGTCACGCATTCCGGGTCGGAATCGATTTTGCGAAGATCAGGTTCTTCCGGAAGGTCGAGACCATTGCGCTCGACATAGGCGTCGGCCTCGTCCAGCAGCGACATCAGGCTGGCATCGCCCCTGGCAATGTTCTTCGCAAGATCCGGCGCGAAACTCATCACGCCGTCCTGGTACGTCTTTGTCATGCCGACAAGCGTAAGCCCCTCCGCCGCCAGACGGCGGAAATCGATCGTCTCGCCGCCGCGCGCGCCGCTCACCGCGATCGTGACATGCTCCGTGCCGGGCCCTGGGGTTTCGAGATCCCATTTGCCGAGCACGCCCAGCCACCAGCAGAAGTCGCGCCCGCGATAGGCGCGCGGCGGACGATCGTGCGGGCCGACCGAGAGATAGACGCGCCTGCCTGAGCGCTGCAGCTCATCGGCAATCTGCACGCCCGAGGATCCCGCCCCGACCACCAGCACCGCGCCCTTCGGCAATTGCGCCGGGTTGCGGTAGGCGCTGGAGTGGATTTGCAGGATGCCGGCATCGCCAGGAACGAGAGGCGGGATGACAGGGACCTGGAAAGGCCCGGTCGCGGCCACGACGTTGTTGGCTTCGATCACGCCATGCGAGGTCTCGACGCGAAATCCTGGACGGCCGACATTCCTCTGCACTAGTTTTACCTCCACGCCGCAGCGGATCGGCGCATTGATCTGCTTTGCGTAGGCGACGAAATAGTCGGCGACCTCCTCCTTGGAAGGAAAGCCGTCGGGACCCGTCACGGGAAACTCCATGCCCGGAAACCGGTCATGCCAGGCCGGGCCATTGGCGACCAGGGAGTCCCATCGCTGCGAGCGCCAGCGCTCGGCGATCCGGCCGCGCTCAAGCACAAGATGAGGCACCCCGCATTTGCTCAGATGCTCGCTCATCGCCACCCCGGCCTGGCCGCCGCCGACGACGAGCGTGTCTACCTTCTCAACCGACATGCTCGGTCCTCTTCTGACCATCCGACAGCTTCCGCCGCGTGGGATGAAAACGATCTCCGGCAGTTGGTGGATGCAGCCAGGCTGCGCCATCCCACCGCTCCTCTGCTGGCGCTCACAAGTAGCAGCACGTGCCGGCGGGCGCCCATAACGAATCTCCGAAGTCACGCGTAACCATTTCCGAATTTCTCGCACCGATAGACGCACCTAGAGTCCCGGCGGTCGGATCGACAGCGCTGCATGAGGTGGCGGGCGAAGCCGGACATGTGTCCGCGCGGAACTGGTTCCGGAACAAGGATACGCCTTCGCGGCGGCCGGTTCTGCCATGCCTCGAGCGCCGGCATTCTCGAGGGGCTGGGCATGAAAACCGAAAGCTTTGACTACATCGTCGTTGGCGCCGGCTCGGCCGGTTGCGTGGTCGCCAATCGGCTGAGCGCCGATCCGTCGGTCACAGTGTGCCTGATCGAGGCCGGCGGCAGCGACAACAGTCTGCGCGTCAAGGTGCCGGCGGGCATCCTCTCGCTCTACGGCAACCCGAACTACGACTATTGTTTCGTCGGCGTGCCGCAGCCCCACCTCAACAACCGCAGCATTCCGGTCAACCGCGGCAAGGCGCTGGGCGGATCGAGCTCGATCAATTCGATGGTCTATATTCGCGGCGCCGCCCAGGACTATGACGAGTGGGCCGAACTCGGCTGCGCCGGCTGGGCTTATGACGATGTGCTGCCGGTATTCAAGAAATTGGAGCGCAACCTGCTTGCCCAGGACCCACGCTATCACGGCAGCGACGGCGAGCTTTTGGTCGACAATCCCCGTGATCCGAACGAGCTTTCCGCCATGTTCGTGAAAGCTGGCGCAAGCGCCGGTCTGCCTGCCAACACCGACTTCAATGCCGCAAGCCAGTTCGGCCTCGGGATCTACAACGTCACGCAGGATCGTGGACAGCGCTTCAGCAGCTTCAGCGCCTTCATGCGTCCCGTCCTCGATCGCAAGAACCTGACGCTGCTCAGCCAATGCGAGGTGATCGACCTCGTCATCGCCGGGGGTCGCGCCACGGGAATGCGCGTGCGGCACGAGGGCCAGCAGAAGCAGCTCTCGGCCAACCGCGAGATCGTGCTGTCGGCCGGCGCCATCAACTCGCCCAAGATCCTGATGGCATCCGGCATCGGGTCGGCAGCCGAGCTCAAGCAGATCGGCATCGCGCCGATCCTCGACCTGCCGGGCGTCGGCAAGAACCTGCAGGACCATGTCGATGGCATGATCATCGTGCGGTCTAGAAGCACCAGGACGCTCGGCCTCTCACTCGCCAACCTGCCGCGCATGGCAGCGGCGCCCTTCCAGTATTTCGCCCGCCGCAAGGGCATGCTCACCACCAACTACGTCGAAGCCGGTGGCTTTGCGAAGACCAAGCACGCGAACGGCCTGCCCGACATTCAGTTCCATTTCGTGCCGGGCTATCGCAGCCATCGCGGCAGGCTGATCGAATACGGCCACGGCTACGCCATTCACACTTGCGTGCTCAGACCGAAAAGCGTGGGCGAGATCAGGTTGTCGCGCGACAATTCTCGCCGCGACGTCCTGATCGACCACCGCTTTTTCACGCATGAAGACGACGCCATGGTGCTGGTGGAGGGCATCAAGATCGCGCGCCGGATTTTTGCCTCGTCCGAGTTCGACGCGGTGCGCGGCCAGGAGATGCTGCCGGGCAAGGATGTCCGAACCGACGACGAGATCCTGGCCTATCTGCGCGCCGAGGCGCTGACCGTCTATCACCCGGTCGGAACCTGCAAGATGGGAACGGACGACATGGCCGTCGTCGATCCGGCGACACTCAAGGTGCGAGGCGTGGACGGACTCCGGGTCGCCGATGCCTCCGTCATGCCGAAGCTGATCGGCGGCAACACCAACGCGCCAAGCATGATGATCGGGCAAAAGGCTTCGGAGATGATCCTCGGCCCGACGCGCAACGGCGAAAGGTAGAGGCCGTCTCACCCTTCAACATCGGGGCAGATCGGCGTTCAGCACTGCTGGACTGCCTCGACTTTTGCTCTTGGAAATTGCGCTCAGTGATCCTCGTCGATCTCGTCGTGCAGAAGGCCAAGGATACGGCGCTTGAGCGCGATGAAGTCGGGTTCGAGGATGACGTCCATCGAACGCGGCCGTGGGATGTCGACTTTGATCTCGGCCTTGATCTTGCCGGGCCTTGCCGTCATCACCAGAACGCGGTCGCCGAGCACCAGCGCCTCGTCGATATCATGAGTGACGAAGAGCACCGTCTTCTGCTGCCGCTCCCAGACGCGCAGAAGCAGCTTCTGCATGGTGCCGCGCGTCTGGCTGTCGAGCGCGCCGAACGGCTCGTCCATCAACAGGACAGCCGGGTCATTGGCCAGGGCGCGCGCGATCGCCACGCGCTGCTTCATGCCGCCCGACAACTGGGCGGGGTAGTGGTCCGCAAAGGACGCGAGGCCGACCTCGTTGAGATACTGGTCGACGATCTGCTTGCGCTGCTCCGCAGGCAGCCCCTTGCGCTTCGGCCCGTATTCGATGTTGGCGCGCACCGTGAGCCACGGGAACAAGGTGTAGCTCTGGAAGACCATGCCTCTGTCGGCGCCGGGTTCGATCACTTCCCGGCCGTCGACCTTGATGCTGCCCGAGGTCGCGTCATTGAGGCCGGCGGCGAGGTAGAGCAGGCTGGATTTGCCGCATCCCGAAGGACCGACGATGACGCAGAATTCGTTCTTGGCCACCTTCAGCGACACATCGTCCAGCGCCAGCACGCCATTGGCATCGCCATAGCGCAATGTCACGTCCTCGATGGCCATCGTGGTGCCGGCCGAACGCGGATCGCCGGCCGCATGGGCCGTGCCGGCCAAATTGTTCGCCTTGACGGTTTCGGTCATCACTACCCTTGATCCGGCTGCGTTTTGCGAGGATGCGTTCAAGATCAGGGTGCCCATGGCGCGACCCTTGCCCGGAGAATGCGGAATGCCGTGTCGGTGATCAGGCCCAGAAGCCCGATTGCGGCGATCGCCATGAAGATCACATCCACCTGGAAGCCGCGCATTGCCTTGAGGCTGATATAGCCGAGGCCGCTCGACGCGGCGACGAGCTCGGCAACGACCAGATAGGTCCAGGCCCAACCCATGGTGACGCGAAGCGTGTCGAGGATCGCCGGAAGCGCTGCGGGGAAAATGACGTGCCACACCGCTTCTGAGCGCTTGGTGCCCAAAGTGTAGGAGGCGTTGACCAGGTCCCTGGAGACGCTGCGGGCGCAGTCGGAGATCATCACCAGCTGCTGGAAGAACGTGCCGAAGAAGATGACCGCTATGCGCTGTTCGATGCCGATGCCGATCCAAAGGATGAACAGCGGCACGAAGGAGGTCACCGGCAGGTAGCGGATGAAGTTGACCAGCGGCTCCAGCGGCGCCTGCACCGCCCGGTAGGTGCCCATCCACAGTCCCAGCGGCACCGCGATCAGTGACGACACGATGAAGCCCAGGATGACCACTTTGGCGCTGGTCAGCGTGTGGTAGAAGAGGCTGCCGTCGAGCGACATGCGGTAGGCCGTCTCGAGCACGGTTCCGGGCGTCGGCAGGAACATGTTCGGCACGACGCGGCCATAGGACAGCAAGGCCCAGCCGCCGATCACGACGACCCACATCGCCAAAGCGAGCGTGGTTGCCGTGCTGGCGGGGATATTGGCGAATGGAGTCGTCAGGCGCGTCCACGCCGTCCGCCTTTGTGCCATAAGATGGCCTCCGTGATTTGAGCGCGAAGCTGAAGCTTTCGGGAAAAGGGAGGCCGGCCCCGGAGAGGCCGACCAGATCCGGCTTTTGGAAGATGGGACCGGCCCGGCCGGGCGGGCCCCGCCATTCCGATGGCTCACTGTTCCTTGATGAAATCGGTGTCGAGGATGGTTTTCGAGTCGATCGTCATCTTGAGCTTGCCGGCCTTGCCCCAGACGTCCTGCGCGAAGTTCACCAGGTCGGCCGCTTCGCTCTTCTGCGGCGTGCCGAAGAATTCCAGGTTGCGGGCGCGGTCGTAGTAGCGCACGCCCTTGGCGCCGGCCGCGAAATCCTCAGGCTTCTCGAGATAGCCGCCAATGCCCTTGGCCATGATCTCATAGGCCTTGTCCGGGTTGGTCTTGATGTATTCGACCGCCTTGTAATAGCCCTTGACGAGGGCCTTCACGTCCTCGGGGTGCTTCTCGATCAGGTCGCATTTGAGCGCGATCACATCGACGATCAGGCCGGGCGTGGTCGTGGAGTCGATCAGCACCTTGCCCTTGCCGCCCTTGCGGACTTCGGTGAGGTGCGGCTCCCAGGTCACCGCGGCGGCAACCTGTCCGGCGATGAAGGCCGTCGCGGCGTCATCGGCGGTCATGTTGGTGACGCTGACATCGTCCTCGGTCATGCCTTCCTTTTTCAGGAGCACATTGAACCAGAATTCGGAAACGGAGCCCTCGTTCAGGGCGACGGGCTGGCCCTTCAGATCCTTGAGCGACTTGACGTCGGCCTGCGTGACGACGCCGTCGCCGCCATGGCTGTCGTCGAGCGCCACGACATATTTGAAGCAGAGCTCGTCGGAGCGGTATTTCATGAGCTCGTCGACGGTGGAGGCAGCGCCGTCGAGATCGCCGCCGGCAACCGCCGCCATGTAAAGCGCCGATTCTTCGATGACCTTCAGGTCGACATCGACGCCGGCCTCCTTGAAATAGCCGAGGTCGCGGGCGAGAAACAGTGGCCCATAACCCACCCAGGTGGTCATGCCGAGGCGAATGGCGCCGGCATTGGCGGGAGCGGCAAGCCCCAGGCTGAGCAGGCCTGCGCTGACCGCCGTCATCAGGCAATTGCGGAATGTCTTCATTGTCGTGGTTCCCCATGGCTGTTGCCGGCATCGGCCCCTTTCAAGCGGCCTATGCCAGGCGGCGTTTTGCGGCCGCTCTCTTGTTATGCGTCGCCTCCCGGGCGCGCCTTATGTGTTCTAGACCTGCAAAAGAGCATCCGGGCCGGATCGCCAAAAGAAGTCTTTTTCTGTCCTTTGCTTCGCCGAAACCGAAGCAGCGGCGATCTTGGCTCACTTGTAAAGCGAAGCAGCGAAGGAGCCTGGCCGACAGGCCGACATCATGACTGCAAGCTTTTGAGATGGATCAGCGACTTTTCCAAGCGTCGCGGGTCTTGAGGTGCCGATTAATTCCCTTGAGACGCCGACGCAGGCTTTTCGAGCAGCAATGTATTTTTTGCCGGTCATCTGTTCAACAAGATATCCGCTGCTGACGCTGGAGGCCTGGAACAAAACCATCGCCGTCAACCTGACCAGCGTGATGCTCAGCGTGCGCGCCTTCCGCCCGACAATGCGCGATGGCGGCGCGATCGTGCTCTTGATGCCACTCGCCGATGCCTACACGGCCTCCAAGGCCGCGCTGGTGGCGCTCACGCGCTTGTGGTCGGTCGACTATGGCGTTTCGGCATCCGGGCAAACTGCATCTGCCCGGGGCCGACCGCCGCGGAAATGATGTCCGGCGTCATGGAGGCCTTATCGACCAACCAGCAACTGCAATTACCGCAGCAACGCATGGCCCGCCCGGAGCAAGTGGCGAACCTGATCGTGTTCCTGGTCTCGCCGGAAGCGTCTTACATTTCCGGCGCCATCATCCCGGTCGATGGCGGCGCAGCCGCCCATAGTCCCGGCATGCCTTTCCCTAAGCGCCGTGACAATAAGTAAATGCCAACACTCAACCGCGGCATTCGCAAAAGCCCGACGTTTTCCGGGTGCGTCAATCGTTCGGCCTGCTTTTGGGCAGGGCTGAGATGCCCGTGTACGTCAGAACAGGCGCAAAGCTGCCGTTCCGTAGAAGATAAATGCGGTCGGCGAGTGGCAGATCAGCTTCTTGAATCAACTTTGGCGAACTGCTTCCTAGCCCCTTGGCGAATAACGATTTTGTTAGTCGCCGAGGCCGTCGTTTCCCACAGGAAATCAATACGTTAGCGGCTGGTTCGCCACCCCATTTCCTTCGTATTCTCTCGTATGGTCTGGCGAACCTTATGACGATGAACGAGATTAATGCTGGCTAGGGATATCGATTAGCGGAGAGCCAAGAATTCTCCTGGTCAATGGCCGAAAGGGGCCGCAAGCGGGCTGGCGGGTTATGGCGTTGTCCATGTTTGGACGTTCAGATTGCAAAGGCTAAAACCTTCCAAGTCGAACATCAACCTACCCGAGAGTTTGGCTCGCCAGAGCATAGGTCTTCGGCATAACCGGGCCACCTGCAGCAAAATCGCTGATGCGTTTGCCCATCGACATAGTGAGCACCGTATCGAAAACTGGCATTCCAGCGTGCGACAGAAAGGCGGCGAACTCGCCACTGTCCATGTGGGTGTCGACCCGAAGGAAAGTCCCCGAATGGTCGGCCACGTGCGGCCGGACGATCGCCACAGCGTCGGCGTCGCTTTCGGCCACGACCGGCCCCACGACATGGCCCCGCCCGAATGGCCGGCAGAGCGCGAAAGCGTTCAGCTTGTCATTCTTGAAAAGACCATAGCCGGTCGAGTGCGCGAAGAGCTTTTCAATAAGCGCTGTCCGCCTCACGCCAAACGCCGCCGCGTCGAGGGCGACCGCTGCCGGAATATCGCTTGCGTCCAAAGTCCGGACGTCGCTGCGCTCCTCCGTGGGGCTACCTGCCGTTGGGACGCGGGCGATGCCCTGGCATTGATAGACAGTCTTCTCCGGATGGAAGTCGAGCGAGAGATAGAGCCGCCGTGCGGCGCGGGTTGCATTGAGGCGAAGGTCGCGCCCGGGAATGTTGTCGAAAACCCGCTTCATCAGCCATTGCGCGGCCCCGAGCGTCTGAAGCCGTGGCGAGGTGATGACCATGCCGACGGTCGCGAAGCTGGCGCCATGCCCAAACCACATCGCGGATCCCAGAACCCGGCCGATCTCATCGAGAGCCACCAAGCCTTGTCCCGTTTCGCGCAGGAATTGCCAGTCTTCTGCCCGATGCGGCCAGCCCACAGACAGCGAGAGCGCATGCAATCGGTCCAGTTCAACCCCTTTGATGTCGGCCATCCGCACCGAGAAGGCATCGATTTTCAAGCTTTCGGACGGCTTCAATTCCTTGCCTCTGAAAGATTGCGTAACGGGCGACATACAACGTCCCTGCTCTGCCAACGCTAAACAACCAGACCGATACGATTTGCTCGAATGACGCGTGCCAACGCAAGATTCAACTGAAACACTTCCGCTTTCGGCACGCAATCGCGAAGGAAAGCGCCCATCCTCTGCGGCAATTCTGGAGGTATGGCCGTCGGCCCTGAACCCGGCGAACCCAAAACGCCTTGAGGGCTGAAATGGACGTCTTCGACATCCTCGACCGTCTCGTCGCCTTTCCATCGGTCGCCGGCAAGGCGAACGGCGATATTGCAGGCTGGATAGAGGCTTATCTCGCAGAACAGGGCGCGAAGGTCGCCGTGCTCCCCGGGCCGGAAGGCGATCGTTCCAATCTTTTCGCCACGATCGGTCCCGCCGATGTTCCGGGCTACATCCTGTCCGGCCATATGGACGTCGTCCCCGCTTGCGAGCCGCAATGGAGCTCGTCCCCTTTCGCACTGCGTCGGGACGGTGACCGGCTCTACGGACGCGGCACGACTGACATGAAGGGATTTTTGGCAGCCGCGCTTACGGCCGCGCCCATGCTCGCGGGACTGCGCCTCGCCCGGCCGATCCACCTCGCCTTCTCCTATGACGAGGAGGTCGGGTGTCGCGGCGTGCCGCATCTGATCGCCCGCCTTCCCGAACTTTGCGCCAAGCCGCTCGGCGTCATCGTCGGCGAGCCGAGCGGCATGCGCGCTGTGCGCGGCCACAAGGGCAAGGCGGCCGCCCGCGTGACCATAAGGGGGGGCTCAGGCCATTCCTCTCGCCCCGATCTAGGTCTCAATGCCATCCATGCCATGGCCGATGTCCTGAGCACGGTCGTGAGCGAAGCCGGAGGGCTGACGCACGGCCCGTTCGATGCGGCCTTTGAGCCGCCCTATTCCTCGCTGCAGGCCGGCGTGATCGCCGGCGGCCAGTCGGTCAACATCATCCCCGATACCTGCACGCTGGATCTGGAGGCGCGCGCCGTACCCGGCATTGATCCGGCCAGCCTGCTCGCGCCCGTCGAGGCGAGGACCGGGGCCATTGCCGCCAAAGGCTATCGTGTCGAGTGGACGCCGGTCAGCGCCTATCCGGCGCTGTCGCTGCCGCAGGACGCGCCGCTGGCGGCGCTGTTGCAAGAGCTGACCGGCCAGACGCCGCTCGCCGCCGTCAGCTACGGCACCGAGGCCGGGCTGTACCAGGCCGCAGGGCTGGACGCGATCATCTGCGGGCCCGGCGACATCGGCCGCGCCCACAGGCCGGATGAATACATCTTCGCCAGCGAACTCACCGCCTGCCGGCAGATGATCGACGCGCTGGGCGCGCGTTGCGTGGGCTGAAGGAGCAGCCGGAATGACCTTCCTGTTCAACTCCGATGCGCAGCGCGGTGCGATTTTCGCCGATGTCTTCGCCAGGCAATTCCCCGAGCTGCCCTTCGCGATGGACCCGGCGACGGTCGATCCCGACGCCGTGCGCTATCTGATCACCTGGACCGTTCCGCAGGACCTCTCCCGCTACAGGAATCTAGAGATCCTGTTTTCCATCGGCGCCGGCGTCGACCAGTTCCGCTTCGATGCAGTGCCTGCGAAGTTGAAAATCGTGCGCATGATCGAGGAAGGCATCGTGCGCATGATGCAGGAATATGTGACGCTCGCCGTGCTCGCTCTCCACCGCAACCTGCCGACCTATCTGTCACAGCAGCGCGCCGGACAGTGGCGCGACATCCCGCAACCCCAGGCAGCATTGCGTCGGATCGGCGTGCTCGGCCTGGGCCAACTCGGCCAAGCCGTCCTCGACCGGCTGAAACCCTTCGGCTTCCCGCTCGCCGGCTGGAGCCGCTCGCCACGGCAGATCGAGGGCGTGGCCTGTCATCATGGCGAGCTCGGATTAGAGCAAATGCTGGCAACCAGCGACATTCTGGTCTGCCTGCTGCCATTGACCGAGGAGACGCGTGAATTTTTGAATGCCGGCCTGTTTGCGAAACTGCCTGAAGGGGCGTCTCTCGTTCATACGGGTCGAGGCCCGCAGCTCGACCAAGAGGCGCTTGTCGCCGCGCTCGATAGCGGCCATCTGTCGTCGGCAATGATCGACGTGACCGATCCCGAACCGCTGCCGGCGGGACATCCGTTCTGGTCGCATCCGAAGATCATCCTGACTCCGCACATAGCCAGCGTCACCCAACCCGCGACCGCCGCGCAGGCCGTCATCGACAACATCAGGCGCCATCGCGCCGGTCTCGACCCCATCGGGCTCGTCGACCGGTCGCGCGGTTATTGAAATTCAACTGGAAAGGCCATCCTTTGTCCCTGCTCAAGTCCATCGATATCAACCCAAGCTTTTCGCCCCGCGAATCGAACGCGTTGCCAGAGCGGCTGATTGCCGGCGACCCCGCCTTCAAAACCTGGGCTCAGGACGTCGCCAAGGACGACCTTGTCCATACCGGCGTCTGGGAGGCTACGCCCGGCGAAACGCGCTCGATCAAGGGGGAGACTTTCGAGTTCTGCCATATCCTCGCCGGCGTGGTCGAAATCACGCCCGACGCCGGCGAAAAGGTGACCTACCGGGCCGGCGACAGCTTCGTCATGAAGCCGGGCTTCACCGGTGTCTGGAAGACCATCGAGACCGTGCGCAAAATCTACGTCACGGTGGGCTAGCGAGCGTCTGCACAGGCCACGACCTCCGCGGAAGATTTTGCCGTCTCTTGTCCCCGGCACGCAACATTCGTCGGCGGCGGATCACCGAACAGCGCATGCTGCGTGCCGGCACGGGCTAGGCTCAGGCCAATCCTGCCAAGTGGGTTGCCCATGAGCCTGAGCTTCAATCCCGATACAATCGCCCATCCCGTCGGCCACTTCATCGATGGGGAGCTGGTTTCGGCCGAGGGAGCGATGGAGATGCGCCGTCCGTCCGATGGCAAATCCTATGCCGCCTGCCCCGTGGCCGGTGTGGATTTGGTCGACCGGGCGGTGGAAAGCGCGAAGGCCGCGCTGAAAGCCAGCAACTGGGGCGGCGTCCGCCCGCGCGAGCGCACCAAGGCGCTCCACGCCTGGGCCGATCTGATGGAGGCGGAGGCCCAAACGCTCGCCCGAATCGAGGCCCTGAGCTCGACCCGGCCCGTGGGCCAGCTCGTCGCCGGCGACATCGCCGTCACCGCCGAGCAGATCCGCTTCTTTGCCGAGTTCGCCGACAAGGAAGGCAGCGAGCTGGTGCCGACCGACGACGCCAGTCTCGGCATGATCATGAGCGAGCCCTATGGCGTGGTCGGTGCGATCACGCCGTGGAATTTTCCGATCTCGATGGCCGGATGGAAACTCGGCCCGGCGCTGGCCGCGGGCAATGCAGTCGTGCTGAAGCCGTCGGAAATGACGCCCTTCTCGGCTATCTACATGGCAGAGCTTGCGGTCAGGGCCGGCCTGCCGTCGGGGCTGATCAACGTGGTGCTCGGCGACGGCCCGACGACCGGCACGGCGCTCACCGGTCATCCCGAGATCGCCAAGGTCAGCTTCACCGGTTCGACCCGCGCCGGCTCAGCCATCATGGAGAACGTCGCCCGCACCGGTGTCAAGCCGATGACGCTGGAGCTCGGTGGCAAGAGCCCGCAGATCGTCTTTGCCGATGCCGATCTCGACAAAGCGGCGACTGCAATCGCCGGCAGCGTCACTTTCAATGCCGGCCAGGCCTGCGTGGCCGGCACGCGCCTGATCGTCGAGAAGAGCGTGGCCGACCGGCTGACGGCCTCGATCCTGGAAAAGATGAAGGCCGTGCGGCCCGGTCCGACCTGGGAGGAGACGACGCAATATTCGCCGATCATCTCGCACGGGCAGCGGGCGCGCGTTGATGGCATCGTGCGAGCCGCTGTCTCCGCCGGCGGCGAATGCCTGATCGGTGGCGGGGCCATGGAAGCTCCCGGCTATTTTTACGAACCGACGCTGATTGCCAATGTCAGTCAGGGCAATCCGGCGATCGTCGAGGAGATCTTCGGCCCGGTCCTGACCGTCCAGACCTTCGACAGCGAGGAGGAGGCGCTGGCGCTGTCCAGCCATCCGACCTACGGGCTGGCCTCCGGCCTGTTCACCGCCGACCTGTCGCGCACGATCCGTTTCGCGCGCAGGCTCGAGGCGGGCACCGTCTGGGTCAACCGCTACAGCCGCTCGCGCGACCACATCCTGCCGACCGGCGGCTACAAGCGCTCCGGGATTGGCAAGGACCTTGGCCGCGAAGCCTACCTCGCCAATCGCAGGACCAAGAGCGTCCTGATCACCCTGTGAAGAGATGTCGATGAAAACCTACTCTATTGCCCTGATCCCCGGTGACGGCATCGGCCCCGACGTCATTGCCGCTGCCTGGGCGGTGTTGGAAACGGTAGCCAAGCAGGGAGGCTTTTGCCTTGCAGGCACGGAGTTCCCCTGGTCCTGCCGCTTCTTCAAGGAGACCGGCCGCATGATGCCGGAGGACGGAATCGACACCTTGCGCGGCTTCGATGCCATCCTTCTCGGCGCCGTCGGCTGGCCGGCGGAGGTGGCGGATTCCGTCTCGCTGCACGGCCTGCTGCTGCCGATCCGCAAGGCCTTCGTGCAATACGCCAATATCCGGCCGCACCGCCTGCTGCCGGGCGTCAGAGGTCCGCTGCGGGCCGAGAGCTTCGACATCCTCTGCATCCGCGAAAACACCGAAGGCGAATATTCCGGCGCCGGCGGGCGCGTGCATCAGGGCACACTGGACGAGGTCGCTGTGGAGACCTCGATCTTCACCCGGGCCGGCGTCGAGCGCATCCTGCGCTTCGGCTTCGAGCAGGCGCGGTCGCGGCACGGCAAACTCGCCTCCGTCACCAAGTCCAATGCGCAGAAATACTCGATGGTGTTCTGGGACGAGATCACCCGCAAGCTGGCGGCGGAATATCCTGATGTCGCCGTCACCAGCTATCATGTCGACGCGCTCGCCGCGCGCATGATCATGGCGCCGGAAAGTCTCGACGTGGTCGTCGCTTCCAATCTCTTCGGCGACATCCTGACGGATATCGGCGCGGCCATCCAGGGCGGGCTCGGCTACGCGGCTTCCGCCAACATCAACCCCGACCGCTCGGCGCCGTCGATGTTCGAGCCAGTGCACGGCTCCGCGCCCGACATCGCCCATCTCGGCATCGCCAATCCGATCGCCACCATCTGGTCCGGCGCCATGATGCTCGATCACCTTGGCGAGAAGGATGCGGCCGGCCGCGTCATGAAGGCGCTCGAGGCGACAACAGCGCAAGGCATTGGCACCGCCCCTGGCAAGGACAGCACGGAAGCCATCACAGCCGCCGTCGTCGCGGCGCTCACCTGATTTGCGAGGTCGTATTGATGAAGAACCTGAATGACAAAAGTCTCTTCCGCGAGGCCGGCCTCATCGGCGGGAGATGGGTCGCGGCAGGTTCCGGCAGGACGGTCGATGTGATTGATCCTGCGACACAGCTATCGGTCGGCACAGTGCCCGACATGGCTGGTCCGGAGACCCGCACGGCCATACAGGCCGCGGCTTCCGTCTATCAGGATTGGAAAAAGAAGACGCACGCCGAACGCGCCGCCCTGCTGGAGGCCTGGCATGGCCTGATGCTCAAGCACCTGGACGATCTTGCGCTGATCCTGACGACCGAACAGGGCAAGCCGCTGGACGAGGCCAGGGGCGAGATCCGCTACGGCGCCTCCTTCGTCAAATGGTTCGCCGAGGAGGCGCGCCGCATCAACGGCCACACCATTCCCGCGCCCACGGCCGACCGTCGCATCATCGTGCTGAAAGAGCCGGTTGGCGTTTGCGGCATCATCACGCCGTGGAATTTTCCCAATGCAATGATCACCCGCAAAGTCGCGCCGGCGTTGGCCGCCGGCTGCACCGTGGTCATCAAGCCGTCCGAGTTCACGCCCTATTCGGCACTGGCGCTGGGCGTGCTCGCTGAACGGGCGGGCATTCCGGCCGGCGTCGTCAACATCGTCACGGGCATGCCGGCCGAGATCGGCAACGAGATCATGGCGAACGAGACCGTGCGCAAGATTTCCTTCACCGGTTCGACTCGCGTGGGTTCGCTGCTGATGCGCGGGGCGGCCGACAGCGTCAAGCGGCTCAGCCTCGAGCTCGGCGGCAACGCGCCCTTCATCGTCTTCGATGACGCCGATCTCGACCTCGCCGTCGAAGGCGCGCTCGCCTCGAAATTCCGCAATGGCGGCCAGACCTGTGTCTGCGCCAACCGCATCCTCGTTCAGACCGCAGTCTATGAAGACTTCGCCGCCAAGCTCAGCGCCCGCGTCAATGCGTTGACGGTGGGACCGGGCACGCAGCCCGGCGTCGCGATCGGACCGATGATCAACATGGCGGCGGTCGAGAAGATCAATCGGCACGTCGAGGACGCGCTCGCCAAGGGCGCGACGATCGTCACCGAGAAGCCGGTGCTGCCGGAGGGCCCTCAGTATGTCGCGCCACTCGTGCTGGCCGGCGCCACGGCTGAGATGCAGCTCGCCGGCGAGGAGACTTTCGGTCCGGTCGCACCGCTTTTCCGTTTCGAGACGGAAGAGGACGCGATCGCACTGGCCAACGGCACGCCCTATGGGCTTGCTTCCTATTTCTACACCGAGAATCTGAAGCGCGCCTGGCGCGTCGGCGAGGCGCTGGAGTTCGGCATGGTGGGTCTCAACACCGGCTCGGTCTCGATGGAGATAGCCCCCTTCGGCGGCGTCAAGCAGTCCGGCCTCGGGCGCGAGGGCGCGCAGGCCGGCATCGAGGAATATTTGGAGATGAAGAGCTTCCACATAGGCGGGCTGGGCTAAACCCCAGCCCGATCACTGGATCCGGTCGAGCGCCTTGTAGTAGAGACCGACCATGGGCAGGAACCAAGGCTTGCCAGAATAGCCGGGAATGGCAGGCCACTCGACCCCCTTCACCGGATTGCGGTCCTCGCGGCCGAGCATGGCATCGGCCATGATCATGCCGAGATGGGTGGAGAGCTGCGCGCCGTGGCCGGAATAGCCCATCGCGTACCAGACCCCGTCATGGTAGCCGGCCCGCGGGAACCGGTCCTTGGTCATGTCGACCAGCCCGCCCCAGCAATAGTCGATCTCGACGTTCGCGAGCTGCGGGAAGATCGCCGCGAGGCTTGCCCGCAATATCTGTCCGCTCCTGGCATCGGAGCGCTGGTCCGATGTTGCCGAGAAGCGGGCGCGGCCGCCAAAGATCAGGCGCTTGTCCGGCGAAAGTCGGAAGTAGTTGCCGATGTTCATCGAGGTCACGCATGTCCGGTTGCCCGGCATGGTCACGGCGATCTCGGCGTCGCTCAGCGGCCGCGTGGCGATGATGAAGCTGCCGACGGAGATAAGCCTGCGGCGGAAATAGCCGAAATTCGATGTCGTGTAGGCGCCCGTGGCCAGCAGCACATTGTCGGCGCTGATGCGTCCGCGGGAGGTGGTCAGCTGATGCCGCGTACCGGACTGCCTGTGATCCGTCACCGCAGCATTCTCGTGGATAACGGCGCCATGGCGAACCGCGGCTGTCGCCAGCCCAGCCACATAGCGGCCCATATGCATCATGGCGCTTTTCTTCGAGAGCATTGCGCCATGGAAGGGCGAGCCGATCTCGGATTTGAGTTCGGCCGGCGACAGCAGCGCCGTATCCGGGTCCACTTCCGCATGGACGGCTTCGAAGTTGCGGGCGATCGCTTCGAAATGCTGCGGCTTGGAGGCGAGCTTCAGCTTGCCGGCGCGCCGGAAGTTACAATCGATTCCTTCCTCGGCGGCCAGCGCCTCGATGGTGTCGACGGACTCGTCCAGCGCCCGGTAGAGGGCTATCGCGCGTTCCTTGCCAAGCTCCGCCTTGGCCGAAAGGTAGCTGTGGGCGAGACCGTTGTTCAGGTGCCCGCCATTGCGTCCGGATGCGCCCCAGCCCACCCGCTCCGCTTCCAGCACGGCCACCTTGACGCCGGCCTTCGCCAGCTGGCGGGCGGCGGCGAGACCGGTGAAGCCGCCGCCGATGATCGCCGCATCATAGTGCCCCTCGACCGGGCCTTGCGCCCCGCCGGAAAAGACCGGGGCGGTGTCGTGCCAGTAGGAGACGAACTTCATCGGTAACCCGCCTGTTTCAGAGCCCGACCACACCCGGCAGCCCGGAAATATCGGATATCTCCACGTAGCCGTAATAGGGATTGGCCGGCTCGTGGCCGCGGTTGACCCAAACCTTGTTCTTGATGCCGAGATCATGGGCCGACATCAGGTCGTAGCGGAAGGAAGACGAACAGTGAAGGATGTCTTCTGGACCGCAGCCAAGCCTGTCGAGCATGTATTCGAAGGCCTTGAAGCGAGGCTTGTAAGCCTGTGCCTGCTCGGCCGTGTAGACGGCATGGAACGGTGCGCCGAGCTTTTCGACGTTGGACATGATCTGCGCGTTCATGGCGTTGGAGAGGATGACCAGCGGAATTTCCTTGGCGACCTTGGCAAGGCCGGCCGGAACGTCGGCGTGCGGCCCCCAGGTCGGCACGCGCTCATAGACCATTTTGGCGTCATCGGGGCTGAAGCCGACGCCATTGCGTTTGCAGGCGCGTTCCAGCGCATTGTGGATGACCTCGGCATAGGGCTTCCAGTCGCCCAGGATCTCATCTAGCCGGTACGCCGCGAAGTTCTTGATGAACTCCTGCATGCGCGGCTCGTCAAGCCGGCTGCCATAAAGATCGCGTGCCGCCTCCGCCATCTGGAAAAAAGTCAACGTGCCGTAGCAGTCGAAGGTGATGTATTTGGGCCTGAAGGAAGCCATGTCCGTCGATCTCCGGTGGAAACGCGCCCCGCTTTGGGATTTCGTCATCATATGCGGGCGGGCGGCCGGTCACTTGACCGAAATCGGCCCCGCGAAAGCAGAAAGTTGCGTATCCGCCGGCCGGTTTGGCACGCTGTAGCATCTTGCGGTCGGTCGAGAGGGTCGTCCGCGGCTTCCCGAGTTTCTGCCCGCGGCCCCGCGCCAGCACAAGATGCGGCGCACCCCCTGCGCAAAGGCGGATGATACTGCCGAAGTCGAAACCTTCAGACGATCTGCGGCGCACCGATGACCGAGACTTGGGGCCAGATGGAAAGGTGCCTCATGCAGCAAGGCGAGATCGAACTCCAGGACTTTGGGCCGGATCATATCGAGGGCGCAGTCGCGCTTTCTCGCCAGGAGAACTGGCCGCATCGCCCGCAGGACTGGCAGATGGCGCTGCAACTCTCCAGCGGCGCGGTCGCGCTCGACGACCAGGGCCGGGTCACCGGGACAATCCTGGTAACGCCCTACGGCGCCGATTGCGCCATGATCAACATGGTGATCGTCGACAGGAACGCGCGGGGCAAAGGACTCGGGCGCCGGCTCATGGAACAGGCCTTCGCCCTTGCCGGCGACCGGCCACTGCGACTTGTCGCGACAACCGACGGGATGCCGCTCTATCGGAAGCTCGGCTTCGCGCCCTCGGGCACGATCCTGCAGCATCAAGGCAACGTCGCCAAGCTTGGCGCACCCGATGGCGTGGAAGCAGCAAGCGCCAGTGACCAGCCTGAGATCAAGGCGATGGACCGTGACGCCTACGGAGCTGATCGCCAAGCTTTGATCGACGCGCTCGCCGAGCGCGGCCAATTCGCCGTCATCCGCCGCGATGGCGCTATCAAGGCCTATGCCGTGATCCGCCCATTCGGACGCGGTGAAGTGATCGGCCCGGTCATTGCGGGCAGCGCCGCGGACGCCAAAGTGCTGATCAGCTACTTCGCCGCGTCGCGTCCCGGCGCCTTCCTGCGCGTCGATACCGACAGCCGCACCGGCCTCGCGGGCTGGCTTGCGGAAATCGGCCTCGCCCATGTCGGCGGCGGAGTCGCCATGGACCGTCCTGCCAGGGCGGATGCGGCAACGGTCAGGCCGAAAGTTTACGCCCTCGCCAACCAGGCGCTCGGATAGTCCGGAGGACAACAATGCTCGCCAATTCCCTGATCGAACTCGACCGCGCCCACCTCATCCACCCGGTCTCCTCCTATCGCGGCCACGAGGCGCTCGGCGTGCGGGTGCTGAAATCGGCGAAGGGCGCTACCGTGACCGACGCGTCCGGCAAGCAACTCGTCGATGGCTTCGCCGGGCTGTGGTGCGTGAATGCAGGCTATGGTCATGACAGCATCGTCGAGGCGGCGGCCCGGCAGATGCGCGAGTTGCCCTACGCCACCGCCTATTTCGATCTCGGCTCGGAGCCCGCCATCCGGCTCGCCTCGGAGTTGGCGGACCGCGCGCCCGGCGATCTCAACCACGTCTATTTCACGCTCGGGGGATCGGACGCGGTCGACAGCACAATCCGGTTCGTCCGCTATTACTGGAATGCCAGAGGCGAGGCTCAACGCGACCAGTTCATTTCCATTGAGCAGGGTTATCACGGATCGTCGGTGGTCGGCGCAGGCCTGACCGCCCTGCCCGCCTTTCATGCCGGTTTCGGCATTCCGTTCGAATGGCAGCACAAGATCCCCTCGCCCTATCCCTATCGCAATCCGGTAGGCGAGGATGGTAGCGCGATCATCGCCGCATCGCTTGCGGCGCTGCAGGCCAAGATCGAGGAGATCGGGCCGGAGCGGGTCGCCGCCTTCTATGCCGAGCCGATTCAGGGCTCGGGCGGCGTCATCGTCCCGCCGAAGGGTTGGATCAAGGCCATGCGCGAACTCTGCCGTGAATACGGCATCCTGTTCATCGCCGACGAGGTGATCACTGGTTTCGGCCGCACCGGCCCCCTGTTTGCCTGCACGGAGGAGGATATCGTTCCTGACTTCATGACGACCGCGAAGGGCCTGACCTCGGGCTATGTCCCAATGGGCGCCGTGTTCATGGCTGACCACGTCTACAACGTCATCGCCGATGGCGCGGGTGCTTCTGCGGTCGGCCACGGCTACACCTATTCCGCCCATCCGGTCAGCGCCGCCGTCGCGCTCGAGGTGTTGAAGCTCTATGAGGAAGGCCTTCTGGAGAACGGCGCCAGGGCCGGCGCCCGTCTGATGGCGGGGCTATCAGGGTTGAGCGACCATCCATTGGTCGGCGACGTGCGCGGTCGCGGCATGCTTGCCGCGATCGAGCTGGTGGTCGACAAAAAGAAGAAAACGGCGCTTCCAGCCTCGGCCATGCCGGCGCGGCGCGTCTTCGATCGGGCCTGGGACAATGGCCTGATCATCCGCGCCTTTGCGCACGGTGTTCTCGGCTATGCCCCTCCGCTCTGCTGCACGGACAGCGACATCGATGCCATTATCGAGCGCACGCGGCGAACGCTGGACCAGACGCTGGATGATGTCGATGTCCGCCGAGCCCTTGCATGAAGGCGACGCATTTTTCGCATCTCGAAATATCGCTGGGGTGGACGATTTCGCAATTTTGTGCCGCTACCTCGCGCCTTTTCGGCGAATCCAGCGCGGGGGAAGTGCCAGACTGCTTTTTAAGACAAGGCCAGAAAGCCCGCATTTCCGGGCTTTCGAAAAAGGCCGACGCCCCGGACAGCACGGAATATTGTTCTGTTCAGCATGAGTAATTCGGCCGCGCGCAGAGGAGAGCCAGTCTTGGCCAGGGGCTTCAACGAGTTCAAGTACATGACCTTCGATGTGGTCGGTACGCTGATCGACTTCGAAGGCGGCATCACGACCTGCCTTGCCGAGATCGCCGCGGAGGCCGGGGCTTCCGTCGACGGCGAAGAAGCGCTCGCCCTCTACCGGCAGGCCCGCTACATGCCCGATGCGAAGCTTTTCCCCGACGATCTCGCGCGTGTCTACATGGTCATCGCACCGCGGCTCGGCCTGCCGGCCGAGGAGAAATACGGCGCCCGCCTCCGGGATTCGGCGAGCGGCTGGCAAGGCTTTTCCGACAGCAGGGCGGCACTGGCCGGCCTTGCGAAGTCCCACAAGCTGATTGCCATGACCAATGCCCGGCGCTGGGCTCTCGACCACTTCGAGAAGCAGCTTGGATCGCCCTTCTTCGCTACCTTCACCGCCGACGATACCGGCACCGAGAAGCCGGACCCTGCCTTCTTTCAAAAGGTCTTCGACTTCGTGGCGTCCCGCGGCGACAGCAAGGACGACATCCTGCACGTTGCGCAAAGCCAGTATCACGACATCGGCATATCCCGGACGCTCGGCATGACCAACTGCTGGATCGAGCGCCGCCACGCCCAGAAGGGATATGGCGGCACGATAGAGCCCAAGCACTTCACCGTGCCCGACTGCCATTTCACCTCAATGGCCGATTTTGCGGCGGCCGTGCGGGAAAGCCTGAAGGAACGAACCTGAGCTCAAGACCCGGAAAGCCGCATCAAGACGCGCATCCCGGCCAAACAACAGAAAGGGGAATGACATGAGCGACAAGATCACCAACTGGACCGGAGCAGACGATGCGATGGTCGAAAAGGCCATCCGGCGAGGTGCGAGCCGCCGCGAACTCCTCAAAATGCTGCTGGCAGGCGGCGCAGCCTTTGCCGCGGGAAGCGCTGTGCTCGGCCGAGCCACCAATGCCGTCGCCGCCACGCCAGTCTCAGGCGGCCACCTCAAGGCTGCCGGCTGGTCGTCCTCGACGGCCGATACGCTCGATCCGGCCAAGGCGTCGCTCTCCACCGACTATGTCCGCTGCTGCTCGCTCTATAACCGCCTGACCTTCCTCGACAGGGATGGCAAGACGCAGATGGAGCTGGCCGAAAGCGTCGACAGCAAGGACGCCAAGACCTGGACGGTGAAGCTGCGCAAGGGCGTCACGTTTCATGACGGCAAGGACCTCACCGCCGACGACGTCGTCTTCTCGCTGAAGCGTCACCTCGACAAGGCAGTCGGCTCCAAGGTCGCCAAGATCGCCGCGCAGATGACGGGCTTCAAGTCTGTCGACAAGTCGACCGTCGAAATCACGCTCGCCGACCCGAACGCCGACCTGCCGACCATCCTGGCGCTCCATCACTTCATGATCGTAAGGGACGGCACCACCGACTTTTCCAAAGGCAACGGCACGGGCGCTTTCGTGCTGGAGACCTTCGAGCCGGGCGTGCGCTCGGTGGTCACCAAGAACAAGAACTACTGGAAGTCGGGCAAGCCTTATCTCGATTCCTTCGAGTTCATCGCCATCAGCGACGACAGCGCGCGCGTCAACGCGCTTCTGTCGGGCGATATCGGCTTCGCCGCCTCGATCAATCCGCGCGCGATGAAGCTCATCAGCGGCCAGCAGGGTTTCGAATTGTCGAAGACAACCTCGGGCAACTACACCGACCTCAACATTCGGCTCGATATGGACCCCGGCAGCAAGGCCGAGTTCGTGGCCGGCATGAAATATCTCGTCAACCGCGAGCAGATCGTCAAATCGGCATTGCGCGGCCTTGGAGAGATCGGCAACGACCAGCCGGTCTCGCCGGCCAACATCTTCCACAACGCCGGCCTCAAGCCGAAGGCTTTCGATCCGGACAAGGCGAAGTTCCACTTCCAGAAGGCAGGCGTGCTCGGCCAGTCCATCCCGGTGATTGCCTCCGACGCTGCCACCTCCTCGATCGACATGGCCGTGATCATCCAGGCGGCCGGGGCGGATATCGGCATGAAGCTCGATGTCCAGCGCGTCCCCTCCGACGGGTACTGGGACAATTACTGGCTCAAGGCGCCGGTCCATTTCGGCAATATCAATCCGCGCCCGACCCCGGACATCCTGTTTTCGCTGCTATACGCATCGAATGCGCCCTGGAACGAAAGCCAGTACAAGTCGGAGAAGTTCGACAAGATGCTTGTCGAGGCGCGCGGCTCCCTCGACCAGGCCAAGCGCAAGGAGATCTACGACCAGATGCAGACCATGGTGTCCCAGGAGGCGGGCACCATCATCCCGGCCTATATCTCGAACGTCGATGCCCTCTCCAGCAAGGTGAAGGGTTTGGAAGCGAACCCGCTTGGTGGCATGATGGGCTACGCAATGGCCGAGTATCTCTGGCTCGAAGCCTGAGAGGCGCCTGCCGGGGGCCGGTCAGCCGGCCTCCGGCATCGCGTCGAGCAATATTTCGGCCGAACGCAACCGCAGGAGCCTCCATGACGTCTGGGGTTTTGAACCTCGTGGTGAAGCGGCTTGGGATCGCGCTCGTCACGCTTCTGATCGTGCTCTTCGCCGTGTTTTTCGCCACCAGCATGCTGCCTGGCGACACCGCGTCGATCCTGCTGGGCCAGGCGGCGACGCCGGAGGCGGTCGCCGGCCTGCGCGAGGCCATGCACCTCAACGATCCGGCGATCCTGCGCTTCCTGCGCTGGCTTCTCGGCCTGCTGCATGGCGACCTCGGCACGTCCTATGCCAACAATATGCCGGTGGCAGCGCTGATCGGCGGCCGTCTGGTCAATACCATGAAGCTCGCCGCCATCACAACGCTCTTGTCCGTGCCGCTGGCGCTGACGCTCGGCATCACCGCCGCGATGCTGCGCGGCTCGCTCTATGACCGCGCCGTTACCGTGCTTTCGATCGGCGTGATCTCGGTGCCGGAGTTCATGGTCGCGACGCTGGCGGTCCTGCTCTTCGCGGTCTATCTCAAATGGCTGCCGGCGTTGTCTTCCGTCAACGAGGCGCATTCGCTGACCGACTTGGTGCGCATCTATGCGATGCCGGTGATCACGCTCACCTTCGTCATCTCCGCCCAGATGGTACGCATGACGCGGGCCGCGGTGATCGAAACGCTCTCCACGCCCTACGCCGAGATGGCGCTTCTCAAGGGCGCTTCGCGCGGCCGCATGGTGCTGAGGCACGCGCTTCCCAATGCGCTCGGCCCGATCGTCAACGCGGTTGCGCTGTCGCTGTCCTATCTGGTTGGCGGGGTCATCATCGTTGAGACAATCTTCAACTATCCCGGCATCGCCAAGCTGATGGTCGATGCCGTCGCGACTCGCGACCTGCCGCTGATCCAGAGCTGCGCGATGATCTTCTGCCTCGGCTATCTGCTGCTCATCACGGCCGCGGACATCGTGGCCATCATGTCCAACCCGAGGCTGAGATGACGATGGCCCGCGCTGCAGCCTCCCGACGATCTCTGCTCGGCCACAGCTACAATCTTGTCGGCGTCGTGGCTTCGCTGGTTATCCTGGCGTGGACGCTGATCGCCATCTTCGCGCCCTACATCATCCCGCATCCGATCGGCGACATCGTCGATGACGACTATTTCGGCCCGATGCGCCAAGGCCTGTGGCTGGGCTCGGACTATCTCGGCCGCGACATGCTCTCGCGGGTGCTGATGGGCGCGCGCTACACCGTGGGCATATCGCTTGCCGCCGTCTTCATCGCCTGCTTTTCAGGTGTCGTGCTCGGCATGGTCGCGGCCGTCACCGGCGGGTGGTTCGACACCTGCCTCAGCCGCTTCCTCGACGCCATGAACTCCATCCCCAGCAAGCTATTCGGGCTCGTCGTCGTTGCCGCGGTCGGCTCGTCGATCCCGGTGCTGATCCTGACGCTCGCGGTGATCTATATCCCTGGCGCCTACCGTTTTGCCCGCGCGCTTGCCGTCAACATCAACACCATGGACTTCATGACCGTCGCCCGCGTGCGCGGCGAAAGCACCGCCTACCTCATCGGCTCGGAGGTCCTTCCCAACATTATCCGCCCGGTGCTCGCCGATTTCGGCCTGCGCTTCGTCTTCATCGTGCTCCTGCTTTCCGGCCTGTCCTTTCTCGGGCTCGGGCTGCAACCGCCTCTGGCCGACTGGGGCGCGCTGGTGCGTGAGAACATCGGCGGCCTGCCGTTCGCGGCGCCGGCAGTCATCGTACCTTCGCTGGCGATCGCCAGCCTCACCATCAGCGTCAACCTGCTGATCGACAACCTGCCGCAGAAGATCAGGGACAGGGACGCATGACCAATCTCGTCGAGGTGAGGAACCTGAGGATCGAGGCGAAGACCGATTCCGGACGGATCGTCGAAATCATCAAGGGCATCAGCCTCGACATTGCCGACGGCGAGATCGTCGCGCTGATCGGCGAGAGCGGCTCCGGCAAGACGACGGTGGCGCTCTCGCTCATGGGGCACACACGCCCCGGCTGCCGGATAACCGGCGGCGAGATCAATGTGAACGGCAAGAACATGGCCGCACTTTCCGAAAAGCAGCGAGCCAAGCTGCGGGGCACCGACATTGCCTATGTTCCACAAAGTGCCGCGGCCTCGTTCAATCCCTCGGCGACCATCATGGAGCAGGTGATCGAGGTTACGCGCATCCACAGGCTGATGCCTCTCGAGAAGGCGCGAAAGCGCGCTGTCGAGCTGTTCAGGGCCTTGTCGTTGCCGGATCCGGAAGGGATCGGCGCCCGCTATCCGCACCAGGTTTCCGGCGGCCAGTTGCAGCGGCTATCGGCGGCCATGGCGCTTATCGGCGATCCCAAGCTGGTCATCTTCGACGAGCCGACGACGGCCCTCGATGTGACGACGCAGATCGACGTGCTGAAGGCGTTCAAGTCGGTGATGCGGGCTGGCGGGATAGCAGGCGTGTATGTTTCCCACGATCTCGCCGTCGTCGCCCAGATCGCCGACCACATCGTGGTGCTGAAGGGCGGCGAAGTGCAGGAGACCGGCAGCACGCCTCAGATTCTTTCGGCCGCGCAGCATCCTTACACGCGTGAACTGCTGGCTGCCTTCGAGCCGAAGCCGCGGCAAGCGCATGCGGACGCAGATGCCGGCGCGAAGCCGTTGCTGCGCATCGACAATGTGACGGCCGGCTATGGCGCTTTGCGGGACGATGGACTGCCGCTTATCCGGGCCGTCGATACCGTCAGCCTGGTCGTCGAGAAAGGGCGCAATCTCGGCGTCATCGGCGAATCCGGCTGCGGAAAATCGACGCTCGCGCGCGTCATCGCCGGCATCCATCCGGCGGCGGCCGGCGACATCGTCTTCGAAGGCAAGCAACTGGAGCGCGCCGCAAGCAAACGCAGCCAGGACCAGTTGCGCGAGATGCAGATCGTTTTCCAGTATGCCGATACCGCGCTCAATCCGGCCAAGCCGGTGGAGGACATCATCTCCCGCCCGCTGGCCTTCTATCACCGGCTCGACAGGCACGCGCGCTCGAAGCGCGTCGACGAACTGCTCGACATGGTCCGCCTACCGAGAGCACTGCGCTATCGTCGTCCGTCGGAACTTTCGGGCGGCCAGAAGCAGCGGGTGAACTTTGCGCGTGCCTTGGCGGCCGGACCCAAGCTCATCATCTGCGATGAAATCACCTCGGCGCTCGACACGGTCGTGGCAGCGGCGGTGATCGAACTGCTCAAGGAGCTGCAGCGCGAGCTTGGCCTTTCCTATATCTTCATCAGCCACGACCTCTCCGTCGTCGAGGCAATCTGCGACGAGATCATGGTGATGTACAATGGCCAGCGGGTGGAGCAGATCACGCCCGACAAGGTCAAGGCGGCCACCCACCCCTATTCCAAGCTTCTGTTCTCCTCCGTGCCTAAGCTCGATCCGACCTGGCTCGACGGCCTCGTCCGCGACCCCGAGCTCGTCAGCCAGTACGGTCACCGCTGAGGAGTCAACGGAGTCTCACATCGGGAACAGGCTGGGCAGCGGCATGTGCGCCTTGACGATCGGCGACTTCAGCACCACGAAACTGAAATACTTGTCGATGCCGATGTCCATGTCGGTCAGCCGTTCCATGATCGTCTGATACTCGCTGATGCCGGCGGTCATGAATTTCATCAGATAGTCGTAGCCGCCTGAGACAAGGTGGCATTCGATGACCTGGTCGATCTTCTCCACCACGGCGAGAAAGCGGGCGAAGTCGACCTGGCGGTGGTTCTTCAATGTGATCTCAGTGAACACGGTGAGCGTCTGGCCGAGCTTGCCGATATTGACCTGTGCGGAATAGCCCTCGATGTAGCCTTCCGACTGGAGCTTTTTCACCCGCATCAGGCATGGGCTCGGCGACAGATGCACCAGCTCGGCCAGTTCGACATTGGTGATGCGGCCGTTCTTCTGCAGTTCGTGCAGGATCTTGATGTCGATCCGATCCAGCTTCATGGCCGTCTCCACGGAACGCATGCCACAGCACAAAATGCCGTGCTGCCAATACCCAGCGACACTAGCACAGCCCAACGGCCTGTCCATCGGATCGGACACCGCTTTGAAGCGCATCGGCTTCCGAATTCAACCGGATTGCCGGAATAAAATTCTGCCTCGCTCTCAACTGCAGCAGCGCCTGCCTGCGCAGCGCGGTAGATTGAAGCCCCATGGCGGAGATAATCATGCGCGCACCGCTGCAGCAAATTCAGACTTCGCGCGAACTGCCGCAATCCGCGGACGCGGTGGTCATCGGCGGCGGCATCGTCGGCGTCTTTGCGGCCTATTACCTGGCGCGGCGCGGCATGAAGGTCGTGCTCGTCGAAAAGGGGCGCATCGGCGCCGAGCAGTCCTGCCGCAACTGGGGCTGGTGCCGCCAGCAGAACCGTGACGCCCGTGAACTGCCGATGGCGACACGCAGCCTCGATCTGTGGGAGCGTTTCGTGGCGGACAGCGGGGAGGACACCGGCTTTCGCCGCTGCGGCCTGCTCTACCTCAGCAATGACGAGGCGGAACTGGCCAGGTGGGCGCGCTGGCGCGACTTCGCCAGAACGGCCGGCGTCATCACGCATATGCTTGACAGCAGCGAAGCCAGCGAGCGTGGCCGCGCCACCGGCCGGAGCTGGAAGGGCGGCGTCTTCTCCCCGACCGACGGCACCGCCGATCCGTCGCAAGCCGCGCCCGCGGTCGCCCGCGCCATCCTCAAGCTTGGCGGCAGCGTGCATCAGAATTGCGCCGCGCGCGGCATCGAGACCGAAGGTGGGCGCCTGAGCGGCGTGGTCACGGAAAGTGGAACAATCCGCACGAAGATGGCGGTGATGGCTGGCGGCGCCTGGGCGTCGTCCTTTTGCCATCAGTTCGGCTTCCGCTTTCCGCAGGCGTCGGTCCGCTCCTCCATCCTGTCCGTCTCGCCCGGCGCCGAAGGCCTGCCGGATGCGCTGCACACGGCGAAGATCTCGGTGACGCGCCGCGGCGACGGCGGCTACACGCTCGCGATCAGCGGGCGCGGACGCGTCGACGTGACGCCGCAGCAACTGCGCTTCTCTTCGCAATTCGTGCCCATGTTCCTGAAGCGCTGGCGAAGCCTCGCGCCCGGCGGCCTGCAAGGCGCGCTTTCGGGCCATGAAACGCTGAAACGCTGGCGGCTCGACCGGCCGACGCCGATGGAGCGGGTGCGGATCCTCGACCCGGTCCCGGATCAGGCGACGATCCGCCTCACCCACGCCCGGGCGCTCGATCTTCTGCCCGACCTCGGAAAGACCAGGATAAGTGCTGCCTGGGCAGGCTACATCGACAGCACGCCGGACGGCGTGCCGGCCATCGGCGAGATCCATTCCGTTCCGGGCCTTTTCCTGGCCGCGGGATTTTCCGGACACGGCTTCGGCATCGGACCTGGCGCCGGGCACCTGGTCGCCGATCTGGTGACCGGGGCGGAACCGATCGTCGATCCGGCATCCTACGATCCGCGGCGCTTCGACGCTCCGTCCTGGGGCAAGGTCGCCGACTTCTAGCATCAGTCCTCTCGAAGGAAGGCGCCGACAGGCGCGGGCCGCACAGGCGCCTGTCCGCGAAACCGGCCGACATCCTTTGGCGCGCATCCGGCCTTCGCCGCCACGAGTTCGACGGCAGCCAACTGGCAATAGCGGCCCTGGCAACGTCCCATGCCAGCGCGCGACAGCGACTTCACCCTGTTGGCCTCGCCGCCGCCGAAATCCGCGCGCTCGCGCACTGCTCCGGCCGTCACGTTCTCGCAGCGGCAGATGACTGTTTCGTCGGGCAGTGTTCGGACCATCTCGGCCGGCCAGGGAAAGGCACGAGCCAGACCGCGGGCAAAGCGCTCGAGCCGCGCCAGTTTGCGCAAATCGGCTTGGATGGGAGGCGCTACATGCCCGAGATCCATGAGACATGCCACGGCCGCGAGACGCCCCGCGATCTCCGCTCCATCCGCGCCGAGGAGACGAGCGCCGTCGCCCGCAAGGTAGACTCCATTGCCGGCCCGACCCATCGCGTCGGTCTTCGGCAGCCATTGCCGCCACTTCTCATCATAGTCGAAGACGCATCCAACCAGGTCTGCCAGATGCGTCTCTGCCCGCAGGTGCCAGCCCATGCCGATCATGTCGCATGGGGTGAGGCGCTCCCGGCCGCCGGCGTCGCGCCAGCGCATCGCCGTGACGCCCGACGCGTCGGCCTCGATGCGCTCCAGCGTCACGCCCGCACGATAGCGGCCGCCGAGCCTCGCCCGCAGGACCAGGCCGCGCAGCGCAACGACCGGACGGGTCGCAAGTCCCCAGAGCCCCGACATCTGCTGGCGCCAAGGGGAGGTGTCCAGCACCGCCGCCACATCCGCTCCAGCCTTGAGAATCTGCGCGCCGACCAGCGTCAGCAAAGGCCCCGATCCGATCAGCACGATCCGCCGTCCGAGCGCCACGCCCTGCGCCTTGAGCGCGATTTGCGCCGCGCCGAGGCTGTCGACGCCGGCGATCTGCCAGCCAGGAACCGGAGCGACACGGTCGGACGCGCCGGTGGTGAGGATCAGGCGGTCATAGCCGATCACCTTTACGTCGCCCTCCCCCAGCACGTGCAGCCGACCCTCATGCACGGCGATGACCGAGCTGTCAGCACAATGGGTAAGCCGCCCTTCCTCGGCCAGCCGGTCGAAGAGAGCATGCAGCGCGCGCGCCTTCGCCGCCTCCGACCCGTAGAGCTGTTTCAGCGTGCGGACGAACCCATCCGGTGGGCGCCGATAGATCTGCCCGCCCGCGCGATGCCCTTCGTCGATCACCACCGGGTGAAGCCCTGCCTCGACCAGCGTCGCCGCGGCCCTTATGCCGGCCGGACCGGCGCCGACGATGACGATCCTCGACGATGAGGCCTCGCTCACGGCCAGCTCTCCGGCGGGGTCGTGCGCAACCGCATGCCCTCAATAACCGGCGTGGAACATGTGCGCAGGCGCGGTCCCTCTTCCTGCCACACCCAGCAATCCTGGCAGGCGCCCATCAGGCAGAAGCCGGCGCGCGGCTCGGGCCCGAACTCGGAGTTTCGTAACGCGAGTCCGGACGCCAGCATGGCGGTCAGCACGGTGTCGCCGGCAAGCGCATTGCATGTCTCACCGTCGATAACAAAACGCACCTCTGGGCGGTCGCGCTCGGCCAGCCGAACGATGCGGCCGGTATTCATTCCGCGGCCTCTCGCACCGGCCTCGGGCGTGGCAATTCAGGGAAGCGTTCGCAGACCGCATCGAAGGCGGCCTGGACGCCATGCGCCCCAGAGCGGTCTTTCATGCGCCGAAAAATCTCCGTCTTGGCGAAGAACCGCCAGTGGATCGGCAGGGCGTCCAATATGGCATGAAATTGGTCGTAGGCGGCCGGAGTCCACTGCGCTTCGTAGCCTTCGCGCTCCGGCCCGAAATGGAAATAGCTGGCGGCCGGCTTATGCCGCGCTCGCAGTTGCGCGGTCGCCTGCTCGTCGACCTCGCCGCCGCGGAAGACGACGCCATAGTCACACTCGGCTGCCGCCGGTGAGACATACCCGCGCCGCACGTCCTGTGCAACCCGCCACGGCTCGCGTTCATACGGATCGCCGCGCCCGCCGCCACCGGCGGAGCGGATCTCGAGCACATCGCCGGGCTGCAGCACCGCCGTATCGATGTTACCCAGCCGCCGCTCGTGCTCTGTCCCCGGATTGATGACCATGTCCGACAGGCCTGCCGCCTTGCCGCCCAGCACGCCCCACGGACGGAAGAAGCTGCGGTCGCGGTTGCGCGCCGTGATCCTGGAGTCTGGAGCGAAAACGCGAAAAGCCATTTCGGTCGCCAGCCCGCCCCGCCAACGCCCGGCGCCGCCGCTGTCCCTGGCGAGGCCGTATTTGACGAACTCGACCGGGGTCTCGGTCTCGGTGATCTCGATCGGCGTGTTCTTGAGATAGGCGGCATCGGCGCCCGATCCGTTGGTGCCATCGCGATGCGGCATCGCGCCGCCGCCGCCCACCACTGGGTTTACCGCCGCGATGACGGTCCGGCTGGTGCGCTCGTCCGTGGTCATGACGTTGACGATGCAGTTGTTGCCCGCCGGTGCCGCGGGCAGCCGCTCCGGTACGGCCTGCGAAAAGGCGCCGAAGATCACCGAGCGCAATCGGGCGCAGGTGAGCGAGCGCATGCCAACGGCGGCTGGGTGGACCGGGTTCAGCACCGAACCTTCAGGCGTGATGCAGGTGAAGGGCCGGGTAAGGCCCGTGTTGAGCAGGATCTTCGGGTTGAGCGTGTAGAGCACGTAGTAGACGCCCACGAGCAGCATGGTGTGGCGCGGGTCGCCGCCCGAAGGCACGTTGAGCGAAGAGCCGAGCTGCGGATCGGAACCGTTGAAGTCGAGCACCGCCTCGTCGCCCCTGATGGTCAGCGTCAGCTTAAGCCGGCAGGGATTGGCCTCGACTGAATCCTCGTCGGCGTAGTCGGCGAATTCCCATGTGCCGTCGGGCATGGAGCGCAACACATCGCGCGCCTGCGCCTCCGCATGGTCGAGGAGCGCGGCGACGCCTCCGATGAAGCCGGCCTTCCCGAACTTTCGCACCATCGCCTGGATTTTGCGCTCGCCGGTGTTGAGCGCGCCGACCAGCGCCTTGATGTCGCCGATGTTGAGGTCGGGCTTGCGCACATTGGTGCTCATGATCCTGAGGATCGCGCCGTCGAAAACGCCTTCCCGCACCAGCTTCATCGGCGGAAAGCGGATGCCTTCCTGATGGATCTCGGTAAGCGCGCGGCTGAGCGAAGCCGGCACCGCACCTCCCATGTCAGTGTTGTGGATATGCCCTCCGGTCCAGGCGACGATCTCGCCGTCGACGAACACCGGCTTCCACAGATGCGTGTCGGGCGCATGCGTGGCGACGTGACCGGAATAGGGATCGTTGGTGAACGCAACATCTCCGGGCCGGTAGTCGTCCACCATCGCGATCGCGCGGTGATAAGAAAGCCCCGGATACCAAGTGGCGCCGAGTTCCATCGGGACGGCGAAGGTCGCGCCCGAGCGGTCCATCAGCATCACGGTAAAATCCTGCGTCTCCTTGACGAAGGCCGAATGCGCCGTGCGATGCAGCGTATGGGCCATGTTCTCGGCCGCCGCGCGGGCATGGTTAGCCAGAACCTGAAGATTAGTGCGGTCGAACATGGCGTCACTCCGCGAAGGTCAGCAGAAGGTTGAGATGGCGGTCGACGCGCGCCCGCGCTCCGGCGGGGATGGCGAAGGTCGTGTCTTCCTGGACGACCACGGCAGGTCCGTTAAACGTACTGCCAGGCACCAGCGTCTGCCGGTCGTGGAGGTCGACGGTCTCGACGCCAAGGCCCGTATAGACCGGGAGCCGGCGCGCCGGATTGGCTGGGGCGTCGACCTCATCGGTTTGCGGGAAGGAAAGCTTCGGCCCTGCGCCTATGGCGGACAGCCGGATGTTCACCAGCTCAATATCGCCGTCCGGATCGTGAAAATCGTAGAGCTGCTGATGAGTGAGGTGGAAGGCCTGCGCGATGGCCGCCGCATCATTCGCCAGCCATTGCGGCGAAAGGACGACTTCGATCTCATAGCTCTGCCCGACATAGCGCATGTCGCAGAAGAGGTTGAGTTCCGCGGCCGCGTCATGCCCCTGCTCTGCGAGCCAATGACGCCCCTCACCCGCAAGCGCTTCGAAGGCCTCGCGGATGGCGGGAAGCGACGCTGCGGACAGCGGGCTGAAGATCGTGCGGATGAAGTCGCCGCGCAGATCCGCCACCAGCCCACCGAGCGCCGAAACCACGCCCGGCCGGCGCGGCGCCATCACTCGTTTCATCCCAAGCTCTCGGGCGAGGAAGGCGCCGAGCATCGGGCCGCCGCCGCCGAAAGGCATCAGCGTGAAATCGCGCAGGTCGACACCAGCGCGCGAGGCGAGCTTCTCGACCTCGACGAACATTTCCGACACCGCGACGTCGAGGATCGCCTGCGCGGTCTGCTCGACCGAGCGTCCGAGCCTGGCGGCGAGTTCACCGATGGCGCGATGCGCCAATCCAGTGTCGATCCTGAGCTGGCCGTAGGCCATCTCGCTGTGGCCGAGCCATCCGCACACCACCATGGCGTCAGTCACCGTCGCCCGGTCGCCGCCGCGGCCGTAGCAGGCCGGCCCCGGCGTCGAACCGGCCGATTCCGGCCCGACCCGCAGCACGCCTTGCGCGTCGACGCTGGCGATCGAGCCGCCGCCGACGCCGATCGAGCTCACCGACACCGATGGGATGTGGAGCGGGAATTCGCCGATCAGCTCGCCGGTGCCGAACTGCGCCTCGCCGCCGATGATGAGCGCAAAGTCTGCCGAGGTCCCACCGATGTCGAGGGTAAGGATCTTGTCCTCACCGGCCTGACGCGCCAGCCACGAGGCGCCAATGACCCCGGAGGCGGTTCCCGACAGGAGCATGTTGACGCAGGCGCGCTTGCCCTCGGCGGCGTTCATCAACCCGCCATTCGATTTCGTCAGCATCGGCCGGGCCGGCACGCCGCGGCGGTGTAGCCGCTCTTCCAGCGCCGTCAGGTAGCCGGAGACGCGCGGATGGACATAGCCGTTCAGAATGGCGGTCGAGCTGCGCTCATATTCGCGGATCACCGGCCACACCTCGGCCGAGGTGAAGACGAAGAGCTCGGGCGCGAGCCGCGCGATCGCCGCCTTCACCGAAGCCTCCTGCGCGGCGTTGCGCCAGGCATGGAGGAAGGACACGATAATCCCTTGCGCTCCGCCTGCTTTCGCAGCCGCAACCGCCCGTTCGACGACGGCGATGTCGGGTGCCTGAGTTTCACTGCCATCGGCGCGCATGCGGACCGGGATACCGAACACCATGTCGCGCGAGACCAGCGGCTCCGGGCGCGCGCAGAACAGCGAATACATGTCCGGCATGCGCAGCCGCGCCAGTTCGATCACATCCTCGAAGCCCGCATTGGTGAACAGCGCCAGCGGCGCGCCCTTGCGCTGGATGATGGTGTTGATCCCGACGGTGGTGCCATGCACGAAGCGCGTCATGCGGGTCGGATCGAAGCCTTCGCGTTCAGAGAGAAGGCCAAGACCCGTCATCAGCTCGGCGCCCGGATGGTCCGGCGTCGTCAGCACCTTCAGCGAGGCGACCCGGCCGGAACGGGTCTCGAGCGCGCAGAAGTCGATGAAGGTCCCGCCGATATCGACGCCGACCTTCCAGTCGGCTTCGTTCTGCGCCTCGTCCGCCGCGATGGCACGATCCATGATGCGTCCCTTCCTATCTGCCCGCAGGAAGCTGGCACGACCGGACGGTCCGGGTCCAAGATGGATGATGGGCAAGCATATAAGCCTTGCTTATGCAATCGTCTCGACGCCACCCAGTGCAACTGAACAGGCCAGACGGATCTGGTCGCGCATCATCTCGTCGGCCCGCGAAAGCGCCCGCGTACGCGAGGTGAGCAGCGCGATAGGAAATTCCGGTCCGGCCGCGAGTGGCCTGACGGCAAGCCCGGCAAACTGGTGCCAGGGCAGCAGCGCGTCGACCAGGCCAATGCCCAGACCGGCCTGGACGAAACTGACCGCGGAGATGGAGACATCGATCTCCAGCGACGGCGAGAGCGCCACACCTTGCGCGCGGGCAGCGTGGGCCAGTTCGTCAGCGGGACGGGTGTTGCCGCGATAGGATATCAGCTCCTCGCCGACGAGATCGGCCAGCGTCAACTCGGTTTTCCCGGCCAAGGCATGCCCGGCGGGCAGCAGGCAGGCGAAGCCGACGCTGCCGAGGACCTCAGCCTCGATATCGGGAGGCAGACGGTCGTCCAAGGCCACGCCGAGGCTGGCATCGCCGGCGCGCAGCATGTCGACGATCGCGGCGATCGGCGCGCTGTGGGAACGCAGCAATATGTCGGGATGCTGCGCCCGGAATGCGGTGAAGGCGCGCGGCAAGATCGCCATGGCCGGCGGTGGCGAGGCCGCCACTCGCACCAGCCCGGTCCGGCCAAGCCGCAGGTCGGTGGTCTTGCGGCGCAGGCCGTCGAGCCCCGCCGACAAACGCTCGGCATCGGCGAAGAGCTCGAGCGCTTCCGGCGTCGGCCGCAGCCGGCCTTTGACCCGCTCGAACAGCGTGAAGCCGAGCTCATCCTCTGTATGGAGCAGGATTTGGCTGAGCGCAGGCTGCGAGATGTTCAGCATCCGCGCCGCGGCAGTCACGGTGCCCGCGCGCATGACGGCAATGAACACTTCGAGCTGCCGGGCCCGCAATTCCAACTCCATAGGTCGAGCTTATGGCTTTCGTCCAAACCTATCTTTGACGCAATGAAGCGGCGCGGACAAGATCGCGTGAGGATCGAATGCTATTTGCAAGGAGCCGCCATGGATGTGATCGTGCTGGGCGGCGGCCTGATAGGGACGGCTTCGGCCTATTTCCTCGCCCGGCGAGGCGCGCGCGTGACGCTGATCGAGCGCAACCGGATCGGCAGCGGGGCGACCATCGCTTCGTTCGGCAACATCCGGCGCACCGGCCGCCATTTGTCCCAGCTGCCGCTTGCCAATCGTTCGCTCACGCTCTGGGGCGAGGCCGAAAAAATGCTTGGCCGCGACGTGGAATTCCGGGCCACCGGTCACATCCGACTGATCTTCGATGAGGGAAGTCTTGCCGACATGCGGGCCTACGCTCAGGCGGCACGACCCTGGGGGCTCGAGCTGGAGGAACTGACCCCGCGCGAAATCCGCTCCCGGTTTCGCGGCCTCGGTCCTGAGGCGATCGCGGCGTCGTTCTCGCCGCATGACGGCAGCGGCAATCCGCGGCTGATCGCGCCGGCCTTTGCCGAAGCCGCCCGTAAGCTCGGCGCGGAAATCGTCCAGGACGCCGAAGTCGAGACGACGAAGCGCACTGGCTCCGGCTTCCTTGTCAACACTTCGAAAGGTGCGTTCGCCGCGGAGTGCCTGCTCAACGCCGCCGGCGCCTGGGGCGCGCGCGTCGCCGCGCAGTTCGGCGAACAGGTGCCGCTGGACGCGCGTGGCCCGCAGATGGGCGTGACCGAGCCGTTGCCGCACCGAATCCTGCCGGTGGTCGGCATCTGGACGCGCGACAAGGATCATGGCGCCTATCTGCGTCAGGTCGAACGCGGCAACATCGTCTTCGGCGGCGCGGCCGAGCGGGTGGCGGTGGACCTCGATCCCGGTTACGCAACCGCCGATCCCATGCGCCTTCCGGTGCAATTGCACGCAGTCGCGCGGCTGTTGCCGGCGATCGCGCGGGTCGCGGTCATTCGCACATGGTCGGGCTGCGAGGGCTATGTGCGCGACATGCTGCCGGTCATGGGACGCTCAATGACGACGCCGGGCTTGTTCCATGCCTTCGGTTTCTGCGGGCATGGCTTCCAGCTCGGCCCGGGCGTGGGCGACGCCATGGCCGAGCTTATGATGACCGGCCGCTGCGAAACGCCGCTCGACGATTTCAGGATCGACCGCTTCGCCCGCGCAGCCTGACGAAGCGAATCGATTGCGATTGGCGTCCCCAGGCCACTAGCAATGACCGTTTTTGGGAAACGCCAGAGCCCACGCGGCGGCCGATATCAGCGCAAAGCTGCCATTCAGAGAAGATAATAAGATCGTCGAGTGGCTGGATCAGCTTCTTGAATCGACTTTGGCGAACTGCTTCGCAACCCATTGGCGAATAACGATCTTGTTAGTCGCTGAGGGACGGCCTTTACCAATGAAGATCAATAGCTTGCGGGGTGGTTCGCCAATTCATGTCCTTCGTATGATTTTGTGTGGTCCGGCGAACCTCATTTTAGGCACTTGGATTAAGACGTCGGCCGCATCACGAGGCAGAGCATATAGCATCGCAAGTAGGTTGGTTGCGGGGAC